>NZ_JACLYY010000006.1:0-210213 GCF_016900595.1 Faecalicatena fissicatena
AAATATGGGAGTTGGCATTTTGGCAAAAAGAGTGGTGCTGGAGCTAGGGCTCCAGCACCACCTTTGTCTACAGTCTGAGCTGACGCATATTATGCGTCAGCTCTACGGGCTATCGGGAGAAAAGCTTCCGGAGTATGCAGCTTATGACGCCCGCGATGCACAGGGGCACCAGTGTGCCGGAGAGAGAGCCGTAGATGTCCACAGCTCCCGAAAGTCCTCTAAGAGGCGCAGGGGATCCGGGGATAAGGCCTGCCAGTACATAGGCCAGGACGGAGCCGGCACCCACCAGAATGAAGGAGAACATGCCTCTGCCTGTGTCGCTCTGGAAGCTGCGTCTGCCATCTCTTGCCACCCGGGGGCCGGTCAGGGCCCAGAGGAAAGAGATGATTTCAAAGAGCAGGAGGAAGAGGGCAAAGGCGGCGTAGGCTGCCATCGTATAATTCTTCTCACCCACGGCCGCGGCCGGGTTGCCGTAGGTGAAGAGCCCCTCCAGAAAGTGGGAGCCCAGGATCAATGTGATCACTGCGATCAGCACAAGGGAGGCTGTCTTACAGACCATCTGTATCAGACGGGCCGCAGCCCGGGCCCCTGTCTGGGCTGTCTTTTTGACGGGGGAGAGGACGCTGTGCCTGCTCCTGGAGCGGGACCTGCTCCTTCCGTCCTCCTGGCCGTCCCTGCCGGAGCGCTCTCTTTTGTCTTTTCCGGAGCCGGAGCGCCTGCTCTTCCGGCTTGCGGAAGAGCCCCGGCTGCGATCGCCGTACTCCTCATCTTCGTCATCATTGTCATCATCGTTTATATTGATTTCGGGCAGATCCTCCTCGTAGACTACCTCGAAGTCGTCGCCAAAAAAGTCACTGTATGATTTGCCGTTCATATGTATACCTCCTTATAACAGGACTATTCTATAATGTATGAGGGCGGGATGCAAGCAAAGACACAGAAGCTTTATAAAGTCCTAAGATTTTCTTCAGAAACGTAGAAAAGGGCAGGGGCATCAAAAGGATGCCTCCTGCCCGGCCGCCCTGCGCCAAAGCGGCGCGAAAGGAACGGCGATATATATGATCAGCCTGCAAGCAGGATGGTCACTATCTGGCTGCCTCCTGGGCGAACCTTGTGGTTACAAGGTCCTCGTAGGGGGCTCGCTTTTCCAGCTCGCCTGCATCCTCCAGGATATCCTGGAGAAGGTCAAAGCTGTCCTCGGAGAAGACCAGATTGTCAGCCCAGGTGTCCTGGTCATAGTAGCGGGTCACAATGGTGGTGATGGTATCCAGGTCTGTCTCCTCAAACTGAGGCGCGATGATACCTGCGATCTCCTCCGGAGTGTGGCCCTGCACATAGTCCATGCCCTTCTGGAGGGCGTTGGTAAAGCCCTGGATCACATCCGGGTTCTCCTCTATATAGCTCTTCTTCGCGGAGAAGGCGGTGTAGGGGACATAGCCGCTGTCTGTGCCAAGGGAGGCTACCACATAGCCCTTTCCCTCCTGCTCCAGGCTGGTGGCTCCCGGTTCGAACTCGACCGTGAAATCTCCCTGACCGCCGGCAAAGGCCGCCGCGGTGGAGCCGAAATCAATGCTCTGGTCGATGGTCAGGTCGCTCTGCGGATCTATGCCGTTCTGGCGCAGGATATACTCAAACACCATCTCCGGCATGCCGCCCTTTCTTCCCCCGAGAACAAGGTGACCCTTCAGGTCCTCCCATGAGAAATCCTCCACAGGCTCCCGGGCCACCAGGAAGTTGCCGGCCCGCTGGGTCAGCTGGGCGAAGTTGACCACATAGTCGCCCGCTCCCTCGTTGTAGGTGTAGATGGAGGCCTCTGACCCCATGAAGCCGATATCTGCCTCACCGGAGAGGACGGCGGTCATGGTCTTGTCGGCTCCAAAGCCGTTGACCAGCTCTACCTGTATGCCTTCCTCCTCAAAGTATCCCTCCTCGATGGCCACGTACATGGGCGCATAGAAGATGGAGTGTGCCACCTCGTTCAGCACTACCTTTGTGGACTTTTTTTCGCTGCCGCCGGCCTGGCCGGAGGCAGCGGTGCCATCGTCTTTACCGGATGAACAGCCGGCCAGGGCTGCAAGAGCCAGGACGGCGGCAAGCAGTACAGTAAACAGACGCTTTTTCATAAAATCCTCCTTAAAAATTCTGGTGGTTTAGTATATGCGGAAGGAGGAAAAGTGCTAACACACGACAATGATCCGCCTGGGTGTGGTCTGGGGCGGTATGCTCATAGTGGCGGCGGAGTAGTAGACGATGAGGAGCTGTCCGTCCAGGCTGCAGTTAAACCTCTGCCCGTTGGATGTCATGATCTGGGTGGAGGGTCCCACATTCAGCTTCAGCGACTGGTCCACAGCCAACAGGTCTCCGTCAAACCAGCCGGCGTAGATCGTCTCGTTGGCATTCTTCCGGCCGATGATGACGGCCTGGTACTCCGGCGGATACACGAGAGGGATCGCCAGATCGCTGTCGTAGAAGGCGGTTACCAGCATGCCGGCCCGCAGATGAACCTCCTGGATGACGTAGGTGGAGGGGCTGACGATAAAGTTGGATACCCCGCTGTTGTTCACGATTGAGACCTGCAGGGAGCAGCAGTCTCCGGAGAGAGGCGTGATGCGCTGGATCACACCGCTCACCGGGACAAGTGTCTGATTTGCCATAATAATACAGTCCTTTTTTCCTTACTATATGCGGAAAAAGGAGGATGTGTTTCCCTATTTTTTCTTTGGGGGAAATTTAGGTGGGAGATACTGGTAGGCGTACAGGTCCTGGTAGGACTCCCGCTCCGCCTCCGAGACGGGCTCGGAAGGGATCAGTCCGGTGCAGTCGCCGGCCGAGGCGGCGCCCGATATATAGTCGCAGGAGTCGATGATTGACTGGTTGTCCAGGTCCTCCCTCTTCTGTGATACGGCCTTCTTTTCTTTTCTGCTCATGTGACTGGGACCTCCTTTATTTGCTAAATAAAAATGGATACGTTATAATGATTACCGGACAGAAGAAATTTATACCTGATCCGAACGGAGAAAAACAGACATAAGCGAGAGCAGATGATAAGGAGGAAGAGATGGAAATTAAGATTGATACCCACACCCACACCATTGCCAGCGGCCATGCTTACAACACGATCCGGGAGATGGCTTCCATGGCTGAAAGTAAAGGGCTGGAGGGACTTGCTATCACGGAGCACGCGCCCAAGATGCCCGGAACCTGCGGCCTGTACTATTTCCAGAACCTGAAGGTGGTTCCCAGGAAGCTGGGAAATCTCAGGCTGCTCTTCGGTGTGGAACTGAACATACTGGATGAGAATGGCACGGTGGATCTGCCGGAGGAGACGATCCGGTCTCTTGACATAGCGGTGGCCAGTATCCATCCGCCCTGCTATGGAAAGACAAGCGGCAGGGAGGAGAATACAAGAGCCTACGTCAATGCCATGAGGAAGGACTATATCGACATTATCGGCCACCCCGACGATGGACGGTACGGACCGGACTATGACATCCTTGCCAGGACAGCCAGGGAGACAGGGACGCTCCTGGAGATCAACAATTCCTCCCTCCGGCCGGGCGGCTTCCGGGAAAACACCTATGGAAACGCTCTGGAAATGCTGCGCTGCTGCAAGAAATACGGCACAATGGTGACACTTGGCAGCGATGCCCACGTGGATGTGGACATCGTGAACACAGAGTACTCGGAAAGGCTTCTCGCTGAGGCAGACTTCCCGGAGGAGCTGGTGGCCAATACATCCTTTGACAGGCTGATGTCCGTGCTGAAGCGCAGGGCCCGCAAATAGCGGATAAAATATAGGGCAAAATACCCGAAGGGAAAATATTCCGGCCTCCCTATGGACTTTATGAATTTAGTGTGCTAAAATATACGCATAATGAATTTCGTTTCGGAGGAGAGAATAAATATGAGCAAAAAAATCAGAACCGAGGCGGTGGACTATCTGTTTAGCGCTATACTGAGTCTGAAAGATAAAGAAGAGTGTTATATATTTTTTGAAGATATCTGTACCATCAACGAGCTGCTCTCCCTGTCCCAGAGATTTGAGGTTGCCAAGATGCTGCGGGACCACAAGACTTACCTGGAGATCGCGGACAAGACCGGGGCCTCCACTGCCACTATCAGCAGGGTGAACCGCTCTCTCAACTACGGGAACGATGGGTACGACATGGTGTTTGAGAGGATCAACAAAAAAGAAGAATAGATAAAAAAGAAGATTGCCCGAGGCAATCTTCTTTTGCGTAGGTGCACTGATAATATGCTATTTCTTCTCCTCAGAGCCGGGGAGCTGATCGATCAGCTTTTCCATGAGGAGTTTTTTTACATAGACATCAAAGGCAAGGCTGCAGATGAAAGAGAAGAGCTGCAGCGACTCCTGATCCTCCTCTGGCGCGTCCTGGAAGGTCTCGGCAGATGTATTGTACATTTTCGCGATATCCTTTGCCAGCTGGTCGATCCTGGATTTCTCCAGACTGCATACCTCCTCGTAAACGGATGTGATGTCAAAGTCCTCCCCATTGTGAAAATATTTCTCCGTGAGAGGCACAAGGAGCGTCTCGATATCTTTGATGGAGAGGATATTTTTAAAATAGTAGATAAAGATCAGGACCAGCACATGCTCCTTTGAGTATTTCTTCTTCACCGGAGGGGGAAGAAGATTGTTCTTTGCGTAGTTGTTGATCATGGTCTTTGTCAGGATCTTGTCCTCGCCGTGCCGGCGGGTGGAGCCAAGCTGGCTCTCCATAAAGGTTGTGACCTGATCCATGTACAGGTCAATATTCGGAATATCCTGGGGCTTCACGTAGTCGATGCGGGAGAGGCTCTGCAGGATACTGTTCAGCATATCTTTTGTATCAATTGTCATAGTTTCACCACCTCAATATACCCATTATATAGTATTCAAAACCAGATGACAAGAGCGGCTTGAAGTGTTTTTGCCGAAAACGTTTTTCATTATATTTTACTATGTATGACCGGAAAATTCTGCTATAATAAATAAGAATGTGTTATTCAGAACGGAAAGATTTAATGGGAGGTAACAGGCGTGGAGGACAGATTTGCGCTGCTCATCGATGCGGACAATGTATCATCCAGGTACATTGAGCCCATCCTGGATGAGCTTTCAAAATATGGGAAAGTGACATACAAAAGGATTTACGGGGACTGGACCAGCACCAACAATTCAGGGTGGAAGGATGAGCTTCTCAACAACTCTATCACACCCATCCAGCAGTTCAGCTATACCCACGGGAAAAACGCCACGGACTCAGCCATGATCATTGATGCCATGGACATGCTGTATACGAGTGAGCTGGAGGGCTTCTGCCTTGTGTCCAGCGACAGCGACTTTACTAAGCTGGCCAGCCGTCTGAGGGAGAGCGGTAAGACTGTGATCGGGATGGGCGAAAACAAGACGCCGGCTCCCTTCCGCAAGGCCTGCGACATTTTCACTGTGCTGGAGCTCCTCATGGAGGAGAATATGGGAGACAGCGACGTGGTGGACAGAAGCCAGATCGAGGAGGCGGTCATCCGGATCATCACAGAGAACCAGAACGATGACAGAAAGACAGGCCTGGGCGAGGTGGGAAGCCGTCTCGTGAAGCTGTACCCGGATTTTGACGTCCGCCGCTATGGATACAGCCTTCTGTCCCGGTTCCTGGAATCCTGCCCTAAGCTGAAGCTGATACAGTCCGGCTCCCAGATCACAGTGACGCTCTTTGAGGACAAGAGCAGGAGAGAGCAGATTGAGGAGTTTATCTTAAAGCAGATCAAGGACAGCGGGAAACACGGCATTTTCCTGAGCGTCCTGGGGAACCGGATACGGAATAAATTCGGGGACTTTAAGGTGCGGGATTACGGGTATTCCCAGTTCAAACAGTACATCCAGAGCTTCCACGGCGTCCATGTGCTGGATGACGGAGAGCATAACAGAGTGATATACAGCAAAAAGGATGAGCATAAATGAAGATAGACGGGCTTTTTGACCTCCAGGTCATGATGTTTCTTCTCATGGCTGTGGGGGTCGTCCTGAGAAAAATGAATATTATCACAAAAGAGGGCAAGGGCATGATGACGGACCTTGTCATCGATCTGATCCTCCCCTGCAATATCATATCCGCCTTCTACATGCCCATGGACAAGTCGGTGTTTGTGGCGGAGCTGGAAATCCTTGTCATCTCCATACTGATACAGATTTTCTGTACCTTTGTGAGCGCTGTGTTTTACCGGAGGGTGCCAAGAGAGAAAAAGATGGTCCTCCAGTACGCCACGGTCTGCTCCAATGCAGGCTTTCTCGGAAATCCGGTGGCGGAGGGACTCTACGGCTCCATCGGCCTTCTGTACGCCTCCGTCTATCTGATCCCCCAGCGGATCGTCATGTGGTCAGCGGGGATATCTTATTTTACAGAGAGCCCCAGCAGGAAAGAGGTTGTAAAAAAGGTGCTGACACACCCCTGTATCGTAGCGGTGGAAATTGGCATCGTGCTGATGGTGACCCAGGTAAAGCTGCCTGGGTTCTTAAGCTCTGCTATTGACAATGTGGGGGGCTGCACCACGGCCATTACCATGATCCTTATCGGCACCATCCTGACAGATGCGGACATGCGCCATATTTTGACAAAGACCACGGCCCTTTATTCCTTTATCCGTTTGATCTTTATCCCGGCGGCGGTGTTTGCGGGGTGCTGGCTGGCGGGTATTGACTCCATTGTGGCCGGCGTCTCTGTGACTCTTGCGGCCATGCCCGCCGGCACGACCACAGCCATCCTGGCTATGAAGTACCACGGAGACGAGGAGTTTGCCACCCAGTGCGTGGTACTTACCACCCTCCTGTCCGTGGTCGCCATTCCTGCGTGGAGCCTGATCATACACAGCGCCCTGTAAGCAGCTTCAGAGCTGATGCTTAGCAGGGCGCTGTGATTAGCTGTGAACGGGGGCCTTATCCGGTCACCTTCGTCAGTTCCCGGATGGAGGAGATGGAGGCAAAGCAGTCTCCTTCGTCCACCTGGCCAAATCCGTAAGAGGCATAGATGAACGGTATCCCAGCCCATTTGGCGGCTTTCTGGTCCCCGGCGGTATCCCCTACATAGCAGGTGCTGCCGGGGATGTTTCTGTCCATGACGAGCCTGATGTTCTCCCCCTTTGTCTTTTTTGTGTTGCCAAAGCATTCAATGTCTGTGACATATTTCCCCAAGCCGGTCTTTCTTAAGAAAAGCTCGATATAGCCGCTCTGGCAGTTGCTGACGATAAAGAGCCTGTGGGTCCCTGCGAGGGCGGCGACGGTCTCCCGGACGTCCGGGTAGAGGGGTGGGATATCCAGCCTCTCCAGAAATTCGTCCTCCCAGCGGCAGCAGGCCTCCATGAGCACATCTCTTTCTGACACAGGCAGGTGGGGGAATAGATCCTCGGCGATCACGTCCATTGTCTTTCCGAACTCATTTTTCAGCTGCTCCCCCGTGATGCCAGCAGAGGGATAGCCCAGTGTCTCCACCGCGTAATTCCATGAGTCAGCCACAGTTTTGGTGGTATCCCACAAAGTTCCGTCCACATCGAAAATAATATTCTCAAATTTCATAATGATTTCCTTTCTGAAAAGCAAAAATTCCTATTCCAGTCTATCATAACTCCTATATTTTTGGGAAAAATATTGTGCAGTTTTACGGTGAAAACCGGTAAATTCTCCGGATGGGAAATAAAAAAGTTGACAGCCCAGGTGGTTTATAGTAGAATAGCCGGCGTAACATTTTTGTAATATTCGTAATACATGTGCAATAAAGTGCATATAAATACATATAAATATAAAACAAATGTAAGAATATTGCAGGAAATCAGGAGGAGTATATGAAGTTAATAAGGACGAGAAACCTATTCTGTGCCGCGGCTGTCATGACGGCCTGCACCTTCTGCACAGCCGGATTTACCAGCTATGCTATGTCGCCTGACCAGGGGAGAGACGGCGGCGTTCTCACAGCAGAGGACAGTGTGCTGACGGATGAGATGGCCCAGACTCTGTCACAGTCGGCAGTGCAGATCGCCGCGGAGAACAGGACACAGAGAGAAGAGGAGCTGAAGGCCCAGGCGGAAGCTGCCAGACAGGCGGAGGAGGCCAGGAAGGCGGCAGAGGAAGCCGAGAGGCAGGCCAGAGAGGCGGATCAGAGACTGCTGGCAGCCCTGATCTTCTGCGAGGCCGGCAACCAGCCCTACGAGGGCCAGGTGGCCGTGGGGGCCGTAGTCATGAACCGGGTGAACAGCGGCGCCTATCCGGGCTCTATCCGCGAGGTGATCTACCAGTCCGGACAGTTTGGGCCTGCCATGACCGGATGGCTGGATCAGGTCCTGGCAAATGGCAGCTATACCCAGACTGCCCTGCAGGCCGCGGCGGACGCCCTGGCAGGCAGTGATCCGGTGGAGGGGTGTCTCTCCTTTGGAAATGGAAATTACGGTATCCGTATTGGCGACCACTATTTTCACTGAATAATGAGACATATAAAATAATTGAGAAAAGTTCTCAAATAAGAGATTGATTATCCATCATTCTTCTGGTACGATACATATGGTTAGCTATTACTAACTGTGTGTGAATAAATCATGGACAACTCCTTTTGCCCTTTTCCTTGGCAGGCAGGGCAAAAGGGAGGCCCATGGGAAAGGACAGAAGGAACGATGGATTTTTTAGAAATTGAAAAAGTAACAGGCCGGGAGATCATTGACTCGAGAGGCAATCCCACTGTGGAGGCCCAGGTGTATCTGGCGGACGGCACTACCGCGAGGGGATCCGCTCCCAGCGGCGCGTCCACGGGAGAGTTTGAGGCGCTGGAGCTGCGGGACGGGGACAAGACAAGGTTTGGCGGAAAGGGCGTCTCCAGAGCAGTGGAAAATATCAACACAGTGATCAACAACGCGCTGAAGGGAATGGACGCCTCCGACATTTACGCTGTGGACAGGGCCATGATCGAGGCGGACGGCACAAAGGACAAGTCAAAGCTGGGAGCCAACGCTATCCTGGCAGTCTCCATTGCCTGCGCCAGGGCGGCGGCCTGCGCTCTGGAGCTTCCCCTTTATAAGTTCCTGGGCGGGGCAGGAGGCAACCGTCTCCCTGTGCCTATGATGAATATTTTGAACGGCGGCGCTCACGCGGCCAACACAGTGGACGTGCAGGAGTTTATGATCATGCCTGCCGGAGCCCCCAGCTTCCGGGAGGGGCTGCGCTGGTGCACCGAGGTGTTCCACGCCCTGGCAGCGCTCCTGAAGGAGAACGGCCTGGCTACCTCTGTGGGGGATGAGGGTGGATTTGCCCCTGACCTGGCAAGCGACGAGGAGGCCATTGAGTATATCCTCCGGGCAGTGGGCAAGGCCGGGTACGAGCCGGGAAAGGACTTTGTCCTGGCCATGGACGCGGCGTCCAGCGAGTGGAAGAGCGGCACAAAGGGCGAGTATGTTCTCCCCAAATGCGGAAAGAAATTTACATCCGCCGAGCTGGTAGCCCACTGGAAGAGCCTGTGTGACAAATACCCCATCTACTCCATCGAGGACGGCCTTGACGAGGAAGACTGGGAAGGCTGGCAGATGATGACAGAGGAATTGGGCGGACGGGTGCAGCTTGTGGGCGACGACCTTTTTGTGACAAACACAGAGCGCTTGAAAAAAGGAATTGACCTTGGATGCGGCAATTCCATCCTCATCAAGCTGAACCAGATCGGCTCTGTGTCCGAGACGCTGGAGGCCATCAAGATGGCCCACAAGGCTGGCTACACGGCCATCTCATCCCACCGCTCCGGCGAGACGGAGGACACCACTATCGCAGACTTGGCAGTGGCCATGAACACATGCCAGATCAAGACAGGGGCTCCCAGCAGGAGCGAGCGGGTGGCCAAGTACAACCAGCTCCTGCGGATCGAGGAGGAGCTGGGAGACGCGGCCGTCTACCCGGGCTTTGGGGCTTTCAACATCAAAAGATAAATAAGTGAAGATATTTTCTCCTTTCAGGCAGGTCAGCCCGCGGGATTTTCCCCGGGCGGCCTGCTTTTTAATGATTATCATTAAAAATATATTGCAAAACATAAAATGTACTGGTATGCTGAAAGCAGATAGGAAGGCAGGTAATAAAAAGAGCGAGGCGGATAAAACCGCGGAGAAGGACAGAAGACAGGAGAGGAGGAAATGTGTATGGATGAAAAGATCAGGGTGGACTGCAGCGGTGAGAAGGAAGTTGGCGGAAGGAGAAGATTTCGGGTGCTTCTTGTATTGACGCTGGTTTATGTGGCAGCATTGTCGCTTTCCGCGTTTATGGATCTGCCCAAATTATTTATCAGAAATGAGTGGAGTGAGCTGGGAGTGAATGTCTTTTTGTGGAGGCTGGCTATATCCCTGTTTTCATGGGTCTGGTCAGTTGTACTGGTCTGTATCCTTATGCGTATGCATAGGGGCAGAAGACTGCTCGGGAGAGAGATGCCCTGGGGAATGTATATAACTGGAACGGGACTTATGCTGGCCTCCTTTCTTTTTCCTTTTGTGGATGGGTATACAATCGAGATGGGACTTTTTATCCAGTTTAGAGATTTTTTTACAATTGACGGCGTCCCCTTTGTGATCGGACTTCTCTGCCTGATACTGGGATATATCCTGCGGATAGGGCTGGCCTGTCAAAACGAGGTGGAGGAGACGATATAGATACAGGAGGAACTGGATATGAACTTTACAGGAGAAAGAGAAACACCGGGGAATGTAGTGAAGAGAAGATGCAGTGAGATCGGGATGGTCTTTCGCATCCTGTTCTGGATCTCCCTTCTTTTCCTGGCGGCAAAAGTCATATGGGCCATTTACATAGGGACCATGCCCGGGTCTTCGTTCCGTCTGACTTTGATGGACGCGGAAGGCCTGACCTACGGGGTGGCGTTCTATGGGGCGGGGCAGAGGATTGAATTCCAGGAGGGAGTCCTAAGCTATGCCGCCCAGAGCTCCCCCAAGCTCTGCTTTATGGCGGGTATGGCGGTGTATGTGCTGCTTGGCGCTGTCACCACCTGGATCCTCTGGCTGGTGAGGCGTATTTTCCGGAACGTGGAGAAAAAAGAGACGCCCTTTGAGAAGGAAAACAGCAGGGCAGTGCGGGGGATCGGTCTGCTTGTGGTTGTTTATTCTCTTATTTACACCCTTGTCCTGCCGCTGCTGTGCTTGGCTCTGGGGCTGGGGAGGGCACAGGTCTCTCTGGTGGACGGGAAAATGGTGCTGGTGGGCTGCCTGATCATCAGCCTGTCCTATATTTTTGAGTACGGCTCTGCGCTTCAGAAGGAAGCGGATGAGACATTGTGAGGTGAGAGATATGTCCATTATACTTCGGCTTGACAGGGTGATGGCGGATCGGAAAATGTCTCTGAATGAGCTGTCCGAGCGTGTGGGGATCTCCAATGTGAACCTGTCCAACTTAAAGACAGGGAAGGTGAAGGCCATCCGGTTCTCTACGTTGGATGCCATCTGTGATGTGCTGGACTGCCAGCCTGGCGATATACTGGAGTACCAGAGGGAGGAGCCAGGCGGCCAGTAAAAGAGAGTATGGCGGGATTAAAAAGCTGCCAGGGTTAAAGGGACGGCAGGGTCACGACCTCTCAGAGGCGAGGCGGCCGGCGCAGGCAAGAGCGATGCGGAAGAATTTCCCGCAGCTCTTGACGCCGTATTCCGGCAAGTCCTTCATTTGCCAGCTATCCCCCTCAAAGCTGTCCAGGCCATAGAAGAAGGGGTAGAGCTCTGCCCCGCGGAAGATGGCTACAGCCAGGGCTGCCGCATACTCCATTTCCACCGCCAGACATCCCTGTGCCCGCCTCTGCGCGACCTGGGAGTCAAGCTCCCGGTAAATGGCGTCTGTGGTCCAGATTTTTCCGGTAACGCCGGGTATTTCCAGCTCTGCCAGGATTTCTTCCATAAAAGAAAGTATGTGCTCCGGCGTGGTCAGCTCCGGGGAGGGCGGACAGTAGTGGAAACTGGTACCCTCGTCCCGCAGAGCAGAGGAGGGGAGGATGATCCGGCCTTTTGTTTTTGCTTCATCCAGAATTCCGCAGCTCCCAAAAAAGATGATTTTCTTTGCGCCCATGGCGATAACCTCCTCAAGCCCCACGGCGCAGGCGGGGGCGCCCACGCGGGAGAGGAAAAGGGCCGCTTTTTTTCCGCCGGCAGATATCTCATACACGGGCAGATCCCCGTTGGCAGTTTTCAGGGATGCGATCATCCGGGCTGGATTATTGCTGACAAACTGTGCGATCATGTCCTGTGAGAAGGTGGTGATGCACACTTCAGGAAAGCCGGGAATCCTGGAGATGACGTCGGTGGGACTGATGAGAGCTGTCCCGTCCTTTCCTTTTTGGTCTCCATCCTGATCTCTGACCAGAATTTTTCGGATTTCCCCTGTGATGCGGGAGGGGAGAGACCGGCTGGCTGGCCCGATCTGACTGTACATCCGGACGCCCTGATAGGAAAAGAGGATCAGATCACACACAGCAGGGATGTGGACCTGCCGGAATTCACCCCGATCCACGCCGTACTGTATCAGCTCCGTCCACATGGCCACAGAGCGCTGATACTGGAGGGAGATGGGATTTTGATTTTTCCCGGAGGCGGCCGTTTCCCTGCTGCTGAAATATTCATAGATGGCCAGAGAGAGGCACGAGGAGCTGTCTGCCATCTCCGCTTCATAGCGGTCCAGAACATCGTCCAGTATGGCAGCGGCGCTTTTTCCCGCTTGGATCTTCGCGCGGAATTCATTTTCCTGCTGCTTCATAAGATCCTCTATGATTTCCTGGAAGATCTGTCTGGTGCTGCTGTAGTGGCAGTAGAGACCGCCCCGGCTCAGTCCGGTTATCCCGCAGATATCCTTCATGGTCACTCCCTTAAATCCCTTCTGTGAGAAGAGGACAAGGGACTTTTTTTTGATCATTTCCCGGGTCTGGGCGCCGCGCATGTTCATATAGGTTCCTCCCTGATCATTGTAAGTCAAATTATGGGTGATTTCTGTACACAAATTTTCCGACACGTATGTCTGTAAAATAATTATACGACACACATGTCGGAAAAACAAGTGGAAAGAACAATAATGGGAATAGTTACGAGATCTTGGCCTTCAGATATTCGACATCCGTTTTTAACGTAGAAACGACATCCACCAGCAGAGCGATCGTGCTTTGCTCTGATCGTACAACGACTTTATTTTCCAGATTTCTGATGCGGGTGCTGAGCTCTGCGTAGTGCTCTTCAGACCGTTCCTGGATGCGGTCTACCTCTGTGAGTATCATGTTTTCCGTCTCTCTAAGATCATCTTTGGTGGCCATCTTTGTTTCCAGAGCTTCCAGATTGCCCTCCAGAGCCCTGAGCTCGTCCTTGGTAGCCATCTTTGTTTCCAAAGCTTCCAGATTGCCCTCCAGAGCCCTGAATTCGTCCTTAGTCAGCATATGCTCCGCTATGTACCGAAGCAGCTCATCGTTTGACATATGTGTTCACCTCCTGCCTGTCAAAAAGCGCTTTGTCAGCGAGAAACTCAGAAGTTTACGTAAAAATCTGTAAACTAAGTATAGCACGGATGGCGGGAAAATGCCAGTGGTATCCCCTTAAAAATCACATCATTTTTTTGCTGCTTTTTGATTTCCAGCTTTCATATGTTTTTCCAGAAAAACCATAAGGAATATCCATGGGCAGGATGTTAGACTGATAGCGCAGCAGGAAAGAGACACAGGGGTAAGGAGAGATGGGCTGTGAGACAGAAGAATGTACTGATTGTGACGACGGTGAGCGGCTTTTTGTGGCAGTTTGAAAGGAATACAGTGGACATTCTGCGAAAGGCAGGAGCCAGGATCCACTATGCGTCCGGCTTCGGGAGTAAGGACTATGATTTTGATGAGGAGTATTTCACGGAAAATGAGATCCAGGTGCACCCTGTTTCTATCCGGAAGTCCCCTTTTCATATAAAGGAAAATTGCCGGGCGCTGGTGGAGCTGATCCGCATCATACGCAGGGAGGAGATCCATGTGGTGCACTGCCACAATCCTGTGGGAGGTGTGCTTGGACGGCTGGCTGCCTGGCTTTCCGCAAGAGAGGTGAAGGTGATCTACACGGCCCACGGCTTTCATTTCTACAAAGGTGGGCCTCTGAAAAGCTGGTTTCTCTTTTACCCTGTGGAGAGAGCGCTGGCCAGGATGACAGATGTGCTGGTGACTATCAACAGGGAGGACAGAAGCTGTGCCGGCCGGTTTATCTTAAAGAAGGGCGGCCAGGTGGCGTTCATGCCGGGAACGGGGACAGATACAGACAGGTTCTGCCCGGACAGGAGCAGACGGCAGGAGGCGAGACAGGTCATGGGTGTGAAGGAGGGGGAGTACTGCCTTGTGACAGCGGCCCGCCTGGATCGGGAAAAGAACTGTCAGACTGTCCTGCGAGCCATGGAGGAGCTGGGAGATATCCCCTGCCGGTATGTGATCTGCGGGGAGGGACCCTGGCGGCCCTTCCTGGAAAGAGAGGTCAGGCGGCGGGGGCTGGAAGACAGGGTGAGGCTCATGGGCTTTCGGGCAGATATGGATTTCCTTCTGCAGGGCGCCGACTTGTTTCTTTTCCCCTCTCTCAGGGAGGGGCTGGGAATGGCGGCTCTGGAGGCTATGGCCTGCGGCCTTCCGGTAGTGGCAGCAGACAGCCGGGGGACGAGAGAGTATATCCGCCAGGGGGAGAACGGCTTCCTGTGCAGCGGACGGCAGCCCCGGGAGTTTGCGGAGGCGGTCAGAGAGCTGTGGCAGAGGGAGGATCTGCGAAGCGACATGGGCAGGGAAGCAAGAAGGATGAGCCTTCGGTTCTCCCGGCAGAGGGCAGGAGAAAAAATGGAAGAAATTTACAGGAGTGTCGGAGTATGAAAAAAAGACCCGCAGTCAGCGTCATCATGAGCGTGTATAATCCAAACCCCTTCAGCCAGCTTGAGGAGGCGGTGGACTCTGTGCTGGAGCAGACCTTTTCCGATTTTGAGCTCCTCCTGTACAATGACGGCTCCTGCGAGGCTGTGTCGGAGAGGATCCGGCAGCTGGCCAAGAGGGATCCGAGGATCCTTTATCTGGAAGGGGATGAGAACAGAGGTATTGCCAGCGGGCTGAACTGTTGCATCGGGAAGGCCCGGGGGAAATATATCGCCCGGATGGACGGAGATGACCTTCTTCTTCCCCAGCGGTTTGAGCGGCAGGTCCGGTTTCTTGAGGAACACCAGGAGTACGGCTTTGTGGGCACCGGAGCCTGGCTCTTTGACGAGGACGGCATCTGGGGAGAGAGACTGATGAGGGAGAAGCCCAAGAGGGAGGATTTCCTTTGCTTTTCCCCCTACATCCACCCCTCTGTCATGTTTCGCAGGAGCATTTTTGAAAAGTGCGGATTCTATGATGAGTCAGAGAGAGTCAGGAGATGTGAGGACTATGAGCTTTTTGTGAGGCTGCATATTTTGGGCTGCCGTGGGTATAATCTCCAGGAGAGGCTGATCTGCTACCGGGAGGGAGCGGACAGCTGGAAGAAGAGAAAATTCTGTTACCGCCTGGACGAAATGCGTTTTCGCAGCCAGGGCTTTCAGGCTTTGGGGCTCACAGGGGGCAAGGCCTGGATCTGCCGTTTCCGTCCCCTGGCCGCAGGGATGATTCCCCGGTCAGCGGGAAGATGGCTGAAGAGGCGGCAGGCCGCGCTTTCATACGGCGGCCTGCAGACCGACCCGGACTAGCTGGCCGGGGGAGATAAGGGGACAGGTGACAGAGGAAGGAGCGGATATGGACGGAAGTCTTGTCACAGAGGAGGAGCGCCTCGAGACTGTGCGGGATCGTGCCCGGGAGGTGCTGGCGCCTGCCATGGTTGAATTTGTAAAGTGGATCTTAAGATCCGCCGGAGAGAGAAATATCCGGCGGATCTATTTTCTTGCCAGGGACGGCTGGCCTATGTACCGGGCTGCCAGGATTTTGGGAAGGGATGTGGAGCCTGCTGTTGATTGCCGGTATTTCTGCTGCTCCAGGTATGCGCTTCGGATCCCCTGCTTTCACCTCATGGACAAAAGAGAGATAGCGGATCAGGTCTGCGTGGGAGGAGTGGATGTCACACTGCGGAAAATCCTGAAAAGAGGGGGGCTGGATGAGAAGGAGGCAGAGAGGACGGCGGAGGTGATGGGCATGCGTGAGGAGCTGGACCGGGTCCTCCCCTACCGGGAGATTCTCCGGCTGCGGGAGAGCCTCCTGGAGGGGGAGCTGTTCTGGCGGTATGTGTACAGCCACGCGGCAAAAGCCTATGACACCGCAGCCTCCTGGATCGCCCAGGAGGGATTTCTGGAGCCGGTCCGGTGCGCTGTGGCGGACAGCGGGTGGACAGGGAGTATGCAGCTGACGCTGAAGCGGCTTTTGGAGTCCATGAACTACAGAGGGAAGCTGGAGGGCTTTTACTACGGGCTGTACCACATTCCGGAACAGGCAGATCCCCGGGATTACCATGCATATTATTTCGGCCCGGATGGAAAGATAAGAAGAAAGGTGTATTTCTCCAACAGTCTCTTTGAGTGCGTGTTCAGCCAGCCCGAGGGCATGTGCGTCGGATACGGGAGGACAAAGGAGGGGATGGCTCCCGTGCGGGAGAAAGGCCGGCCTGAAAACCGGGCCCTCCTCACCTGTGTGACTGAGGCGGTGGAGGAGCAGGCGGGAGAGGAGAGAAAGGAGCTGGCAGAGCGGACGCTGGACTGGCATATCCAGGATCCGGGGACAGCCCAGAGAAACCTGGCCCGGCTCATGGGAAGCCCTACCCGGGAGGAGGCGGAGGCCTTCGGGGGCATGGCCTTCTCCGACGACGTGCTGGATGCGGATCAGACCCTGGCGGCGCCCTTAAGCGAAGAGCAGATCCGGGAAAACAGGTTTCTGGCACGGGGCCTTTCCAGGGTCGGACTTCGCAGGGATCCGGTCCATGAGAGCGCCTGGATGGAGGGCTCCATTCTCCTCTGCGGGAGACATGTGAGGCGCCATCTCTGGCATAACCGCCTGTACAAATACGCTCTGTATTACAGAAAACAGATGGGAGAGAGAAGGAAGCGATGAAGGGACAGCCATACTTTGCGCTGAGGCAGCTGGTGACAAGGGAAATGAAAAGAAAATACAGCCGTTCCAGGCTGGGCATCCTGTGGAGTGTGCTGAGTCCGCTCCTCTCCATGGCTGTTCTGTCCCTGGTCTTTTCCACCATGTTCCGAAAGTCTATCGAGAACTATCCGGTATACTATCTGACCGGGTTTGTGATCTGGAGCTTTTTCACTGCGGCCACCAACACGGCTATGACAGCCCTGGCGGACAACCAGGCCCTGATCCTCCAGATCCGGCTGCCCAGGTCTGTCTTCCCCCTCTCCAGGGTGGTGACAGCCTTTGTGAATTTTCTCTACTCCCTGGCAGCCTATGGCGTCATGCTCCTTTTGTTCCGCATTCCGGTGAGGGGGAGCGCGCTTGTCTTTCCGGTGCTGGTCTTTTTTCTCTTCCTTTTCTCCCTGGGCATGGGGTATATCCTGTCCGTCCTCTATGTGTTTTTCGGGGATATCCGCCACCTGTACGGAGTGGCCCTGACGCTGTGGATGTATCTGTCCGCCCTGTTTTACCCTCTGGAGCTTCTGCCTGGGACTATGCAGGCGGTGATCTGGCAGAACCCGGTGTACAACTTCATCGCCGGGGCCAGGGACTGCATCCTCTACGGCAGGATCCCCCCGGCTGGCGTCCTCCTTCGGACGGCAGTGTGGGGAGCCGGCATGTACGGGATCGGGAGGCTTGTGTTCCGCAGGAGTCAGAGCAAGGTGATACAGAAACTGTAAGGCAGGTGAGAGGTCATGGAGAAGAGAACAGAGGAAAAGCCGATCATCTCGGTGCAGCATGTGAGCATGCATTTTAAGGTGCCCCTGGAGGGAGCCTCCAGCCTGAAGGAGTATGTCATAGGAGGTCTGCGTGGGAAAAACAAGACCCGGATTTTACGCGCCCTGGACGACATCAGCTTTGAGGTCAGGCGGGGAGAGATACTGGGCATTATCGGGACAAACGGGTCCGGAAAGAGCACCCTTTTGAAAATCATTTCCGGCGCCCTCCTTCCTACGGAGGGGCGGGTGGTGGCGGACCAGGACAGCATCCAGCTCCTCACTTTGGGAACCGGGTTTGACCGGGAGCTGACAGCCAGGGAGAATGTCTATTTAAGCGGCGCTCTTCTGGGCTACAGCAGGGAATTTATCCGGCGCAAATACAGGCGGATCGTGGAATTTGCGGAGCTGGAGGGCTTTATGGAGCAGAAGGTGAAGAATTTTTCCTCCGGCATGGTCTCCAGACTGGGATTTGCCATCGCCACAGCCAGGGAGACGCCTGGCATTCTCATACTGGACGAGGTGCTCAGCGTGGGAGATATGTTTTTCCGGGAAAAAAGCGCCGGCCGGATCCAGGAGATGATCCACAGCGGGGCTACGGTCCTGATCGTGTCCCACTCGGTGGACACGATACGGAAAAACTGCACCCGGGCCCTGTGGCTCGAGAGAGGCCGTCAGCGGATGGAAGGCCCCCCCGGGGAGGTGTGTGCGGCCTACACAAAGTGGGGCAGGCAGGAAAAAGAAGGGAAGGGGTAAGAAGGATGAAGGAGCATACGAGACAGGAAAATGTAAAACGGAAGGTGTACAGCCTCCTGGCCGGCAGGGTGCCGGGGATCGCCGGGAGATACCAGCGCTTTCGGAAAGACCATCCGGGGATGGCCGGCAAAGTGGGGGCGGCGGCAGGCCTCCTGTGGTGGAACGCTCTCTACTATGGAGGGCGAAAGGAGAGCCTCAGGTTTCCGGACGGATACGGCTTTTATGAGAGGAGGAGGCTGAGGCTGCCGGAGTCGGGTGCCACTGGTCTTCCCTCCTGGAAGGAGACGGCAGAGCTGCTGCTCTCCTTTGACCTGGTATCCTTTGACGTCTTCGACACCCTGCTCCTTCGCCCCTTTCGGGAGCCTGCGGATCTTTTCTATCTGCTGGGAATGAGGCTGTCCATTCCGGATTTCCGGCATCTTCGGATAGAGGCGGAGCATCTGGCAAGGCAGGAGGATGTGAGGCGGGGCGGCAGCGGTGAGGTGACCCTGGAAAAGATCTGGAGGATCCTCTCCGCCATGACAGGGGCGGACGCGGAAGAGGGACAGAGGGCGGAGATGGAGCTGGAGAGGCAGTACTGTCAGGCCAATCCTTATTTCATCCCCATCCTGGAGCGGCTGAGAGGAGAGGGAAAGCGGCTCCTCCTTGTGAGCGACATGTACCTGGAGTCTGACTTTATCCGGCAGCTCCTGAAGGAGAAGGGGCTGGGGGACTTTGACGGCTGCTTTGTGTCCTGCCAGCAGGGACGGTCCAAGTGGAGGGGAGACCTGTACCAGGAGGTAAGAGGGAGCATTGAGAGAAAATGGACGGACGGGGGAGACTGCCGGGCAGTCCACGTGGGGGATAATCTCCACGCGGATGTGCGCATGGCAGAGAGGGCCGGCTTTGCGGCCTTTTGGTACCCGGGCCCCCAGGAGGCCGGACGGCCCTGCCGTGCTAGGGACATGTCCGCCGTCACAGGCAGCATGTATGCGGGCCTTGTCAACATCCGGCTTCACAGCGGACTTAAGAGATACACCTCCTTCTACGAGTACGGCTACGTGTACGGCGGTCTCCTGGCCCTTGGCTACTGTCGGTTCATACACAGGTTTGTCAGGGACAGGGGAATCCGCCGGCTCTGGTTTCTCTCCCGGGACGGGGAGGTGCTGAAGAA
Organism: Faecalicatena fissicatena; assembly: GCF_016900595.1. Taxonomy (NCBI): domain Bacteria; kingdom Bacillati; phylum Bacillota; class Clostridia; order Lachnospirales; family Lachnospiraceae; genus Faecalicatena; species Faecalicatena fissicatena. The sequence goes on from NZ_JACLYY010000006.1 coordinate 19,767, forward strand.
GGTGTACGACCAGCTCTATCCGGGGGAGGATACCTGCTATGTGCTCTGGTCCAGGAGCGCGGCCGCCAGGCTTCTGTCTGGCGTCAATCAGCACGATTTTTTTCAGAGGTTTCTCTTCCAGAAGGCGGACCAGGGGTATTCCATCCGTCAGATCTTTGCCAGTATGGAGCTGGACTTTCTCCTGGAGGAGGCCTGCCGGAAGCAGGGCTGGGGACGGGAGGAGCGGCTAAGCGCCGCCAGGGCCGAAGCGTGCCGTGATTTTCTCCTCTCTAAGTGGGAGGAGGTGCAGGCGTCCTACGAGAGAGAGCGGGAGGCGGCCGGGAAATACCTGGCGGGTCTTTCCTCCGGCGCGGCGGCCATGGCGGCGGTGGACGTGGGGTGGGCCGGAAGCGGGGCCGCCTCCCTGGATGTGCTCCTGCGCCAGGTTCTGGGGCTGCCCTGCCGGGTCTACGGTACCCTGGCGGGCACGGCCACTGTGTACAGCGCCTCCCCGGACACGGCGGAAGGCTTTTTCTTCTCCGGACAGATGGACAGCTACCTCTTCTCCCAGAGCAAGAACAGGGATCTCTGGAAATTCCACAACCTGGGGGAAAAGCATAACCTCTACATGGAGCTTCTGTTTACCTCCCCCTCCCCGGGGCTCAGAGGCTTTGCCCTGGGGGAGGAGGGGGAGGTGGTGTTCCGGTACGGGAGGGAGGAAAAGCATGCGGATGAGATCCGGCGGATCCAGAAGGGAATTTTGGATTTTGTCCGGGATTACATGCGCTGCTTCCCGGAATTCCTGGAGGGGGAGACGGGCTGGATCTCCGGACGGGACGCCTACGCCCCGCTGCTTTTGTTCCTGAGGGACAGGAGGATAAGGCGAAAATTTGAGGCCTCCTTCTGCTGGGACACGGACGTGAATGTGGAGTAGAAAGAAATGGCAGGTATGAAGAAAAGAAGGAAGGGATACACTATATTCAGGGCGTTGAAGACGGGCGGTCATCTCCTGGTCCTTGGGGGCAGCTTTCTTGGAGCCTTTCGGGTGCTGGAAGATCTGGGGCATGGGCGGCCTCTTCCCCTGGCGGTCCTGTACCTTGTCCTTCTGGAGGGGTTCTGGCTTATTCTGGAGGCAGGAGATGTGGAACAGCGAAGATTTCTGGATCTCATGTACAGTCAGTTCTTCGGGGCCGCGGCGGCCAGCCTTTTCTTCGGGGCGCTGATGTGCGCGGTGAGCTCCCTTTCCATGTGGCAGATACTGGGGGAGTTCTTCCTGCTCCTCGTCCTGCAGTCCGGGGCGGGCATGGCATGGGCGGCCCTCTGCTTTGGCCTGTACCTGCGGGGACAATCCCACAAGCGGGCGCTTTTCATCTACGGGGAGAGGGAGGAACCGGAGGAGATCACAGAGAAAAACAACCGGATCAACGGCTATTTTCACATTGCGGCCAGTGTCCCCTGCCGGGAGGCGGCCAAAAGGCCGGGGGAGGTGCTGGGCGGATACCAGGCGGTGTACCTGGGAGACCTGCCCCCGGGGGACAAGGGGGCCATCCTGGAGCAGTGCATGATCATGGGAAAGGACTGCTACAGCATCCCCGGGCTCATAGATGTCTATACCCAGAACGCCCGTATTCTGCGGCTCCAGGACAAGGTACTGTTCCAGTACCACAAAGGAGGGCTGACGGCGGGGCAGAAAAAGGCAAAGAGAGCCCTGGATATAGGGGTGGCTCTGGCTCTCCTTGCGCTGTCGGCGCCTCTGATGCTGGTCATCGCTCTGTGCGTCCGGCTGGAGGACGGGGGGCCTGTGCTCTACAGGCAGATCAGGTACACTGAAGGGGGCAGGCCCTTCCGGATGCTCAAATTCCGGAGCATGCATGTGGATGCGGAGCGGGAGGGGGCCAGGCTTGCCAGCAGGAATGACAGCCGGATCACCCGGGTGGGGCGGATCATAAGGAACCTGCATTTTGACGAGCTGCCCCAGCTTGTCAATGTGCTGAAGGGGGACATGTCCATGGTGGGGCCCAGGCCGGAGCGCCGGGAGTTTATTGAAGAATACTCCCGCGTTATCCCAGAGTTCTCCCAGCGCATGAAGGTGAAGGGCGGCCTCACCGGGTACGCCCAGATCTATGGCAAGTACAACACCGGGCCGGAGGACAAGATCAAGTACGATCTCATCTATATATACAACTACTCCCTCAGGCTGGATGTGCGCCTCCTTTTCCTCACGGTCCGGATTTTATTCCAGAAGGAGAGCGCAGAGGGGGTGGAGGAGGGGCGCAGGAGCGCTGTGAGGGAAAGAAAGGAGAGACAGGATGGAGACGATCAGACTTCTTGACTGTACCCTCAGAGACGGGGGGTACATCAATGACTGGGACTTTAAGCGGAAGAACATACGAAGGATCATGGCGGGGCTGGAGGAGGCCGGGACAGACCTCATTGAGGCGGGTTTCCTGCGGGACTGCGCCTACCGGGAGGACCGCACCCTCTTCAACTCGGTGCGGGAGCTTAAGCAGATCCTGCCTGAGGGCGGCGGACGGGGCGGCTACGTCCTCATGGCCCTCCACGATAAGTACGATGTCCGCAAGCTGGAGGAAAATGACGGTACTGTGGAGGCCATCCGGGTCACCTTTCACGACTACGATGTGGACGAGGGGCTGGAATTTGGCAGAAGGGTCATGGAGAAAGGATACCGCCTCTTTGTCAACCCCATCAACATCATGGGCTACAGCGACAGCAGTCTCCTGCGGCTCCTGGAGAAGGTGAGGGAGCTTCGGCCCTACGGCTTCTCCATCGTGGACACCTTTGGCTCCATGACCAAAAAAGAGCTGGTGCGGATCAGCTCCCTGTGCGAGAACAACCTGGACAGGGGAACCGTGCTGGGACTTCATCTCCACGAGAATATGGCCCAGTCCTTTCTGCTGGCCCAGACCTTTCTGGAGATCAAGAGCCAGGAGAGATCCTGCGTGCTGGACGCCTCCCTGAACGGGATGGGGCGGGTGCCGGGCAACCTGTGCATGGAGCTGATCATGGACTATCTGAACCGAAGCTACGGGAAGCGCTACGACCTGGATCCGGTGCTGGATGTCATCGAGACCTGCATCACGCCCATCAGGGAGAAGGAGCCCTGGGGATACATGGCGGAATATTTTCTGTCCGCCAAACTGAACCTCCACAGAAACTACGCGGAGTACCTGCTCTCCAGGGGCAATCTGACAGCCCGGGACATGCACCGCATCCTGCAGCTCATACCAGAGGAGAAAAAGAGTGTCTATGACGAGCGGTTTGTGGAGAAGCTGTACCGGGTCTACGAGGACCGCACGGTCCAGGATCAGGCCGCTATCCGGAGCCTGGGGGAGGTATTTGCCGGGAGGACCGCAGTCCTTTTGGCGCCGGGAAAGTCCCTGGAGTACCAGTGGGACAGGGTGCGGGACTATATCCGTGAGAAGGATGCCATCCCTGTGTCAGCCAATTTCTACTTTGAGGAACAGCAGGGAGGCTACGCCTTCTTCAGCAACGCCAAGAGGTACGACAGCTACCGGGCTTTCCGGAACCCGCGGGAGCACGTGATCCTCACCTCCAACATTACCAGAGGGGTGGGAGAGGAGGACGATGTGGTCAGCTACGGACGGCTGGCACAGGACGGCCGTCCCACGGAGAACTGCGGGGTGCTGCTTTTGCGCCTGATGCGGCTTCTGGGGGCAAAGGAGGCGGCCCTGGCCGGCTTTGACGGCTACAGTACGGGGCAGGACAATTACATGAAGGGATATTTCGGGGAATACCACAGCGCCAGGAGCGCGGACAATGAAGAGATCGCGGAGGAGATCCGGGAAGTGGGGAGAAGTCTTCCTGTCACCTTCCTCACTCCCTCTCTGTACGAGGAGGCGGTGTAGATGCAGCAGGTGATGGAAAATCTGGAGAAAATACGGTATCTCATACTGGACGTGGACGGCACCATGACGGACGGGGGTGTCTATCTGGACAGCAGGGGAGCGGAGATGAAGAAGTTCAGCATCAAGGACGGGGCGGGGATCCTCCTGGCCAGGAGGGCAGGCATCGAGTCCGTCATCCTCACAGGGAGAGAGAGCCAGTGTGTCCGGAAGCGGGCCGAGGAGCTTGCCATCCCTCTCGTCTTCCAGGGAGTGAAGGACAAGAGGGCGTTCCTTCTGGAATTTCTTGAGACCAATGAGATCCTCCCCCAGGAGGCGGCCTATATGGGGGACGACCTGAACGACCTGGAGGCCATGCAGTGCGTGGGCCTTGCCGTCTGCCCTCAGGACGCGGCCAAGCAGGTGAAGGCCTACTGTCCCATCGTTCTCTCCGCCAGAGGCGGTGAGGGGGCTGTGCGGGAATTTGTGGAAATGATACTGGAAAAGCGAGGGATACAGTATGAAGGACTGGCTCTATGACAGGATCGTCCGCCATAACGAGAGGATCCAGAGGGAGTATGAGCGGTATGTGCGGGGACATATGGGAGAGCACAGGAAGAAAAGGTGGAAGCATTGGATCGTCCTTCTCCTGCTGGCAGTGAAATACAGGGACAGCCAGAAGGACCGGGTCCACAGCCTTGTCCTTGTGAAGCTGAAGGAGGGGACCGCGAAGCTGCGCATGGAGTGGGTGCCGGGGGCGGTCTGGTACAATGTGTATATGTCCCGGGACGGGCTGAACTACCGCTTTGTGGAGAAGGTGAAGAGGCACGTGTGCAAGGTGCGGGGGCTGGAGGAGGACAAAATGTACTTTTTCCGGTTCAAGGTCTCCCTGGACGGCAGCAGCTACAGCGAGTTCTCCGAGGCGCTGACTGTCACGGCTGTCAAAAACAAGGAGCACTACCTGATGGAGCAGATCTCTGTAAGAGAGGCGGAGGGAGGCTGCGGAAGGGCCGATGACAGGGAGTTCCCCGGAGCGGAGACCGGGTCGGGGAAGGACAGGAGAGAAAAAAAGGGGGACGGCAGCTATGCTTTTTCGGCCTCCCCGGGGGAGTCCGGAGGTTTGCTGCTTGTCTGGGAGAAGATCCCGGGGGCCCTCCACTACAATCTGTATCGGTCCCGGGAGGGCGGCAGCTGGCGTTTTGCGGTGCAGACCGAGGAGGACCGATATCTGGACAGCCAGGTGAAGGGCGGAGACGCCTATGTATATAAGCTCAAGTACACCTTTGACGGGAAAAGGTACCACGAGTTCCCGGAGCAGGCGGCCGGGCGGGCGCCGCTGGAAAAATACCGGAACGCCAACAGCGGGCGCCTCTGGGAGAGAGGGGCTGAGTCGGAGGCAGTGGGGCGGCCTCTGCCGATCCATCTGGCCAAGAGCATGCTGGCCTTTGACGTGGTTTCCTTTGACGTCTTTGACACACTCATCCTGCGCCCCTTTTCCGAGCCCTCAGACCTCTTTATCCTGGTGGGTGAGGAGCTGGGTATCATGGACTTCTGCGAGATACGAAAGAAGGCGGAGGAGGACGCCCGCAGAAGGAGCGAGTTCCTGCGGGGCAGCCGGGAGGTGACCTTGTACGACATCTACGAGATGGTGGAGGAGGAGACCGGCGTGGAGGCGGTGTCGGGGGCCAGGACAGAGTTTCTCACAGAGAGAAAGCTCTGCTTTGCCAACCCCTATATGCTGGAGGTGTTCCGCATGGTGAAGGCCAGGGGAAAGACGGTGGTGGCCGTGTCGGACATGTATCTGCCCCGGGAGCTGATGGAGGAGCTGCTGCGGTCCTGCGGATACGAGGGATTTGACGACATCCTCGTCTCCTGTGACTACAGCTGCACCAAGAGAAAGGGCGGCCTGTTCGACATCCTGAGAAAGAAATACAGGGGCGCGATCTTTCATGTGGGAGACCATCCAAGATCCGATGTGGAGGCCGCCCGGGAGAGGGGCATCGAGGCGAGGCAGTACAGGAATGTGAACGAGGCCGGAAGGCCCTTCCGGGCAAAGGATATGTCCCGCCTGGCGGGCAGCGCCTACCGGGGCGTCGTCAACGCGAAGCTCCACAACGGCAGAGACCGGTACACACCCTGGTACGAGGTGGGCTATGTGTACACAGGGCTGTACTGTATGGGATTTTGCCGCTGGATCATGGAGCAGGCCAGGGCACGCGGGCTGGAGAAGATCCTGTTTCTGGCAAGAGAGGGGGATCTGTACCAGAAGGTGTTTTGCCAGATGTACCCGGATTTCCCCACAGCCTATGTGCTCTGGTCCAGAATTCCCGTGGTGAAGACTACTGTGAACTGGAACAGGCATCCCTTTCTTCTCCAGATCATCCACCACAAGGCCGGGGCTCTCTACAAGTCCAGGCTGGGAATCCTTTTTGATAGAGTGGGTATCGGGGCTCTGAAAAAATATTTTCCCGCCTACAGGCTGCGGGAGGAGGAGTACCTAACCAGTGAGAACGAGAAGGCGGTGCGGCGACTGGTGACGGAGCACTGGGATGAGCTGGCCTCCTGCTACAGCGCGGACCAGGCCTGCATAGAGTCCTACCTGAGACGGCAGGTGGGGGACGCCCGCAGAGCCGCCGTGGTGGACGTGGGCTGGTCCGGCAACAATGTGCTCCAGGTCAGGCATCTGATCGAGGAGGAGTATGGCATGGACTGCAAGATCCACTGTCTTCTGGCGGCCGCGAGGGATGTCAACGACACCTACATGGCAGGCATGATGCAGCGGGGGCAGGTGCAGACCTACCTCTTTTCCCCCATGCACAACAAGGGGCTCCACGATGCCCACCAGGAGGAAAATGAGAGGCTTAACTCCTTCTTCTTTGAGATACTGACCCAGTCCGCCACCCCCACCTTCCTCGGCTTTGACAGCCAGGGCCGGTTCCTCTACGACATTCCGGAGGTGGAGAACTACGCAAGAGACGGACAGATCCATGAGGGTGCGCTGGATTTTGTGAGGGACTACACGGAGATATTCAGGGACTTCCCCTATATGATGGATATCTCCGGGCATGACGCCTACATGCCCTTCCAGTATTTTTCCAGAAACCTTCTCTGGATGAGACAATATTTTGGAGACTATATTTTCGGGAGAGACCTTTTTGCCACCCAGGACAAGGCAGTGATGGAGTCCGTGCGGGAGGTGATGGAAAAGGCCGGATTATGGGAGGAGAGACAATGATACTGTACCAGGCTCTGTCGGCCTACCAGATACTGGAGTGTATGGTCCACCGGCAGATGTATTACAGAGACAGAAAATGTGTCCTCATACTGGGGGACTACATCAAAGAGAGGATGCCCCGGTATTTTGAGCTGGAGACGAGGAGGTTCTTCAATGAAGTGTACCTGTTCCGGTTCGGGGGCTACAGAGGGTCGGAGGAGGAGATCATCCGCCAGGTGGGAGAGGAGCTGGCAAGGAGCATTCCCTACAGGCCACAGGACTTTGAGAGGATACTCATCGCCGGGATCCACACCTACCTGCAGGTCTATCTCCTGTCAGAGGGCATCTCCTTTGAGATGTTCGAGGACGGCAGCGGGGCTCTGAGCCGTCCCTGGGTCCTGGCGCAGATTCACCAAAAGAGCGCGCCGGGGCGGTACGCCCTCATAGAGAAATACGGACTTTACGACCACACCAGTCCCCTGATCACAAAGAAGTACTGCGACATGGCTGCCCAGGAGCCGGGCTTTTTGGATCCCAGAGCGGAGGATTTTCAGGTCATGGAGGAATTCCACAGACTGCCCGGGCGGCAGCAGGAGGAGATCCGGTGCATTTTCCAGGTTCCGAGGCTTTCGGGGCGGGAGGATGAGGTGCTCCTTCTCACCCAGCAGTTTGCCAGTCTGGGCCAGCTTACCTTTGACGGCCAGATCGACATTTACCGGCATCTGTTTGACTACTATCTGGAGGGCCGACGGGTGCGCATCAAGCCCCATCCGGACGATATCCTCTACTACTCCCTCCTCTTTCCCGAGGCGGAGCTCATAGAGGGGAACTTTCCCTCGGAGCTTCTGCCCCTGGCCTTTGACCGGCTTCCGGGCACGGTCTGCACGGTCAGCTCCACAGGGGTGAACCAGATCCGGCGGTTTTTTGACAGACAGATCCTTTTTAATCCGGAGTATGAGGAGAGCTATCAGCACGATGCCCTTTACTGTATGGCTCTCTGTCTGGCGCTACATTTAGGGATGGAGGGGATCCTGACAGAGGGGGTCAACCTGGCGCAGCTGCGGAATATGGCCAGGTGTATGGGAGAGCCCTGGGACGCCCTGGACATCCGGGAGTACCGGGAGGCGGAGACCTGCGCCTTTCTCCTGCTGCGGGGAGACCAGGTTCCGCGGGACATGCCGGGAGAGCGCCCTCTCGGGGAGGAGGCCCTCGGGCCAGTTCTCTGGCTCAATGAAAAGGGAAGGTACAGGATGTATGATCCAGGCAGCAGAGAGCGCTTTTTTCAGCTTCAGCCTATCGTGATCCGGGAGGGGGAGGCGCGGCATACGATGTACTTTTATTCAGAGAGAAGCGAGGTGAACAGGATGGCAGAGGAGTTCAGGGAAAAGAGAGAGCTTCCCCACCAGGGAAAGACCATCTCCGTGGAAGGGATGACGGAGGAGGAGCTGCGGATTTGCATGCTGGAGGGAATTCTGGCAGCCACAGAGCGGCGGCTGCTGGAGTATATAGAGACGGAGAAGGAGCTGAGAGAGGAGATCCGAAGCCTGAAGGAAGCGGGCGACAGAAGAGGAGGGAGAACCGAGTGAGGACAGCAGGCATCATACCGGCCCGGTACGGGTCCACAAGACTGCCCGGGAAGCCCCTGCTTGAGATCCAGGGCAGACCCATGGTGTGGTGGGTCTGCGAGAGGGCCAGGAGGGCCCGGCGGCTGGACCAGGTGTGGGTGGCCACGGACGACAGGCGGATCGAGGAGGTCTGCAGAGACCTTCAGATCCCGGTGGTCATGACGGGGCGGGAGCACCGGACGGCGGCGGAGAGACTGCAGGAGGCATCGGAGCAGGTGAGGGCGGACTTCTACGTGCAGATCAACGGGGATGAACCCCTCATCGACCCGGCCAACATCGACGCCGCCGTGCCGGACGAGGTTCCCCTGGACGTGGAGTTCGGCACCAACATCATCGCCCGGGTGAAGGACCCGGCCCAGCTCTGTCACTCCTCCAACATCAAGGTGGTCTTTGACGGCAGCTTCCGGGCCCTCTACATGTCCAGGACGCCGGTGCCATACCCCTTCTGTGATGTGTCTTTTTCCTATTATAAGCATGTGGGGATCATCGGCTACAACCGAAAAATGCTGGACTTTTATAAGTCCTCCGCCCCGGGGCGGCTGGAGCTGATCGAGGGAATTGACACCTTACGTTTTCTGGACTACGGAAAAGAGCTTCGGCTGATCCCGGTGGAGCGGGCGGACAGCCTTTCCGTGGACACGGAGGCGGACCTTCGCTGGGTCAGGGAGAGGATGAGCGAAAAACGGTTATAAAAATTTAATACCAGGCTCTGTTGACTATAAAAGCGCCGCCCGCTATACTGGAAACTGGATTGTTTTTCGCGGGCGGTGATCTTTTGTGCAAAGGTCACCGCGCGGACATTTACAGGAAAAAGGAGACGGGATCACACATGCTTCAGATCAAGGACATCTGTAAGGAATACAGGACAGGAAGCCTGGTGCAGAAGGCGCTGGACCATGTAAGCCTGAACCTGCGGGATAACGAATTTGTGGCCATCCTGGGGCCCAGCGGCTCCGGAAAGACCACGCTTCTCAACATCATAGGGGGACTGGACCGGTATGACAGCGGCGACCTGATCATTAATGGCGTGTCCACGAAGAAATATAAGGACAGAGACTGGGACTCCTACCGGAATCACACCATTGGCTTTGTGTTCCAGAGCTACAATCTCATCGGACATCAGACCATCCTGGCCAACGTGGAGCTGGCTCTCACCATATCCGGCATCGGCAAGGCGGAGCGCCGGCAGAGAGCGGCGGACGCCCTGGCCATGGTGGGGCTGGGAGAACAGCTCCACAAGAAGCCAAACCAGCTCTCGGGCGGGCAGATGCAGAGGGTGGCCATCGCCAGGGCTCTGGTGAACAACCCGGATATCCTGCTGGCGGATGAGCCCACCGGCGCTCTGGACAGCGACACCAGCGTGCAGGTCATGGATCTTCTGCGGGAGGTGGCCCGGGACCGCCTGGTGGTCATGGTGACCCACAACCCGGAGCTGGCCCAGGAGTACGCCACCCGCATCGTGCGCCTGCGGGACGGGAAGATCCGGGAGGACTCGGATCCTTTTGAGGTGGATGAGAGGGAGCTGGAGGAGCCGGAGCACAGAAACCTGGGCAAGACGTCCATGTCCTTCCTCACAGCCCTCTCCCTCAGCTTCAACAACCTGCGGACCAAGAAGGCCCGGACCATCCTCACCTCCTTTGCGGGCTCCATCGGCATCATCGGCATTGCCCTTATCCTGGCCCTCTCCACGGGAGTCAACGACTATATCCAGAATATGGAGGAGGAGACCCTGTCAGAGTATCCCCTGGAGATCCAGAGCACAGGCTTTGACCTGTCCTCCATGATGATGACCGGCTCCGGCAGCGGCGGCAGCTCCGGGGAGGTGAATGTCATCCAGATGGTGACAGACATGTTTTCCAAGATGGACTCCAACGACCTGAAGTCCCTGAAGGAGTACTTTGACAGCGGGAAGAGCGGCATCGAGGACTACACGAACGCAGTGGAGTACAGCTACAATGTGACGCCCCAGATCTACCGCGTAAACGACGACCAGGTGCGCCAGGTGAACCCGGACCACTCCTTTGACGCCCTGGGGTTCGGCTCCTCCTCCAGCTCCAGCAGCCTCATGTCCTCCATGATGAGCACGGACGTCTTTTACGAGATGCCGGCAAACGCCTCCCTCTACGAGGGGCAGTACGACGTGAAGGCGGGCAGATGGCCCGAGAAGTACAATGAGTGCGTGGTGGTCCTGACCCAGGGAGGCAGCATCAGCGACATGATGCTCTACACGCTGGGACTGCGGGATCCCCTGGAGCTGGATGAGATGATACAGCAGTTTTTGAATGAGGAAAACATTGACACGCCGGAGGATATCGGCACCTACTCCTACGATGACATCATCGGCACCACCTTCAAGCTGGTGGACAGCGCGGATTACTACACCTACGACAGCCAGTACCAGGTGTGGACGGACCGGTCCGACGACCAGTCCTACGTCCGTGAGCTGGTGGAAAACGGGGAGGACCTGACTGTGGTGGGCATCGTGCAGCCCTCACAGGACGGCAACGCCATGATGCTCCAGTCCGGCATCGGCTATCCGGCCTCCCTGACAGAGCACCTGGTGGAGGAGGCTGGGGACAGCCAGATCGTACAGCAGCAGATCGCGGATCCGAATGTGAACGTGTTCTCCGGTGAGCCCTTCGGGGAGGAGAGCAGCCAGGGGTTGGATATGGACTCCCTCTTTACCATTGACGCGGAGGCCCTGCAGAACGCCTTCTCCTTTGACTCCTCCGCTATGACAGCCGGGCTGTCCGGCTCCCTTGACCTGACAGGCGGCTCAAGCGGAGGCGGCGGGACTCTGGACCTGTCCGGCATGATCGACCTGGATGCGGTGGAGACCCAGCTGCCCGCCATGGAGGGCTTTGACCTGTCCTCCCTGGGCCAGGCCATGGATCTGACCGTCACGCCGGAGCAGCTGGGCAGCCTGGCCCAGGGCCTGCTGGAGGGCTACCAGGCCTATGCGTCCCAGAACCCGGCCACAGACTATACAAAGCTGGGGGAGGCCTTTGTGTCCTACCTGAACACGGAGGAGGCCAGGGAAATCCTGGAGGACAATATCCGGGACATCATCCAGTCCGGCGGCGGGACCACCGTCACCACAGACCAGCTCCGGGAGCTGCTCTCCAGGATACTGGCAGGCTATCAGTCCTATGCCCAGGCAAATGGCTGGACAGACGGGGAGAAATTTGACGAGTACCTGACGGCCTACCTGCAGACAGGGGAGGCCCAGGCCATCCTGGAACAGTGGGCGGGGGAGACCTTCCCCTCCGGCGTAGACATCAATATCACCCAGGAGCAGCTCCAGAAGCTGGCCAGCGAGCTGGCGGCCGGCTACCAGACCTACGCGGCAAATAACAATCTGCCGGACCCCTCAAAGATCGGGGAGAGCTTCCTCACCTATCTGGGGACGGAAGGAGCCAAGGGGCAGCTGACGGCGGCCCTGGCGGGCATGCTGGATACAGAGGCCCTGGAGCAGCAGCTTACAGGGGCGGTGGAGAGCTACATGTCCTCTGTCATGGAGAGCGGCACAGCTCAGGCCCTGGAGGGGCAGATCACCTCGGCTGTCCAGACCATGATGGGACAGATCACCTCCGGCATGGAGAGCGCCATGCAGAGGGCGGCAGCCCAGATCGGGGAGAACATACAGAACGCCCTCTCCATCGATCCGGAGGCCTTTCAGAGCGCCTTTGAGATGAACATGGATGAGACCCAGCTGGCGGAGCTGCTCATGTCCTTCCAGTCCGCGGGGACGGCCTCCTACGAGGGCAATCTGCGGACCCTGGGCTACGCGGATTTCGACGAGCCGGCGGGAATCAGTATCTACCCGAAGGACTTTGAGAGTAAGGACCAGGTGGTGCGGATATTGGATGACTACAACAGCCGCATGGAGAAGGAGGGGCAGGACGAGAAGGTGATCACCTACTCCGACATGGTGGGCACCCTGATGAGCTCTGTCACGGACATTGTCAATGTGATCAGTTATGTGCTTATCGCCTTTGTGGCCATCTCCCTCATTGTCTCCTCCATCATGATCGGGGTCATCACCTACATCAGCGTGCTGGAGAGAAAGAAAGAGATCGGCATCCTCCGGGCGATCGGCGCTTCCAGGAGAAACATCTCCCAGGTGTTCAACGCGGAGACCTTTATCATCGGGGGATGCGCCGGCCTGATCGGCATCGGACTCAGCCTGCTTCTTCTGATCCCGGGCAACATGCTGATCCACTATGTGGCCGGGTCCGAGGACGTCAGCGCCGTGCTGTCGCCTCTGCCGGCTGTCATCCTCATCGGGCTGAGCATTCTTCTCACCCTACTGGGGGGTCTGATCCCCTCCAGGAAGGCGGCAAAGAGCGACCCGGTGACGGCTCTCCGGGTGGAGTAGGCGTTGGCGGGGACGGATACCCGGAATTTAGCAGATATACGGAATTAAAAAAGGATATACCTGCCTTTGGAAGCAGGTATATCCTTTTTTCGTTTAAGATTTATTTGATATGCCTTTTGATAGCCTCAAAGCTCTCGGCGCTGATCACGTGCTCCATGCGGCAGGCGTCAGCCACAGCTACATTCGGGTCCACGCCCAGACGGATCAGCCAGGAGGAGATAAGCTGGTGCCGCTCGTAGATACAGTCGGCTATCCTGCGGCCGGACTCGGTCAATGTGATATAGCCTTCCGGGGATACCTGGATGTGACCGCTCTCCCTGAGCTTTTTCATGGCAACGCTGACGCTGGACTTCTTGAAATCCAGCTCATTGGCGATGTCCACAGAGCGGACAACGGGATGCTGCTTGCTCAGGATCAGGATCGTCTCCAGATAATTTTCGGAGGACTCGTTTGTGTTTATGCTCATCAGTTTCACCTCGGTTCTCTTTCCTCCCCCTCCGTCGCACTGCGAGAGAGAAGCCTGTTTCCTGTAGTATAACATAAAAAAGGGGGCGGAGTAAACCGGGAATTGAGGACCGGATTTTTTGACCGCAAAATGATGAAAATTTATTTTTAAGAAAAGAATTGACAAACCCAAACTGTTAGTTTAAACTATCAGTTGTTAGATGAGGCAAAAATGAGTTAGTCATAAATGCCTTGCGAAAAAATAAAATGATCATATAGAGGAGGCAGGTTCAGATGACCTTACTGGAAGCCGAAGAGGGCAGGGAATATATTGTGAAGGGGATCGCCACCGACGACGATGAGCTGGAAGCCTTTCTGTTTTCCCTTGGCTGCTACAGCGGCGAGCCCATCACTGTAGTCTCCCGGATGCGGGGCGGATGCGTCGTCTCCATCAAGGATGGCAGATACAATATTGATACTGATTTAGCGAAAGCTATTTCAATATAAAAATGAGCAGTTGCCTACAATTGCTCTGCACAAGAGTTAGTTTATTCTAATTGAATAAGAGATGAAGGAGGAGAAATGTGCTATGAGAATTGCTTTTGCAGGAAATCCTAACAGCGGAAAGACAACCATGTACAATGCGCTGACAGGCAGAAACGAGCGCGTTGGAAACTGGGCCGGTGTTACGGTGGAGCGAAAGGAGAGCCTGATCAGGAAGGCTTATTACGACGGATCAGAGGAGCTGGTCGCGGTGGACCTGCCGGGGGCCTATTCCATGTCGCCATTTACTTCAGAGGAGAGCATCACGAGCGGGTATGTGAAAAATGAGCACCCCGATGCGATCGTCAATATTGTGGATGCCACAAACTTAAGCCGAAGCCTGTTTTTCACGACTCAGCTGCTGGAGCTTGGCGTTCCGGTGGTGGTGGCTCTCAACAAGAGTGACCTCACGGAAAAGAAGGGGACCAGGATCGATGAAAAGCTTCTCTCCGAGAAGCTGGGATGCCCGGTCATCAAGACCGTGTCCACATCCTCCGGCCACGAGGGCCTGAAGGAGGTCGTGACCCAGGCTGCCGCCCTGAGCGGAGCGGGACAGAAAGCGCCCTATGTGGAGGCGGACATTGACCTGAAGGACAAAGCCCAGGTGGAGGCCGAGGACAGGAAGCGATTTGACTTCGTCAATGGCATTGTGAAGCAGGTGGAGCAGAGGAAGGTCTTCACGAAAGACAAGAACTTCCAGGATAAGATCGACAGTGTGATCACCCACAAGATCGTGGGCATCCCGATCTTCGCGCTGATCATTTTCCTTGTATTTTACATATCACAGACCACCCTTGGAACCTGGATCGCAGACTGGCTGGTAGCCTGGATCGAGACATTCCAGGGCTGGGTCGGCGGACTGATGGAAAACGCCAACCCGCTGCTGTACGCGATCCTTGTTGACGGTATCATCGGCGGCGTCGGCGCGGTCGTGGGCTTCCTGCCTCTTGTTATGGTGATGTACTTCCTCATCGCCCTTCTGGAGGACTGCGGTTACATGGCCAGGGCCACGGTTGTGCTTGACCCTATTTTCAAGAGAGTGGGACTTTCCGGTAAATCGGTTATCCCCATGGTCATCGGCACCGGATGCGCCATCCCCGGAGTTATGGCATCCAGAACCATCCGCAACGAGAGAGAGCGCAGGACGACAGCCATGCTCACGCCCTTCATGCCCTGCGGCGCGAAGATACCGGTCATCGCCCTGTTCGCTGGCGCCTTCTTTGCGGACGCCTGGTGGGTGTCAGCTACCATGTACCTGGTAGGCATAGTGCTTGTCCTTCTTGGGGCGCTGCTGGTGAAGAGGATCACCGGTCAGAAATACCGGAAATCCTTCTTTATCATCGAGCTTCCGGAGTATAAGCTCCCCAGCTTAAAGAGGGCATGCGTGTCCATGCTGGAGCGGGGAAAAGCCTACATCATCAAAGCCGGAACCATCATTCTGGTGTGCAACACAGTGGTACAGATCATGCAGAGCTTCAACTGGCAGTTCCAGCTCGTGGAGGAGGGAGCGGAGAGCACCTCTATCCTTGCCAGCATCGCTCACCCCATCTCCATCCTGTTCATTCCTCTTGGATTTGGTGTATGGCAGCTGGCAGCCGCAGCCGTTACAGGATTTATCGCAAAGGAGAATGTTGTGGGAACGCTGGCGGTTGTGTACGGAGTTACCAACCTGATCGACACAGATGAGCTGGCTCTGGTGGGCAGCGGAAACGAAGTGGCGACCATCATGGGACTGACCAAGGTGGCAGCCCTGGCCTATCTGATGTTCAACCTCTATACACCGCCCTGCTTCGCGGCTCTGGGAGCTATGAACTCGGAGATGAAGAGCGGCAAGTGGCTGTTTGGCGGCATCTGTCTCCAGCTGGCCACAGGCTACACGGTGGCCTTTGCGGTGTACCAGATCGGAACGCTCATCACCACGGGATCTCTTGGAACAGCCTTTGTTCCGGGTCTCATCGCGATCCTGGTGTTCGCGGCCATCATCATATGGAGAATTCGCAAGTCCGATCAGGAGTTTGCGACAGAATACAGCCTGCACACCGCATAGACGGCTACGGGCCCGGGAAAGTGGCAGTGGACGAAGTGACGCACTTTGTCCACTGCTTGCATTGAAGGAGGACAGAATATGGCAGATATCATTGCATTGATCATCATTGCGGCGATCGTCGCGGCGGCGGTCGCGTACATAGTGAAGGCGAAAAGGAGCGGCGTAAAGTGTGTCGGATGCCCTGCCGGAGGGAGCTGCCCCAGCGGCGGCAGAGCCCCGAAGAAGAAGCTGGACGGCCCTGTGATCGGAAGAAAAACTCTGAAGATCTCAGGGATGCACTGCCAGCACTGTGCTCTGGCCGTGACGCAGGCTCTGAACGGGATCGACGGAGTCAGAGCTGAGGTGGATCCTGTGAAGGGCAGGGCCAAAATTGCCTTAGACAGGCAGGTCAGCGAGGAAATACTGAAAAAAGCGGTGGAAAAAGCCGGCTATCATGTGACCGGTATATCGTAAGGAAGGGGACTATATTTCCATAGAGGCATAGCTGGCTGCGGCAGCCGAGGGCCGCGGCAATGGGAGGAGACGGCGTGGACAAAGAAAAGGAACGTATCATAGCCAAGCTGAAGGCCAATGGCTGCAGGATCACAAAGCAGCGCATGGAGCTTTTGGATATCATTCTGGAGAACAAGTGCTCCAGCTGCAAGGAGATCTTCTACCGGGCGTCCAGGGAGGACGACTCCATCGGCATCGCCACCGTATACAGGATGGTAAATGCCCTGGAAGAGATCGGTGTGATCAGCAGAAGGATCGTCTATGAGCCGGAGGATGCGGATAAATGATAAGATTTATCGGTAACACTTCTTAGAATTGACTAACTGCATGTGCGAAAACTATCATAGTTTATATCAACTCAGTATATGAGAGCAAGCAAGGGAGTGATGAAGATGAAATCCCACAAATTCTGGGCATGGATGATGGCATTTTGCTGTCTCATGCTGTTCTATACTGGTTATAAACATAAATAAGGAGGCAGAAGCATGTTCGAGATTTCTAAATGTTTAAAATGCGGAAAAGGTCTTGGTATTTTCGCGGGAGGAGTTCTGTTTGGCACAGCCGGTGTTAAGCTCCTGTCAAGCAAGGATGCGAAAAATGTATACACAAAGTGTACAGCGGCTGTTCTGAGAGCCAAGGAGTGCGTCATGACCACAGTGACCACTGTGCAGGAGAACGCGGAGGACATCCTGGCCGAGGCAAAGCAGATCAACGAGGATCGGGAGAGAGAGGACGCGGCCTGCGTGCAGGAGGATGCAGACGCTGTGTCTGAGAAAAATTAGAGCGCAGGACGAAAGGTCTGAAATAGAGAGGAGAAGGCGGAGCCACACCGACAGAAGGCTCCGCCTTCTCCTTATGAAAAATGGAGGGATCAAAGTTGAAATACAGGATCAGACATGAGATAAGAGGGCGGATCCGCCTGCATGTGGAGCAAAAAGGAATGACCTGCCGGGAGGCGGACACGCTTCTCTACTTTCTGGAGACACTTCCCGGCGTGGACACTGCAAAGGTCTACGAGCAGACAGGGGACGCCGTGGTCTGCTACAGCGGGGAAAGAGAGGACATTCTCCAGGCTCTGCGAACCTTCAGATATGAGTATGTACAGGTGCCGGAGCAGGTGCTGGACAATTCTGGAAGAGAGCTGAACAGGGCTTACCGGGAAAAGCTGATCGGGAGGACACTGTTCCATTTCGGGAAAAAGCTTCTCCCCTTTCCGGTGCGGGCCGCCTACACGGGCTACAAATCCGTCCGGTACATGGCAAGGGGACTGAAAAGCCTCACCAGGGGAAGGCTGGAGGTGGAGGTGCTGGACGCAGCGGCCATCACAGTCTCCATCCTGCGGGCGGACTTTGACACGGCGGGCTCTGTCATGTATCTGCTGGGCGTGGGCGAGATACTGGAGGAGTGGACCCACAAAAAGTCGGTGGGGGACCTGGCCCGGAGTATGTCCCTGAACATCCGGAAGGTGTGGCTGAAGACAGGGGATCAGGAGATGCTGGTCCCAGCCTCGGACGTCCGGGCCGGGGACGAGGTGGTGGTGCATATGGGAAATGTGATCCCCTTTGACGGCGTTGTCACCTCCGGGGAGGCCATGGTCAACCAGGCGTCCCTCACCGGCGAGTCCCTGCCTGTAAAGAAGGAAAAGGACGGCTACGTGTACGCGGGCACTGTGCTGGAGGAGGGGGAGCTGACCGTGCAGGTGAAGCAGACCTCCGGCTCCACCAGATTTGAGAAGATCGTAACCATGATCGAGGACTCCCAGAAGCTCAAATCCGGCCTTGAGAGCAAGGCGGAGGGTCTGGCGGACCGGCTTGTGCCCTACACCCTGGCAGGGACCATCCTCACCTGGCTGGTCACGAGAAATGCCACCAAGGCCCTGGCCGTCCTCATGGTGGACTTCTCCTGCGCCCTGAAGCTGGCCATGCCCATCTCCGTCCTGTCCGCCATCCGGGAGGCGGGAGCCCACGGCATCACGGTCAAGGGAGGCCGTTTTATGGAGGCGGTGGCAGAGGCGGACACCATTGTGTTTGACAAGACAGGCACCCTGACAAAGGCAAGGCCCACGGTGAAGGAGGTTGTGACCTTCAACGGGAGGCCGCCCCAGGAGATGCTGCGGATCGCCGCCTGCCTGGAGGAGCATTTCCCCCACTCCATGGCAAAGGCGGTGGTGAATGCGGCCAGAAAGCAGGGGCTTGACCACGAGGAGATGCACTCCAAGGTGAACTACATTGTGGCCCACGGCATTTCCTCCTACATAGAGGACAAAAAGGTGGTCATCGGCAGCTATCACTTTGTCTTTGAGGACGAGAAGTGTCGGATCCGCCCGGAGTTCCAGGAGAGATTTCAGCAGCTCTCAGATGAGTACTCCCACCTCTACCTGGCCATTGACAATGTGCTGGCCGCGGTAATCTGCATCGAGGATCCCCTGCGGGAGGAGGCGCCTGAGGTGATCCGGGGTCTGCGCAGGGCCGGATTTACGAAGATCGTCATGATGACAGGGGACAGCGAGAAGACTGCCGCCGCCATCGCCAGGGGAGTGGGCGTGGACGAGTACTATTCCGAGGTGCTGCCGGAGGACAAGGCCCGCTTTGTGGAGGCGGAAAAAAGGAAGGGACGCAGGGTGGTCATGACCGGGGACGGCATCAACGACTCGCCGGCCCTCTCCGCGGCGGACGCAGGCATCGCCGTCAGCGACGGGGCTGAGATAGCCAGGGAGATCGCGGACATCACCATCGCAGGACAGGACCTGGGAGAGATCGTCACGCTGAAGCAGCTGAGCAGCCTGCTCATGAGGCGGATCCAGAAGAACTATCATTCCATCGTGGGGATCAACACAGCTCTCATCTGCCTGGGCGTGGCCGGCGTGATCCAGCCCACCACCTCCGCCCTGCTGCACAACACCTCCACCCTTGTCATCAGCCTGAAGAGTATGCGGGATCTGATGAAGTAAAAGAAGCTGGAAAGCTCATGGAAACTGTGGTATGATATCAGTTACGGACAAAAAGAAACGGGAGTATCACGAAAGCCAAAGGAGTAAACATGAGCATATATGACACACTGAACGAACAGCAGCGGGAGGCTGTATACCACACGGAGGGCCCGCTTCTCATCCTGGCCGGCGCAGGCTCCGGGAAGACCCGGGTCCTGACCCACAGGATCGCCTATCTCATCGAGGAGAAGGGAGTCAATCCCTGGAATATCCTGGCTATTACCTTCACCAACAAGGCGGCCGGGGAGATGCGTGAGAGGGTGGACAATCTCGTGGGCTTTGGCTCGGAGAGCATCTGGGTCAGCACCTTCCACTCCACCTGCGTGCGCATTCTGCGCAGACACATAGACCGGCTGGGCTATGACACCAACTTTACCATCTACGACACGGACGACCAGAAGACGCTGATGAGGGACATCTGCAAATACCTCCAGATCGACACCAAGATCTACCGGGAGAGAAACCTTCTTGCCGCCATCTCCGCCGCCAAGAACGAGATGATCTCGCCCAAGGAGTTCCGGCTCCGGGCAGAGGGGGATTTCTCCCGGCAGAAAATCGCCACTGTGTACGAGGAGTATGAGAAGCAGATGCAGGCCAACAACGCCCTTGATTTTGACGATCTCCTTGTGAAGGCAGTGCAGCTTCTGAAGACCCAGCCGGATGTGCTGGACTACTACCAGGAGCGGTTCCGCTATATCATGGTGGACGAGTACCAGGACACGAACAATGTCCAGTTCCAGTTTGTCAGCACTTTGGCGGCAAAATACAGAAACCTGTGCGTGGTGGGCGACGACGATCAGTCCATCTACAAATTCCGGGGGGCGGACATCCGGAATATCCTGAACTTTGAGAACGTGTTCGAGGACGCGAGGGTCATCAAGCTGGAGCAGAATTACCGTTCCACCAGCACCATCCTGGACGCAGCCAACGCGGTGATCCGCAACAACCGGGGGCGCAAGGACAAGACTCTCTGGACGGACAATGGTCAGGGGGAGAAGATCGAGTTCCGGCAGTTTGACACCGGGTTTGACGAGGCGGAATATATTGTGGGGGACATCCGCGGCCATGTGGACAGCGGGGACTGCTCCTACAATGACAACGCCATCCTCTATCGGACCAACGCCCAGTCCCGTCTCTTTGAGGAGAAGCTGGTGTCGGCAAACATCCCCTACAAGCTGGTGGGAGGCGTCAACTTCTATGCCAGAAGGGAGATCAAGGATCTGCTGGCCTATCTAAAGACCATTGACAATGGAAGGGATGACCTGGCTGTGCGCCGGATCATCAATGTGCCCAAGCGTGGCATCGGCCTCACCAGCGTGAACCGTGTCCAGGAGTACGCCCTCCAGAGGGAGATCAGCTTTTACGAGGCGGTCCTGGGAGCGGATCTGATCCCGGGCATCGGCAGGGGACTTTCCAGGCTGGAGTCCTTCGCCGCCCTCATCGAGCATTTCAAGGAAGAGGCGGGCAGGATGAGCATCCTGGAGCTCCTGGAGGACATTATCGAGACAACCGGATACATAGAGGAGCTGAAGACCGAGGGAGAGATTGAGGCGGAGGCCAGGATCGAGAACATCGACGAGCTGAAAAACAAGGCGGCAGACTATGAGGAAGGCTGCCATGAGCGGGGCGAGACACCCACTCTGGGCGGATTTCTGGAGGAGGTTGCCCTTGTGGCGGACATCGACAGCCTGGACGAGGACAGCGACTATGTGGTTCTCATGACGCTCCACAGCGCCAAGGGGCTGGAGTTCCCCCACGTCTATCTGGCGGGCATGGAGGACGGCCTTTTCCCCAGCTATATGACCGTCACCTCCGACAATCCGGAGGAGCTGGAGGAGGAGAGACGTCTCTGTTATGTGGGCATCACAAGGGCTATGAAGCAGCTCACCCTGACCTGCGCCAGAAGGCGGATGGTGAGGGGAGAGACCCAGTACAACAAGATGTCCCGCTTTTTAAAGGAGATCCCCATGGAGCTCCTCTCCACAGGAATGAAGTTCGAAAAGGAGGAGAAGGAGGAAGAGACTCCAAGACAGTCCTCCTGGCAGCAGGCAAAGCAGGCCTTTCACACAAAGGCTTTCTCCTCTCCCAGACCGGTGCAGCAGTTTAAGGTGGCGGGGGGGAACGGCCCCGGCTACGATGTGGGAGACCGGGTGCGCCACGTGAAATTCGGGGAAGGACTTGTCACTGCCATTGTGGAGGGCGGCCGGGACTATGAGGTGACAGTGGAGTTTGACAAGGCAGGCACAAAAAAGATGTTTGCTGCATTTGCGAAATTGCAGAAAATATAGGATGTTCCGGTCAAGAAGGACAGATTTATCTGAAAATTCCTGCAAAAATAAGTAGTAATATGCCCGGGAAGGTGTTATAATAATGCCAACGAATTATACTTGCAAGACAAGCATAAGAAAGGATGTGTGGAAAGTATGAGCAAGGTAGAGGATATTATTGCGGCTTCAAAGCTGAACGAACTGATCCGCAAGAAAGATGAAGATGACAAGACCTGCAGGACAGTGCTCTGGGTGCTGGCTATCGTAGGAGCGATCGCGGCAGTAGCGGCAATTGCATATGCGGTATATTGTTTCTTTACCCCGGATTATCTGGAGGATTTCGAAGAAGATTTCGATGACGATTTTGACGATGACTTCTTTAATGAAGATGATCAGGTATAAGATCGGAGCAAAAGAAAGAGACAGGACAATCCAATGTTCTGTCTTTCTTTTTGCCCGATACGCCCGGAGAGCGACCGCCGTGCCTGCGCGAAAACGCCAAAGGGAGAAGTACAGGAGGAGTTTGAATTAGATGAAAAAAGGACAGATGCTGGAAGGAACCGTTGAGAGGATCGATTACCCGAATAAGGGCGTGGTGAAGGCGGAGGGCGCGGACCGCCCTGTGGTGGTCAAGAACGCCATTCCCGGACAGAAGGTCAGGGTCTCTGTCAACAAAATGCGCAAGGGCCGGGCGGAAGGAAGAGTGCTGGAGGTGCTGGAGCCCTCGCCTCTGGAAATCCCATCCCCCTGTCCCCATTTCGGGCAGTGCGGGGGATGCGCCTATCAGACCCTGCCCTATGAGGAGCAGCTGCGGCTCAAGGAGTCCCAGGTAAAGGGGCTCCTGGACGAGGCCATACAGAAGGGCGGAGGCCATGATTACCAGTGGGACGGCATCAAGGCCAGTCCGCGGACAGACGCCTACCGGAACAAGATGGAGTTTACCTTCGGGGATGAGTACAAGGAGGGCCCCCTGGCTCTAGGCATGCACAGGAGGGGGAGCTTCCACGACATTGTGAACGTAAACGAATGTCAGATCGTGGACGAGGATTTTCGCGCGGTTCTTGAGGCTACCCTCGCCTTTGCCCGGGAGAGCGGCCTTCCCTACTATCACCGCATGCGCCACCAGGGCTATTTCCGCCATCTCCTCGTGCGCAAGGCGGCCCGCACCGGCCAGATCCTCGTGGATCTGGTGACCACCACCCAGGCAAGCCCGGATCTGGCTCCCTGGGCGGACCGCCTTCTGGAGCTGGAGAGGAGCGGACGGCTGAAAGGGCATATTGCGGGCATCCTCCACACCTCCAATGACAGCCTGGCCGATGTGGTGAAGGACGAGGGAACCGAGCTGCTCTTTGGCCAGGATTATTTCTACGAGGAGATCCTGGGACTGCGCT
The DNA here is from genome assembly GCF_016900595.1 of Faecalicatena fissicatena. NCBI lineage: Bacteria > Bacillati > Bacillota > Clostridia > Lachnospirales > Lachnospiraceae > Faecalicatena > Faecalicatena fissicatena. Next base: position 42,999 of record NZ_JACLYY010000006.1, read on the forward strand.
TCAAGATTACTCCCTTCTCCTTCTTCCAGACCAACTCCCTGGGAGCGGAGGTGCTGTACGAGACCGCCAGAAGCTATATCGGGGAGACAAAGGACAAGGTTATCTTTGACCTATACAGTGGCACAGGCACCATCGCCCAGATTCTGGCGCCTGTGGCAAAGAAGGTGACCGGCGTGGAGATCGTGGAGGAGGCAGTGGAGGCGGCCCGGGAAAACGCCCGGCTGAACAGTCTTGAGAACTGCACCTTCTGGGCAGGGGACGTGCTGAAGGTCATCGACGAGCTGGGGGAGGTGCCGGATCTCATTGTCCTGGATCCGCCCCGGGACGGTGTGCACCCGAAGGCCCTGGAGAAGATCATCGGCTTTGGCGTGGAGAAGATGGTCTACATCGCCTGCAAGCCCACCAGCCTGGCCAGAGACCTGGAGACGCTGCAGGGGAGAGGCTACCATGTGGAGCGGGCCGGATGCATTGATCTCTTTCCGGGAACCGTGCATGTGGAGGCCGTGGCTCTGCTCGCCAGATGACAGACCATGTCCCTGGCAAATCCGTTTACTGCTTATCTATCTGCTCAGCATCCACCCAATCCCGGCAGCGCTGCGCTCTGCGGCGTTTTTGAAGTGGTTGCCGGGATTTAGCCGGAATACGGTATCAATCCCCTGCTCTTTGTAGAAGGAGGCGATTTCCTCTGTGTTTGACCGCACGCATTTCATAGAGCTGTTTCGGGTTCTGTGCTCCCTGTCTCCCAGGGAAAAATACATATGATCCGGCCATCTTACCGGCTGGCGGGAAAAGATGTATTCCCTGATCCCCGGAAACCAAAGGGAGCCGGAGATGCTGGCAATGCGGGAGAATACATCCGTCTGGTAAATGGCGTACACTGCGAACAGTCCGGCGAGAGAATAGCCTGCAAGTCCCCGCCACGGGGGAGTGCCTCTGACTGCCTCCTCTGCTTTAGGAAGGATGCTTTCCAGCAGCAGCCTCAGATAATGATCCGCCCCTCCGATGCAGGGGGCGCTGTTTGCCGAAATGGGCGGAATATCCCAGGGGACCATATCCCGGTTCCAGTCCAGGCTGCTGACTGCCGCCAGTGTGAAATCTGACCCGGCTCCATCCCGCAGAACCTGGAGAACCTGCTCTGCCTCCTCCCCGAAGGTGTTCAGGTAGATGATCGGGCGGTTCGGCTCCGCGCTTGGGAAGACAGTGATTTTTTTATTTGCTGTCGTAAAAGAAAGCATTTGCTTCAGTCGCTCCTTTTTCCTGATTTTTTCCTAAAATTATACTATATCCCGACAAGGAAGCAAAGGGACAGCTTTGTCCATTCATCCGGCCCTCTGTGAAAAGTGGAGAAAAAATCCGCAGCGCAAAAGGGAAATATGTGAAAAACGGAAAAACAGAGTAAAATCTGTTTTTTTTATTGACAATGCCAAAAACAGAGTTATAATAAACGTAAATTATAAAGAGCTGATGCGAAGAACAGGACACGACCTTCCCTGGCTCCCTGCTTTCAGAGAGCCCCCGGCTGGTGCGAGGGGGCAGCACGCCACAGAAAGCCATCACCTGCGAGCAGTCAGGGTGAAATGGAGACAGAGTAACCCGGACCGGCTTTCCACCGATAGAAGGAAACCTGTTTGCCCGGCAGGACTGCCCTCTAAGAGAGGCAGGTGTGTGCCGGATGACGGGAATGAGTGACCGGGAAACCGGTAAGAGAAGTGGTAACGCGGAATATATTTCGTCTTCTGACAGAAGAGATCTGTCGGAGGGCGATTTTTTATTGAGGTTCTTTATGATTTGAAAATATATCTATTACACTTATAAGGAGAGAAGAGAAATGAACACATTGGTAATTGTATTGATCGCCGCCGTGTGTCTTTTTGCGGCGTATGTCCTGTACGGGCGCTGGCTGGCGAAAAAGTGGGGCATTGACCCAAAGGCGAAGACACCTGCGGTTGTTCACAATGACGGGCAGGATTATGTGCCTACAGACGGATGGACTGTATTTGCCCACCAGTTTTCCTCCATCGCGGGGGCGGGCCCTGTGACAGGCGCTATTCAGGCAGCCGCCTTCGGCTGGCTGCCGGTGCTTCTGTGGATCATCCTGGGGGGCATCTTCTTCGGGGCTGTCACAGACTTCGGAGCCCTCTACGCCAGCGTGAAAAACGACGGGAAATCCATGGGACTGCTGATTGAAAAATATATCGGAAGCACAGGCCGCAAGCTGTTCCTCGGCTTCTGCTGGCTGTTCTGCCTGATCGTCATCGCCGCCTTCGCGGACATGGTGGCAGATACCTTTAACGCCTACGTGGTGACGGACGGTGTGCGGACTCTCTCAGAGAACGCCACAGTAAACGGCGCGGCCGGAAGTATTTCCCTGTTCTTTATCCTGTTCGCGGTTGTGTTCGGCGTGCTGCAGCACAAGCTGAAGCTGAGCGGCTGGAAGGAGGTCGTGTTCGGCCTGGTGTGCACAGTGCTGGCCTTTGTCTTTGGTATGAATTTCCCTGTGATCCTGGGAAAAGAAATGTGGGTGTACATTGCCTTTGCCTACATCTTCCTGGCGGCTGTGCTGCCCATGTGGTTTGTTATGCAGCCCAGGGATTACATGTCCACCTTCATGTTCATCGGCATGATCGCCGGCGCTGTCCTGGGGCTTGTGTTTGCCCATCCGACTATGAACCTGCCGGCATTTACAGGCTTCCAGAACGAGAGCCTTGGCACTCTGTTCCCGATCCTGTTCGTGACAGTGGCCTGCGGCGCTGTGTCCGGATTTCACAGTCTTGTTTCATCGGGCACGTCCTCCAAGACAGTTTCCAATGAGAAGGATATGCTGAAGGTAGGCTACGGCGCCATGGTGCTGGAGAGTCTTCTGGCAGTTGTTGCCCTCTGCGTAGCCGGAGCGGCTGCCGGCGCCGACGGAACTGCGGCGGTGGGGACGCCATTCCAGATCTTCTCGTCAGGCGTGGCAGGATTCCTGGAAATGTTCGGCATCCCGGTATATGTGGCTCAGAGCTTTATGACCATGTGCGTGTCCGCACTCGCCTTTACCACACTGGACTCCGTTGCCAGGATCGGGCGTATGTCCTTCCAGGAGCTGTTCAGCGTGGATGACATGGAGCATGCGGAGGGATGGAGAAGAGTTCTCTGCAACAAATATTTCTCCACCCTGATCACACTGGTATTTGGCTACATACTGACCCAGGTTGGATACTCCAACATCTGGCCTCTGTTCGGAAGCGCCAACCAGCTCCTGAGCGCCCTTGTGCTGATCACCCTGTGCGTGTTCCTGAAGGTGACAGGAAGAGAGCTGCGGACCCTGGTTCCGCCCTTTGTGATCATGCTGGTTGTCACCTTCACAGCCCTTGTGCAGAGATTTATCTCCCTTGTCAGGGCGTTTATGGATGGAACAGGCGTCTTCATGGTGGAGGGACTGCAGCTTATCGTGGCTGTCCTCCTCATGATCCTGGGAGTCACTATCGTGTACACCTCCGGGAAAGAGCTGATCCAGAAGAAAGCAGAAAAATAAACAGGATCTATTATCTTATTATGTGATCAGGAGACGCGGGGCAGCGGGGCTGTCCCGCGTCTTTCTTAAAAAATTCATCCAAATGTGTCGGTATGCCACTTCCTCTTCCGGCGTCTGTCCTTTATAATTTTAATAGAGAAAAATTGAATGGAGGCGGAAGCTATGGATGAAATCATTAGACTATCCGGATATATGTGGGACGGAGAGCAGGATAGAGAGGCAGTAGTGGAAAAGCTGTGCAAGGTGCTGGTCCTTGTTATATTTGGTGTCTGCCTGTGGACAGCGGCAGAAAGCCTGAGCAGCTCCAGAGCAGATGAACGTGGATACAGCGCGGAGAGTAGTTTTGTGCGGAATCAAGCTGTAGAGGACGAAAAACAGGGAATGATTCCGTTGGCATTTTCCGTTTCTGACAGCCTTGATTTTTCTGTTCCGGCTCCCATCCCGGCACCTGCCGTGGATCAGAAAGTGCAGGAGAATATGGAAAATTTAGGGACTCAGGCTGTCCCCTCAGATGTCCCGGCAGGAAGTGGTTCTGCCGTATCTGCGATCCCTGTGGAGAGTGACCAGGCAGAGGGCAGTCTGGCAGAAGAGCCGGAGGAAGTCCTGCCGGCCATGCTGACGATCCACCTGTATGGAAACGGAGGCAGTCCGGCTGTGGCGACTGTCGCGGAGCAGGCGGATGCGGTTTCCTCTGAGAACTGGAATATTCCCCAGAGGCCTGGCAAGGTGTTTGACGGCTGGTATCTGGATGAGGCGTGTACCAGGCCCTTTGAAGCGGTGGAAGAGGGGACGACAGTCCTGGAATTGTACGCGGGCTGGAGTGAGCTGGAAGGCTTTGTGTCTGATGATGAGGGCCATATACTTTCCTGTACTTCAGGGGGTGTCATTGTGGATGGACTTCTGGCGCTGCCGGGCGTTTCCGCATGTACCGGTATTGAGGCGGGAGCTCTTGCGGGTGTGACCGGCCAGATCATGGAAATCTATATTCCCGCCAATATCCTGTACATTGCCCCGGGAGCATTTGACAGCCTGCCGAACCTGATGTATATCGAAGTGGAAGCCGGAAATCCGAATTATTACAGTGAAAACGGGATCCTTTACACTGCGGGAGGAGAGATTGCCGGACGCCCGGTGTGGTATACGGGAGAGTAGGAGAAGTACATAATAATATAGCTATGGAAAAAAGTACAGATGTATAATCGAACATTTGTACTTTTTTTGCGTCTCTTCCTATATACTTTTATCACTATATTTGCTATAATGTCCGAAAAGACGAATTGTCGGGGAAGTATATACGTAATGTTTTTTAAGACATATTAGAATAAACCCATCAGCGACCAGTCTCAGGTGATCGCCGAAATTAAATAAACCGACGCTGATCATTGGGCACAATAAGACTCTGGCGGCACAGTTCTACGGCGAGTTCAGGGAATTCTTTCTGAACAACGCCGTATAGTACTTTGTCTCCCGGTATGCCGGGGGCGGGAAAGTGGTATATCTGGTGTTTTTTTCGTGCTGTTTCGTCCGGATTTTGCGGATAGAACGATGCTAAATGGACTGGCTGATACCAGGCGGACAAAATGATTTTGTGACTTTTTGTGAGGCAGATTCGCAGTAAAGTATATCAAGCGAACTTTTTGCTGGGGACGATTAATGATGGAGAAAAAGTGGTTAGATTTATATCTTCAAGAAATGTGGTATGTGAAAAAGAGCTTTATGAAGAGTATAGTGCAAAGTTCTCATCTAATTGGAATGCAAAATATATTTTTCGAGATTTAGAAAGACTTAATCCTAAATTTTATCTAATACCTGTAAAAACTGTGGATACAAATATAAAAGAATGGATAACAATAAATGATGATTTTTTATCAAAAGAGGATGCAATAAAAATATATGATAAATGTGGTACTTTAATGCATGTTTCGAATCCTTATGGTTCGCAAACAGATCCTCATTATTATGAAAGAATGATGCCTATATGGTATAAAAAAATTATGAATCTTTTATCGCAACATTTGATACATATGGTTGGGGGTAATCAAATTTATTGCATTGTAATGAACGGAGAAAAGAATCCTCAAGGATATCAATTTGTGCGCGATGATGAAATGTGACTATAATGTATAAGCAGATCTAAAAGTAGTTAATTCTATTTTTATAAAAGGAGTGATTTAATGGCAATCCCTACCAATATAAAAACGTTACTTTCTGGCGATGTTGTTGAGTGGGCGCGAATAGAATTCAAAGAAACATGGGATGCCGAAGCTTCTCTAAAAACAGTCTGTGCCTTTGCCAATGATCTTGATAACTGGGGCGGAGGCTATATTGTTATTGGAGTGGAAGAAAACAATGGACGTCCTGTCTACCCTCTTAAAGGAGTTCCTACAGACAAAATAGATTTTTATCAAAAAAGTATTTTAGCAAAATGTAAATTGATAAGACCAGCATATATGCCGATAGCGGAAGTGGTTGATTATCAGAACAAGAAGTTTATTGTCCTTTGGTGTCCGGGAGGAGACAGCAGACCTTATTCTTCTCCTAAAACAATGGCGAAAGATAATAAAGAGCGTATTCATTATATCCGAAAAATGTCGAATACAGTGGAACCGTCAGATGATGAAGAGAAAGACTTATTTAATCTTGCTAACCGGATACCTTTCGATGATCGCGTGAATCATCAGGCGGATATTTCAGATTTGAACATTACACTTATTCAAAACTATTTAAAAGAAGTAAAAAGCTCTTTGTATGAAAAGTCGAAGACAGGGGACTTTATTGAAGTATGTAATGATATGAACATAATCTGTAATCTTCCGGAATACACAAAGCCGAAGAATGTTGGATTGATGTTTTTTAATATGGAACCTGATAAGTTCTTCCCGTATACCCAGATAGATGTCGTTCAATTTCCAGAGGGATTGGGAGGAAACAATATTATAGAACAGACATTTAAAGGACCAATTCATCAACAGCTTAGAGAAGCGCTGCAGTATATCAGGAATTCCATCATTACGGAAAAAGTCGTAAAGCATTCTGACAGGCCGGAAGCAGATCGGTTTTTTAATTATCCACTGGCAGCGATTGAAGAAGCGCTCTCTAATGCTGTATATCACCGTGGTTATGATGAACGAGAACCGATAGAAGTGAGAGTGGAAAATGACAAGATAGAAATTGTGAGTTTTCCTGGACCTGATCGTTCTGTGACTCTGGAAGGGCTGAAGTCATTTCATGTATCCAATCGTCGGTATAGAAACCGCAGGATCGGTGATTTCCTGAAAGAATTGCATCTGACAGAAGGAAGAAATACCGGATTTAAGAAAATATTAGACGCCTTGGAGGCAAATGGGTCTCCAAAACCGGAATTTGAAACAGATGAAGCGAGAAGTTATTTCATCTCAAGATTCTATATTCATGAAAAATTTCAGAATGTGCCTAAAAAGGAGCCGAAAAAGAGCCAAAAAGGAGCCGAAAAGGAGCTGAAAAAAGGAGTTGAGAGAAAGAAAATAATATTGAAGCTTTTGGAAGAAAATCCAACGATGACTCAAACACAACTTACAGAAAGATTGAAATTAACCAGGAAGCAGATTCAAACGGATGTCAAGGAATTGAGGGGTGAAGGCATTCTGGAACGTAAAGGTTCGAATAGAAAAGGATATTGGATTGTAAATAAAGAGCTTTAATGAATTGCAAAAAGAGGATATATTATCATGGATCACTTTGAATTAGTATCAGAATACAAACCCACCGGCGACCAGCCCCAGGCCATCGAGCAGCTGGTCAGGGGCTTTAAAGAAGGCAACCAGTGCGAGACACTCCTTGGCGTCACCGGCTCCGGTAAGACCTTTACGATGGCCAATGTCATCCAGCAGCTGAATAAACCAACGCTGATCATTGCGCACAACAAGACACTGGCGGCACAGCTCTACGGCGAGTTCAAGGAGTTCTTCCCCAACAATGCGGTGGAGTACTTTGTCTCCTACTACGACTACTACCAGCCCGAGGCCTACGTCCCCTCCTCGGACACCTACATCGCCAAGGACTCCTCCATCAACGAGGAGATCGACAAGCTGCGGCTGTCGGCCACGGCCTCCCTGGTGGAGAGAAGAGATGTCATCGTGGTGGCCAGCGTGTCCTGCATCTACGGTTTGGGCGAGCCCCAGAACTTTGAGAAGATGATGGTCTCCCTGCGGCCGGGCATGGAGAAGGACAGGGACGAGGTGCTGCGGCAGCTCATCGATATCCAATATGAGAGAAATGAGATCGACTTCAAGAGAGGCACCTTCCGGGTGCGGGGTGATGTGCTGGAGATCATCCCGGCCAACGAAGCTGAGACGGCCGTGCGGGTGGAGTTTTTCGGAGATGAGATCGACAGGATCACCCAGATTGATGTGCTCACAGGGGAGATCAAGGGAGAGCTGGAGCATGTGGCTATCTTCCCTGCCTCCCACTACGTGGTGCCGGCGGAGCAGATCCGGCGGGCTGCGGACGCCATTGAAAAGGAGCTGGAAGAGCGGGTCCAGTATTTCAAGAGCGAGGACAAGCTGCTGGAGGCGCAGCGCATCGCTGAGAGGACCAACTTTGACATAGAGATGCTCAAGGAGACAGGCTTCTGCTCCGGCATTGAGAACTACTCAAGGCATCTGTCCGGGCTTGCGCCGGGGCAGCCGCCCTACACGCTGATGGACTTCTTTAAGGATGATTTCCTCATCATCATTGACGAGTCCCACAAGACGATTCCCCAGATCGGGGCCATGTACCACGGGGACCAGTCCAGGAAGAGGACTCTGGTGGACTACGGCTTCCGCCTGCCCTCGGCGCTGGACAACAGGCCCCTAAGCTTCCAGGAATTTGAGGAGCGGATCGACCAGATCATGTTTGTGTCAGCCACGCCGGGAGACTACGAGGCGGAGCATGAGCTCCTGCGGGCGGAGCAGGTGATCCGGCCTACCGGCCTTCTGGATCCGGAGGTGGAAGTGCGCCCTGTGGAGGGCCAGATCGACGACCTGGTGGCTGAGGTCAAAAAAGAGATTGAGAAGAAGAACAAGATTCTGATCACCACCCTGACTAAGCGGATGGCGGAGGATCTGACAGACTACATGAAGGAGCTGGGTATACGGGTGCGGTATCTCCACTCGGACATCGACACGCTGGAGAGGACGGAGATCGTCCGGGATATGCGTCTGGACGTCTTTGACGTGCTGGTGGGCATCAACCTGTTGCGTGAGGGCCTGGATATACCGGAGATCACCCTGGTGGCCATCCTGGATGCGGACAAGGAGGGCTTCCTCCGGTCTGAGACGTCCCTGATACAGACCATCGGGCGGGCGGCTAGAAATGCGGAGGGCCATGTCATCATGTATGCGGACACCATCACAGACTCCATGCGGCAGGCTATGGACGAGACCCAGAGAAGGAGGGAAATCCAGATGGCCTACAATGAAGAGCACGGTATTACGCCCACCACGATCAAAAAGTCCGTCCGGGATCTGATCAGCATTTCGAAGAAGGTGGCTGCGGAGGAGATGCGGATGGAGAAGGATCCCGAGTCCATGAGCAGGAAAGAGCTGGAAAAGCTGATCAAAGAGCTGGAAAAGCAGATGCGCAGAGCGGCGGCAGACCTGAACTTCGAGGCCGCGGCCAAGCTGCGTGACAAGATGACAGAGCTGAAAAAGCAGCTGCAGGATATAGACGCGGATTAAAAGCATGCATAAAATGCGCCCTGTCGGCAGAGCATAAGATAAGGAGACAAAGAAATATGGCAGCAAAAAGCGGCACAAAATACATTAAGATCAGAGGGGCCAATGAGCACAATCTGAAAAATATAGACCTGGACATCCCCAGAGACGAGCTGGTGGTCCTGACTGGCCTGTCCGGCTCGGGAAAATCATCCCTGGCCTTTGACACCATCTACGCGGAGGGGCAGAGAAGGTATATGGAGTCTCTGTCCTCCTACGCGAGGCAGTTCCTGGGACAGATGGAAAAGCCCAACGTGGAGAGCATCGAGGGACTTCCCCCGGCCATCTCCATTGACCAGAAATCCACTAACCGGAACCCCAGGTCCACGGTGGGTACGGTGACGGAGATCTACGATTATTTCCGTCTCCTCTACGCCAGGATTGGAATTCCCCACTGCCCCAGATGCGGCCGGGAGATCCGGAAGCAGACAGTGGACCAGATGGTGGATCAGATCATGGCACTCCCGGAGCGGACGAAGATCCAGCTCCTGGCCCCGGTGGTGCGGGGGCGCAAGGGAACCCACGCCAAGATGTTTGAGCGGGCAAAGAGGAGTGGCTACGTGCGCGTCCGGGTGGACGGGAATATGTACGAGCTCTCAGAGGAGATCACGCTGGACAAGAACATCAAACACAATATTGAGATCATTGTGGACCGTCTTGTGGTAAAGCCGGGCATCGAGCAGCGCCTGACAGACTCTGTGGAGAGTGTGCTCCACCTGGCGGAGGGACTTCTCTTGGTGGATGTGATCGGCGGGGAGCCCATGAATTTCAGCCAGAGCTTTGCCTGCCCTGACTGCGGTATCAGCATTGACGAGATCGAGCCCAGGAGCTTTTCTTTCAACAACCCCTTTGGGGCCTGCCCGGAGTGCTACGGATTGGGCTACAAGATGGAGTTTGACGAGGATCTGATGATTCCCGACAAATCTCTGAGCATCGACGAGGGAGCTATTGTGGTGCTGGGATGGCAGTCCTGCACGGACAAGGGAAGCTACACAAGGGCCATCCTGGAGGCGCTGGCTAAGGAGTACAAATTTTCCCTGAGCACGCCCTTTAAGGACTATCCGAAGAAAATCCACGACATCCTGATTTACGGGACAGGCGGCAAAGAGGTGAAGGTGCACTATCGCGGCCAGAGAGGAGAGGGAATTTACGATGTGGCCTTTGAGGGGCTGATCAAGAGTGTGGAGCGCAGATACCGGGAGACTGGCTCTGAGACGACCAAAGCGGAGTATGAGACCTTTATGCGCATCACCCCCTGTCACGAGTGCGGGGGACAGAGGCTGAAGAAGTCCTCCCTGGCGGTGACAGTGGGAGATATGAATATAGCCCAGATCACGGCCCTCTCTGTGGAAAAGCTGCAAGAATTCCTGCAAAACCTGGAGCTGACACACCAGCAGACGCTGATCGGCGGGCAGATTTTGAAGGAAATCCGGGCAAGGATCCAGTTCCTCATGGATGTGGGGCTGGACTACCTGACTCTGGCAAGAGCCACCGGCTCCCTCTCCGGTGGGGAGGCCCAGAGAATCCGCCTGGCCACTCAGATCGGCTCCGGGCTGGTGGGCGTGGCCTACATCCTGGACGAGCCCAGCATCGGGCTCCACCAGAGGGATAACGACAAGCTGCTCGGTACCCTGAAGCACCTGCGGGACCTGGGCAATTCCGTCATTGTGGTGGAGCACGACGAGGACACTATGCGGGAAGCAGACCATATCGTGGATATCGGTCCCGGTGCAGGGGAGCACGGCGGCGAAGTGGTGGCCCAGGGCACGGCAAAGGAGATTATGAAGAATAAAAACTCCATTACCGGTGCATATTTAAGTGGTAGAATGAAAATTCCGGTTCCCGCGGAGAGAAAGAAGCCTACCGGATGGATCAAGGTAGTGGGAGCCCAGGAGAACAACCTGAAAAATATAGATGTGGACATCCCTCTTGGAGTCATGACCTGCGTTACCGGTGTGTCCGGCTCCGGCAAGAGCTCCCTTGTCAATGAGATCGTGTACAAGCGGCTGGCAAGAGAGCTGAACCGGGCCAGGACGATTCCGGGAAAGCACAGGGATATCCTGGGGATGGAGCAGCTGGACAAGGTGATCGATATCGACCAGTCCCCCATCGGGCGCACGCCCAGATCCAATCCGGCCACCTACACAGGCGTGTTTGACCTGATCCGAGACCTCTTTGCGGCCACCCCGGACGCCAAGGCCCGGGGCTACAAGAAGGGCCGGTTCAGCTTCAACGTGAAGGGCGGCCGGTGCGAGGCCTGCAGCGGCGACGGTATCCTGAAGATCGAGATGCATTTCCTGCCGGACGTGTACGTGCCCTGCGAGGTCTGCGGCGGGAAGCGCTATAACAGGGAGACCCTGGAGGTCCGCTACAAGGGAAAGAATATCTATGATGTGCTGAATATGACAGTGGAGGAGGCGCTGGAGTTCTTTGAGCCGGTGCCCAGCATCCGCAGGAAGATGGAGACACTCTACGATGTGGGACTGTCCTATATCCGGCTGGGACAGCCCTCCACCACCCTCTCCGGCGGGGAGGCCCAGCGGATCAAGCTGGCCACAGAGCTGAGCAAGAGGAGTACAGGGAAGACCATTTACATCCTGGACGAGCCAACCACAGGGCTTCATTTTGCCGATGTGCACAAGCTGACAGAGATCCTGCGCAGACTTGCCTCCGACGGGAACACGGTCCTTGTCATTGAGCACAATCTGGACGTGATCAAGACCGCGGACTACATCATTGACATCGGCCCTGAGGGGGGAGACCGGGGCGGCACGGTGGTGGCCTGCGGGACGCCGGAGGAGATCGCGGCAAACCCTGCCTCCTACACAGGAAAATACATTGACATGATGCTGAGAAAATAGCCGGCCCCGTCCAGGCGGCCTGTCACGGCGGCGCCGCAGGCGGAGCCATAGGAAGGGCATAAGAAAGTTTTAAGAAAAAATACTTTCCATTTTCAGGAAAGTTTATTATAATGTTATGTGCATGCAGGAGCATGTGTAATCCGCGAAAATACGGTAAATCTGACGAAAGATGACAAATTATATAAATGACATAAACAGCTCATGTGAAAGGAGACATTGCGCATGTCAGTAGATATCGGAATTGATTTGGGTACAGCAAGCGTCCTTGTGTACATCAAAGGGAAGGGCGTCATTTTAAAGGAGCCCTCTGTGGTGGCCTTTGACCGGGACACCAACGCCATCAAGGCCATCGGCGAGGAGGCGAGGCTCATGCTGGGAAGGACCCCTGGGAATATTGTGGCCGTGCGCCCTCTGCGCCAGGGTGTCATTTCTGACTATACAGTGACAGAGAAGATGATCAAATATTTCGTGCAGAAGGCCATGGGCCGGCGCACCTTCAAGAAGCCGAGGATCAGCATCTGCGTTCCAAGCGGTGTGACGGAGGTGGAGAGGAAGGCCGTGGAGGAGGCCACCTACGCGGCCGGCGCCAGGGAGGTGCTGCTCATCGAGGAGCCTGTGGCGGCGGCTATCGGAGCAGGCATTGACATCTCCAAGCCCTGCGGGAATATGATCGTGGATATCGGCGGCGGTACATCGGATATAGCGGTGATCTCCCTTGGAGGGACAGTGGTTAACACGTCCATCAAGATCGCGGGAGATGACTTTGACGAGGCCATTGTCCGCTATATGAGAAAGAAGCACAATCTGCTTATCGGAGAGAGGACAGCGGAGGACATCAAGATCAAGATCGGCACCACCTACCCCCTTGTGGAGGAGGAGTCCATGGAGGTGCGGGGGCGCAACCTTGTGACCGGACTTCCGAAGACAGTCACAGTCACATCCTCCGAGACGGAGGAGGCGCTCAGGGAGACCACCAGCCAGATCGTGGAGGCTGTGATCGGCGTTCTGGAGAGGACACCTCCGGAGCTTTCCGCGGATATCCTGGATCGTGGAATCGTGCTCACCGGCGGCGGCGCCATGTTGCGTGGCCTGGAGGAGCTCATTGAGGAGCGGACAGGTATCAACACAATGACAGCCGAGGATCCTATGAAGGTGGTTGCCATCGGAACGGGACAGTTTGTGGAGTTCATGAGCAGCCGGAAAGAAATTTAGAGACAGTCTGCCGTCGGAATGATTTCCGGCGGCAATTTTACATTGCAAAGAGGATAGATCTTACATGGAAGAAGTAAAAGGCTATGTGGAGCACATTGTATTTCGCAATAAAGACAACGGCTACACAGTGTTTAATCTGAATAACGAGGACGGGGAGCTGACCTGTGTGGGGACCTTTCACTATATCAGCGAGGGAGAGCTGCTAAAGCTGACAGGGGAGTACGTGACCCACTCCCTCTACGGCGTGCAGCTCCAGGTCCAGACTTCGGAGGTATGCGAGCCGGAGGATCTTGTCTCCATAGAGCGATATCTGGGCTCGGGGGCTATCAAGGGCCTGGGAGCAGCCCTGGCAGGGCGCATTGTCCGCCGGTTTAAGGAGGACACCTTCCGCATCATCGAGGAGGAGCCGGAGAGGCTGGCGGAGATCAAGGGGATCAGCGAACGGAAGGCCCGGGAGATCGGGGAGCAGATCGAGGAGAAGAAGGATGTGCGGCGGGCTATGATTTACCTGCAGAAATATGGCATCAGCACTACCCTGGCTGCAAAGATCTACGACTACTACGGGAACAGGATGTACCAGGTTATGGAGGAAAATCCCTACCAGATGGCGGATGACATCAGCGGGGTGGGATTTAAGACAGCGGACGAGATTGCCCGGAGGATCGGCATTCAAGCCGACTCCGACTACCGGATACGGAGCGGCATTTTCTACACCCTCATCCAGAGTGTGGGAGAGGGGCATATTTATCTTCTGGAGGAGTCGCTCCTTCGAAGGACAGGGAATCTGCTGGGAGTGGAGATCCGGCACATTGAAAAATATCTCATGGACCTTGCCATGGAGAGAAAGGTGGTCCTCAAGGAAGGAGAGGACGGAAAAAGGGTCTACGCGTCCAACTACTATTACATGGAGCTGAACACGGCGAAAATGCTCCACGACCTGAACATTGCCGCAAAGGTGGACAGAGACGATGTGCGAAGAAGGCTGGCTGCCACTCAGAAGCACATGGACATGCCCCTGGACGAGAGGCAGCGCCAGGCGGTGGAGGAGGCAGTGGGAAGAGGCGTTATGATCCTCACCGGAGGACCGGGAACCGGAAAGACCACCACCATCAACGCCATGATCCGGTATTTTGACAGCGAACAGTTGGACATCCGGCTGGCGGCTCCCACAGGGCGGGCGGCCAAGAGGATGACAGAGGCCACCGGCTGGGATGCTCAGACCATCCACCGGCTGCTGGAGGTGAACGGGAATCCGGAGGAAGAGGGGACTGGCACCGGTTTCCAGAGAAATATGGAAAATCCTCTGGAGGCGGACGTCATCATCATTGACGAGGTGTCCATGGTGGATCTGCCCCTCATGCACGCTCTCCTTTGCGCCATTTGCCCGGGTACCAGGCTGATCCTGGTGGGGGACGTGAACCAGCTCCCATCCGTCGGGCCGGGCAGCGTGCTGAAGGACATGATCGCCTCGCGGGCCTTTGCTGTGGTGGAGCTGACCCGCATCTTCCGGCAGGCGGGGGAGAGCGATATCGTGGTAAATGCCCACAGGATCAACCGGGGAGAGCCGGTAGTGCTGGACAACAAGAGCCGGGATTTCTTTTTCCTCAAGCGCCAGGACGCCAACACCATCATCAGCGTAACCCTCGCTCTGATCCAGAAAAAGCTTCCCAAATACGTGGGGGCCACCACCTACGACATCCAGGTGCTCACCCCCATGCGAAAGGGACTGCTGGGTGTGGAGCGGCTGAACCGGATCCTGCAGGAATACCTGAATCCTCCGGATCCGTCCAAGGCGGAGAAGGAGTACGGGGAAAAGAAATTCCGGGTGGGGGACAAGGTCATGCAGATCCGGAACAATTATCAGCTCGAATGGGAGATTTCCACAAAATACGGCATGACTGTCGACAAGGGAGTGGGCATCTTCAACGGAGACATGGGGATCGTGAAGGCCATAAACACCTACGAGGAGACTCTGTCTGTGGAGTACGATGAGCACAGAGTTGTCACCTATCCCTTCCAGCTGTTGGACGAGCTGGAGCTGGCCTACGCCATCACCATACATAAATCCCAGGGAAGCGAGTACCCTGCGGCGGTCATCCCTCTTCTCTCCGGCCCCAGGCAGCTGTACAACAGGAACCTGCTGTACACGGCAGTGACGAGGGCCAGAAAATGCGTGACCATTGTGGGAAGCGAGACTGTCTTTCAGAGTATGATAGAGAATGACAGCCAGCAGGACAGGAACACAAGTCTGGATGAGAGAATACGGGAGTTTTGCCAAGACAGCATATAAATGAAAAGAAAGCTGAAAATCAGCAGAAAGACGCAGATAGGACAGGACACTGGAAAATCGGCGAAAAGGGCGGCGGAGGCCCTGCTGCGCCTTCTGTACCCCAACACCTGTCCCCTGTGCGGCAGGGTGACGAAGGAGCGGGTGTGCCCGGACTGCAGGGAGGCCGTCCGCCCTATAAGGGAGCCCATCTGCAAGAAGTGCGGGAAGCCCATCAGCAGCGAGCAGGCGGAGTACTGCCACGACTGCAGCCACACCCGCCACTACTTTGATGAGGGACGGGCGCTGTGGCTCCACCGGGGAGGGGCGGCCTGGTCCGTCTATCAGTTTAAATTCCACAACCGCCGCATTTACGCCGGGTTCTATGCCTCCGAGATGGCCCGGGCCTATGGAGGCTATGTGAGAAAAAAACACATTTCCCTCATCATCCCCATTCCCCTGGGAAGAAGGAAGAGGCGGATGCGGGGCTTTAACCAGGCGGAAATCCTGGCAGAGAGGCTTTCCGGGAGGCTGCGGATCCCCCTGGACAGCGTCCACCTGGTGAGGAGGCGGGACACAATTCCGCAGAAGAGCCTGGACCCCGCCGCCAGGCGGGAAAATGTGCGGGGAATCTTTTCTTGGACAGGGGGGACTCTGGCGGGCCGGAGAGTGCTCCTTGTAGATGACATATATACCACCGGGAGTACCCTGGACAGCGCCGCCCGGACGCTGAAAAAGGCGGGGGCTGAAAAAGTTTACTTTTTAACTATAAGTATTGGACAAGGGTACTGATATTTGTTATACTGAAAATAATGATTAAAACCAGAAACTATACACTTCGAGGTGCTTTATGTTAGATAAACGAAAAGTCAGGCTGATGACCAGACTGGCCCTCTATGAGCAGAATGAGGGCAGGGAGGATATGAAGATCAGCGCTTATTATAAAAAAGATTACGTGAGTATGAAGATGATCGCCACATTTATCTGGACCACGGTCGGGTATGTGTGCGCCATGCTCCTGATCCTTGCCTGGGGCATGAACGGCTGGATGGAGAAGCTGACGCTGGCTCTGATCTTCATGCTGGTGGCGGTGATCATCCTTGGTTATCTGGCCCTCCTGATCATTACATTTATCATCACCAGCAGGATCGCCAACAGAAAACACAGAGACGCGAGAATGAGGATGAAGAGATATAACCACGGCTTACTACAGTTGATGAAAATGTACGAAAAGGAGAATAAATAACGATGGATAATTTATATGTCATAAAAGGCCAGCTCCAGCAGGTGTACGCAAAGTATTCAAAATTCATAGACAAGGGAGTCCAGTTTATCCTGGCCCTGGCCGCGTTCTATATGATCAATCACGATCTCGGCTTCATGAGCCTTCTGTCTAATCCCCTGATCACGCTGGGACTGGCGGTCATCTGTGCCTTTCTCCCGATGATCGTCACCGTGCTGGCGGCGGCCGTCCTGATCCTTGTGCAGATGGCGGCAGTGTCCCTGGGCATTATGGCTGTGACGGCGGCGGTGTTTGTGATCATGTTTGTGTTCTACGTGCGGTTCAGCCCTAAGACAGCGCTGGTCATCCTTCTGACGCCGCTGGCCTTCCTGTTCCACATCCCCTACGTGATTCCCGTGGCCTTCGGGCTGGTGGGCGCTCCCTCCAGTGTGGTGGCTATCATCTGCGGAACCATTGTGTACTATATGATCGATTATGTGAAGACATCCGCGTCCGCTCTGGAGAGCGGCGGGGCAACGGCCATGATCAGCCAGCTCATGACCTACCTGCAGCAGGTGTTCCAGAATAAAGAGATGATCATCACGATCATCGCCTTTGTCATCGTCCTGTTCCTGGTGTACCAGGTGCGCAGGATGGCTATCAGCCACGCCTGGAAGAGTGCGTCCGCGGCGGGGGCTGTTGTCAGCATCGTCATCATGGCAGCGGGCAGCGCGGCGCTGGATGTGAAGATTTCCTATCCGGAGCTGATCCTGGGGAATGTGGCTGCTGTGATCGTAGGGCTGATCCTGGAGCTCCTGTTCTTTGCTGTGGACTATTCACGGACAGAGAGTGTCCAGTATGAGGATGATGAATATTATTACTACGTGAAGGCAGTGCCGAAGATCGTTGTGGCTGCTCCGGAGAAGACAGTGAAGCGCATCAACAGGCGGACAGAGAACCAGGAGACGGAGATCATCAATACCGACGAGATCCGCAGAAAGAGCGCGGAGGACGGAGAGGCCAGAAAAGAGGGGGAGAAGAAGCCCGGGAAGAGAAAAGCTGCCGGCAAGCCCCGCTCTCCCCGTAAAAAGGAGAGCCAGATCACCGGCAATATGGATCAGCTCCTTCTCACAAGAAGCCTCCAGAAGGAGCTCCATTTGGACGAAGAGGAGCGGAATGATTAAAGACGGGAAGTGAACGCATGGAAGCGAGAATTACGCAATTCTTTGAGAGATATATACGAAATGCCTATTTTCCGGAAATGCATCTGACAGATATCGTCGAGATACTGATCATCGCATTTCTGGTATACCAGATCATGATATGGATCAAGAACACGAAGGCCTGGATGCTGCTCAAGGGCATCCTTGTCCTTGGTGTGTTCATTTTTGTGGCGTTTCTTTTCCAGATGCACACCATACTGTGGATCGCCAGAAACTCTCTGACGGTTCTTGCCACGGCTCTGATCGTGGTCTTCCAGCCGGAGCTGCGGCGCGCTCTGGAGAAGTTGGGAGAGAGAAAATATA
Organism: Faecalicatena fissicatena; assembly: GCF_016900595.1. Classification (NCBI taxonomy): domain Bacteria; kingdom Bacillati; phylum Bacillota; class Clostridia; order Lachnospirales; family Lachnospiraceae; genus Faecalicatena; species Faecalicatena fissicatena. The sequence continues at coordinate 61,338 of NZ_JACLYY010000006.1, forward strand.
TCAGCGCCGTGATGCCCTTTGACAGCTCAAGGGATAAGGGTCGCTTCAGCGAGGAGACCATCGATGGCATTATCGATGCTTCCTATATTATGGGGAAGGCAAAGACCGGTGCCCTCATCGTTGTGGAGCAGGCCATCAAGCTGACTGAGTACGAAAGCACAGGCATCCAGCTGGACTGTATCGTGTCCAGCCAGGTGCTTATCAATATATTTGAACACAACACACCCCTCCATGACGGTGCTATCATCATCCGGAACGACCGGATTGTCTCCGCCACCTGCTATCTCCCTCTGTCTGACAATATGGGACTGAGCAAGGAGTTGGGCACGAGGCACAGAGCTGCGGTGGGCCTCAGCGAGGTCAGCGACGCCCTTGTCATTGTGGTGTCCGAGGAGACAGGATATGTATCCGTAGCGCAGGGAGGAGTGCTGGACCGGAATATATCCAGGGAAAAGCTCAGGGAATATCTGGAGGACATCCAGAACAAGCGGAGCGAATCACACGGCATATTAGCAAAATGGAAAGGAAGGCTGATCCATGAAAAAAAGTCTGACAAATAATATTGGCCTGAAGCTCCTTGCGTTTATCTTTGCTTTTATGCTGTGGCTGCTTGTGGTGAACATAGATGATCCTGTGGGCTCCAAAACCTTTGAGAATATCCCTGTCACCATTGAACACTCGGAGGTGGTGACCCAGGATCAGAGATCCTATCAGGTGCTGGACGGTACAGACACCGTCAGCGTGAGCGTCTCCGCCACGAGGTCTGTTTTGGAGAAGATCAGTGCGGAGAACATTGTGGCCACCGCAGACATGCGGGAGCTGTATCTGGAATCTCAGATTCCCATAGAGATTACGATTCCGGGCTATGAGTTCGAGTCTGCTACCGCAAGCCCGAGAAATGTGCAGGTGAAGATCGAGCAGAATAAGAGCGATACATTTCCTATTACAGTGACCACGACGGGCACTGTGCGGGATGGCTATGTGCTGGGCACTGTGCAGGCAGACCCGGAGCGAGTCACAGTCAACGGACCGGAGTCCGTTATTGATCAGATCAGCAAGGTGGTGGCGGAGGTGAATGTGTCCGGCCTTTCGTCCGATTCCTCCATTGACGCCACGCTGACCTATTACGATGCGGACAACAATGAGATCAGCGCGGAGCAGCTGGCCAACAACCTGGGAACCACGGGCGTAAAGGTCAACGTGACTCTCTACCACACAGCCCGCATTCCGGTGACGGTAGACACTTCGGGTGTCACGGCGGCGGACGGCTACATCATCTCCGAGGTCAGCTGGACGCCGGAGGAGATCCAGCTGGCTGGAGAGGAGGATGTGCTTGAGGCCCTGAAGGAGATCCGCATACCTGCGGACGCCATCGACATCACCTCCATCTCCCAGAGAACAGAGAAGACCGTGGATATTACTCCCTATCTTCCGGAGGGAACAAGGCTGGTGGATGAGAATGGCAACAATATCCTTGTGACCGCCCGGGTGGCAAAGGAGGGCACGAAGAGCTTTGACATCCCGGTGGGCTCCATCACTGTCAATAATCTGGATGATGACCTGACCATCTCGGGCTATGGAAGCGGAGATGATCTGGAGGTTCACATTGGCGGCCCGCAGGCCCAGCTGGACAGCCTGGAGCTTGGCGACCTGTCGGTGAGCATTGACCTGAAGAGCTGCACAAAGGCGGGCGAGTACGAGGTGCCTGTGACCATCACACTGCCATCGGACGCCTCCGACTGCTCGGTGGAGACATCCGTGACAGTTAAGGTCACACTGGAACAGAGGACGACAGCGGCAGATAACAACAGTAATAGTGCCGAAGAAGATACAGATAATGAATCATCAGGAGGTTAAAGTATTATGGTAAGTAAAAAGGTGGTCATCAACAATCCGACGGGGCTGCATCTTCGCCCGGCGGGCATCTTCTGCAACACGGCAGTACAGTTTGACTGCAAGGTCACCTTTCAGCATGACACCACCACAGCCAACGCCAAGAGCGTGCTCAGTGTCCTGGGCGCCTGCATCAAGAAAGGCGATGAGATCGAGCTCATCTGCGAGGGCTCTGACGAGGAGGAGGCCCTGGCGGCCATGGTGAAGGCGATTGAGGACGGGCTGGGAGAGTAAGAAAAATATTGGTAGATGACAGACATGACAGAATAGAATGAGGTTCTGCTCATGTCTGTTTTCATACACAATATGTCTCATGTATAGTTGCTGTTCTCTTGAAAAGCAACGTGTTATGCGTTATAATACTACAAGTTTAGATTATAAGGAGAAGTATGCCATGGGAAAAGCTACTCTGGTCATTATGGCCGCCGGAATAGGAAGCCGCTTTGGCGGTGGGATTAAACAGCTGGAGCCAGTAGGGCCGAATGGGGAAATTATTATGGATTACTCCATATATGATGCGCTGGAAGCGGGATTTGACAAAGTTGTGTTTGTGATTCGGAAGGATCTGGAGAAGGATTTCAGGGAAATCATTGGGGAACGCATTGAAAAGCAGATGGAGACGGCCTACGCCTTTCAGGAGCTGGATGATATACCGGAGAAATATAAGGAAAAATTCCAGGGAAGAACAAAGCCCTGGGGGACTGGACAGGCTATCCTGTGCTGCAAAGATCTGGTACATGAGCCCTTCCTTGTCATCAATGCTGATGATTATTATGGGAAAGAAGCGTATAAAGAAGCGTATGACTATCTGCAGAAGATGAAAGAAGGCCCAGAGTCTGATAAGCTTCCGTTGTGCATGGTGGGCTTTGTCCTGAAAAATACGCTCAGCGACAACGGCGGTGTGACCAGAGGAATATGTAAAGTGGATGAAGATCATATGCTCACAGACATCGTGGAAACGCACAATATAGTCAAAACAGAAGACGGCGCTGCCGTTGAGACGGCAGACGGAAGAGAAGATATAGATGTTGAATCTGAGGTCTCCATGAATATGTGGGGCCTGACTCCTGGATTTTTTGGGATTTTGGAAACTGGCTTTGCTGATTTCCTAGAGAAAACAGCAGCGGAGGATTTCAAGGCAGAGTATCTTTTGCCTACAATTATCGGGGATCTCCTGAAAGCTAAAAAGGTGGATGTAAAGGTGCTGCAGTCCAAGGACAAATGGTTCGGAGTTACATACAAGGAAGATAAAGAGACGGTTGTGAGTTCTATCAAGGAACTGATCAGCCAGGGACATTATCAGAAGAGAGTGGTGTAATGAAGAAGTTGCTGGCGCAGATCATAAAATTTGGCCTTGTAGGTTTCCTGTGCTTTTTTATTGATTACGGCATCATGGTTTTCCTGACGGAAGTTGCCAGCGTGCATTATCTCCTGTCATCAGGGATATCCTTTACTGTGTCTGTGATCGCCAATTATGTCTTGAGCCTGACATATGTGTTTGAGACTGAGAAGGGAAACCGGATCAAGGAGTTCATCATCTTTGTAGTGCTCAGTGTGATCGGACTGGGAATCAATCAGGCACTGATGTGGTTCTGTGTGGACATACTGGGAATCTTCTATATGATATCCAAGATAGGGGCTACAGCGGTGGTGATGGTGTACAATTTTATTACGAGAAAAATGATTTTGGAGAAGAAAGATAAATAAGTAATTAAAAATAGAGAGGGATTTATGAAATATACAGAAAAAGATCACACATTTGTTATATGTGCATATAAAGAAAATCCTTATTTAGAGAATACAGTTTCTACTTTACTGAAACAGTCTGTAAAAAGCAAAATTATGCTATCTACGTCTACGCCGAACGATCATATAAAGAATATATGTGATAAATATAATATTCCTTTTGTGATAAATCCGGCACCTCATCTAGCAGGTGATGACTGGAATTATGGCTACGATCATGCAGATACTAAATTGGTGACGCTGGTGCATCAAGATGATCTGTATTCTAAAGATTTTTTGAAAGAGACTTTACATGCATTAAATAGAGCTAAAAACCCACTTCTGAGCTTTACTGATTACTATGAGTTAAAAAAAGGAAAAAAAGAAAGTAAGAATCTTCTGCTTAATATCAAGCGTGTTATGAATTATCCTTTGTCCAAAAAGAGACTGCAGAGTTCAAAATGGCTTCGCAAGAGACTTCTGGGCTTTGGGGATGCGATATGTTGTCCGTCTGTCACATTTGTGAAAGAACAGCTGGGGGATACTATATTTGATACGAAATACAAAAATAGCTGTGATTATAAAACGTGGGTTGATTTAGCGAATAGAGATGGAGCCTTTGTTTATATCCCAACGAAACTGCTTGCACATAGGATATATGCAGAGTCAGCAACTACCTTAAATTTAAGCGAGAATATTAGACAGAAAGAAGATCTGGAAATCTTGTCTACGCTTTGGCCGAGGCCTATTGCATATGTGATCAATAAAGTATATGCATTGAGTGAAAAAAGTAATAAAGTATAAATAAAAGTATTAGTTAAAAGGAGATTGTAAAGAAATGTCGAGAATATTAGTTACAGGTGCATCCGGATACATAGGACGGCATGTTGTGGAAGAGTTACTGAAGTTAAAGCATCAGGTGCTGGTATGTGATCTGAATATGGATTGTTACGGAGATGAAGTGGAGAAAATCAGTGCTCCGATATTTGAGGATGATGCAGAGATATATAAGAAAACAGGCAGCCCAGATGTATGTATCCATATGGCGTGGAAAGATGGTTTTTCCCACAAGTCTCATGCGCATATGGAAAATCTCTCAGGCCATTATCGTTTTATAAAGAATATGTTGAGAGGAGGACTCTCTCAGATTGTGGTCATGGGGTCGATGCATGAAATTGGCTATTGGGAAGGAGCAGTAACCGAAGACACACCGGCCAACCCGCTGTCATACTATGGTATTTCTAAAAATGCTTTACGTGAGGCAACAAGAGAGCTTTGCAAGGAGTATGGGAAGATATACCAATGGGTACGCGCGTATTATGTGATGGGAGATGATTTAAAGAACCATTCGATTTTTACAAAGATTATAGAAGCTGAAAAAGAAGGGCAAGAACTCTTCCCGTTTACATCTGGAAAAAATAAATACGACTTTATTGATATCAGGGAGCTTGCCAGACAGATTTCCCTAGTTGCCTCGCAGACAGAAGTAACAGGTGTGATCAACTGTTGCTCTGGTAAACCTGTCAGTCTTGCAGATAAAGTGGAAGAATTTATAAAAGAAAATCATTTTAAGATTAAGTTGAATTATGGAGCGTTTCCGGACAGACCGTATGATTCACCCGGAATATGGGGGGATACAGCAAAAATTCAGAAGATTATCAAGGATTTTGGAAAAACTGGAGAGGAATAATTTATATGTCGCATAGGAAACTGGAACAAGCAGCAAAAGGGATGAGTTATAATCTGCATTTTATAAGATTTATAGCTGCAATGCTGGTAATTATGAGCCATTCATTTGCCTTGTCTGTTGGTGATTTTGATAATGAGTGGTTTTATGTTGCGACTGATACACAAATTACAATGGGGGCATTTGCGGTTGGTATTTTCTTTTTCTATTCGGGTTTTCTTATTATGAGGAGTCTCGAAAAAAAGTCAAAAGTCTCAGAATTTATTGTGGGCAGGTGTGTTAGGATTTTCCCGGTTCTTATAGTTGTTGTATTCTTGACTGTTTTAGTAGTAGGACCGATTGCGACTTCCTATAGTTTGCAAGAATATTTTGGCAGCAGAGGAACATATGAATATTTCTTAAACTGTATTTTTGTTTTGAAGCATACACTGCCGGGGGTTTTTGAAAATAACATATATACAGCTACTATCAATGGTGCATTATGGACTTTGCCAGTAGAATTTGTTTGCTATATCTTGTGTTTAATAGCTTGTAAAATGAAAATCCCGACTCCTCGAATAATGTGGATTACAGTTCCCATTGTTGCTGTTGGGAGTGGAGGGATTTGTTTTATTGCGGAGCGCTGGGGTATAGAAATGTTGACGACAGTGTTGTTCCCGGTTGTGTGTTTCTATGTTGGGGCGCTGATGTGCGTTTACAAGAAGCACATCATTTTAGATATGAAAATTTTTATTGCATGCTTAATTCTTTTTGCTATGTCTATTTTTATGGGAATGATGAAAATAGGTTTTGTCTTATTTTTCTTGTATGTTCTGATTTATCTGGCTTTTGGAAGCAGAAGTATGAAAGGAAAAGCATATAAACTTGGAAATTATTCATATGCCATGTATTTGTGTGGTTTTCCGATACAGCAATTGATCGTATGGGCAAATGGTGGAAGGATGGATCCGGTATATAATATGCTTATAGCTATACCGTTTATAATGGCCATTTCTGTACTTTTGTATTATTTTGTGGAAGAGAAAACAATTAATTTATATAAGGCGAGGTTAAAAAATGGAAGAAGTAATAAAAAAAGTCATTGACGAAAAAATAGATGTTTTGAATAGATTCAGAGAAGAGAGCTATATAGCACAGTTAAAAGGGATATGCCAGAGGGAAATAAAAGCATTAAAAAGCGGAAATAAAATATTGATTGCAGGAAACGGTGGATCAGCTGCAGATGCGCAGCATTTTGCGGCTGAGTTGGTAGGAAGATTTGAAACAGAAAGAAAAGGGCTTCCCGCAATAGCTCTTACAACAGATACTTCTATTTTGACAAGTGTTGGAAATGATTATTCTTACGATCACATTTTTGCTAGACAGGTAGAAGCATTAGCACTTCCGGGGGATATATTTATAGGAATATCTACCAGTGGAAATTCAGAAAATATTGTATGTGCAGTTGAAAAAGCTAAAAAAGAAGGGCTCTTTGTCATCGGACTATTGGGAAAAGATGGGGGAAGACTGAAGGATATCTGTGATGAGGCACTGATAGTACCGTCAGATAAGACTGCTCGTATCCAGGAACTTCATGAAATGTGTATACATATTATGTGTACATTCATTGATGATGCCTATAGAAATTCATAGATTGGTGAGGAAAAATGAAAGAAAATTCGTATAGTATATCAAGCTTTTTTTTGAAAATAAATCAGATGATCTGGAAAAATGCATTTTTGCAGAAAGCAAGAGTGGTTTTTTATTTTTCGGATCGCATTTTGCTGGCTGGATTAAAAAAAGCTGAACAGGGTAAAGAGGATAAAAGAAAGAAAGTTCTTCTTGTCTATAATATGGCATTGGGCGATGGAGTTATGTTTCTGGGAGTGGCAGAACATTTTCGCAGGCTTTATCCACGGGACGAATATGAGTTGACTATTGCGTGTCAGCGCGCATTCGGTGATCTGTATGCTCAGTCAGGTGTCTTTGATAAGGTTCTTCCATGTGATTTTGCTGGCTCTGTAATTAATATGAAGAACAGACGAGCGCTCTTTGCAGCTATACGGAGACAAAAATATGACATTGTTGTAGATCCTGTAGGATGTGACAATTGCACTATGAACATTTTCGTTACACGCGCTGCGATTGGGAAAAAGAAAATAGGGGTTGTAGATAAGACTCTTCCCCACATCCAATGTCCAAAATGGGTAAGAAAAAGAATATATACTGATATAATAGAAATACACAAACCTAAATTGCACTTGATCGAGTTTTATGCTGAGTTTATACGAAAATTAGGGGATGAGACCTGTGTTGCCAGACCGGCTGAGTTTGAAAGTGTTGAGCTTGGGTTTGAAATCCCAGAGAATTTTTTTATTATTTTTCCAGCAGCTAGTATGCAGGTAAAACGCTGGCCGTTAGACAGGTTTGCTTATGTGGCAAAAAAAATCCAACAAAAAACAGGGATGCCTCTTGTTGTCTGTGGAACGTCACATGACTGGCCAGTACTGGAAGAATTTTTGAAAATCATACCTGAAGTACAGACAGTTAATCTGGTGGGTAAAACGGATATCAGGAAATTTATTGAACTGATAGGACGTGCTGACCTTGTGGTTACAAATGATACAAGTGCTTATCATATAGCAGTTGCGCAAAAAAGGAAAACTGCTCTGATATGTGGTGGATACACCTATACACGATATGCAAATTATCATTATTCTCAGCAAGGCTATCCAGATCCTGTGCTGATAACTAATCCAATGAAATGTTTTGACTGTAATAATTATTGTAAATACAGCAACAGGGAAATCTTTCCATGCATTGAAGGAATATCTAAAGAGAAGGCTTGGTCAGAAATTGAGAAAATGATCGATAGGTAATATAGAGGAGAAAATATATATGAATGTTGAACTTCTAAATAATGTAAAACAGTTGAATATTCTGGTGGTCGGCGACTTTATGATCGATAAATATATTGAGGGTGATGTTACAAGGATTTCGCCGGAGGCTCCGGTACCTGTGCTTCGTGTCACTAGTAAAAAAAGTAAATTAGGTGGTGCTGGAAATGTAGTAAACAATCTTGCTATGTTGGGAGCAAAAATCAGAGTCGCTGGATGTATTGGTACAGATGAAAATGGAGATCAACTCATGAAGGAATTGGGTGAATTGGGAGTTGATACGAGATATCTGGAACAGAACGAAGATATCCAGACTATCACCAAAACCAGACTTGTATCCAAAAAACAGCAATTTTTACGATATGATGAAGAAGAAGTAAAAGATGTTCCAGAGAGCTTTTGTGGTTTGATCAGAAACAATCTGGAGGAGGTTTTCAGAGGAATACAAATTCTGGTTATTTCTGATTATGGGAAAGGGACCATTAGAAAAGAATTAAGCCAGATGCTTATTTCCTATGCAGCTCAAAATGGTATAAGCTCTCTTGTGGATCCCAAGGGAACAGATTATGAAAAATATGCAGGAGCAACTGTCTGCACACCCAATATGAATGAATTGTGTACAGTCCTTGGACGAAAAATATATACGGAAGAAGATATTGAATCATACGGGAAAGAATTGCGAAAAGAATTGAAGATAGATAATCTTATGATCACCAGATCGGAAAAAGGAATTTCGCTGATCAATAAGGAAGGAGTAAAAAAGGATTTCCCGGCTGTAGAGAAAGAAGTCATAGATGTTACGGGAGCAGGTGATACGGTTGTTTCGGCGGTGGCAGTATGCCTGGGAGTAGGGTATAGCGTTGAGGACTCTTGTGTCATTGCCAATATTGCAGCCTCTAATGTTTGTTCAAAATTCGGAGCAGCTACGCTTACCCTGAATGAACTTATCGGAGATATTATAAACAGTGGAGAGTTTAAAGAGGTAGAACTGTCAGTTGCCAGATATATTGTTAAAGGATTGAAAGAAAAAGGTAAGAAGATTGTTTTTACAAATGGCTGCTTCGATCTGCTCCACGCAGGTCACGTTGCTTCTTTTTTACAGGCAAAATCCTTTGGAGATATTTTGGTAGTTGCAGTTAACAGTGATTCCTCTGTAAAAAAGATAAAAGGTGATAAAAGACCGATTATTTCACAAAAAAATCGTGTCAAGATGCTTTGTAGTCTGGAATGTATCGACTATGTGGTAGTGATGGAAGAAACAACTCCGGAAAAAATTTTGTCAATTCTCCAACCGGATATAGTGGTTAAAGGACGTGACTGGGAAGGAAAAGAAATGCCTGAGAAAAAAGTGATTGATTCTTATGGCGGAGTGATGAAATTTATTGACCTTGAAGAGGGGCTGTCTACTACCAATATTATTCATAAAATATCTGAGGTGTATTAAATTGGAAAAGGGGAGACCGGCTGTTTTTTTAGACAGGGATGGAACGATAAATGTCGATTATGGATATGTGTATCAGCCGGAAAAACTGGAGTTTATTCCGGGCAGTATTGAAGGAATGAAATTGCTCCAATCACAGGGATTTTTGCTGATCATTGTTACAAATCAATCGGGGATAGCCAGAGGTTATTTTACTGAAGAGCAAATGAATGGATTTCATAAAGTGATGGCTGAAAAACTGGATTCCTATGGAGTGAAAATAGATGGGATATATTTTTGCCCTCATTTGGAAGGGTGTAACTGTCGGAAACCAGGAGTAGATTTGTATTACAGGGCGAAAAGAGATTTTAATATTGATTTTTCAAGATCGTATGTAATTGGTGATAATGTCAGAGATCTATCTTTGTGCAATATAGAGCCGGTAGAAGGATACTTATTGCAGCCCAAAGGTGAGAAGCAGTATTGCATCGATGAAAAATGGGCGGAACATGTAAAAGTATGTGATAATTTGTTGCAAGCAGCCCAGGATATTGTTGGTTCAAGAAATGAGGAATTATGATACATAAACTAATATATTCGTACGTCAACCGAGGCCAGGTATCTGAAAAAAAGAATTTTTTGTGGAATATGATAGGAAGCGGTGTTTATGCTGCATCGTCCATGTTGCTGTCTTTGGTTGTGATCAAGATGGTTGGAGCCAGCCAGGGTGGTATATTTTCCATAGCAATCACACTTAGTCAAATGTTGGTATACATAGCGTATTTTGAGACCAGAACATTTCAGGTGACGGATTCTACTAATAAATTTACCTTTTCGGAATATCATACAACTAAAATTTTCCTGTGTCTGATAATGATTCTGACCAGTGCTGTCTATGTGTTTGTTATTCAGCAATATTATCTGGAAAAAGCAATAATCGTTTTTCTAGTATGTCTTTTAAGATTTCAGGATGGATATGCGGATGTGTATGAAGCTCAACTTCAGAAACAAGGCCGCCTGGATCTGGCAGGAAAATCATTGGCTTATCGCACGATATTGTTTTCGGTTTCGCTGTGTGTTAGTCTGCTTTTGACAGATGATTTGATTTTATCTCTGATTGTTTCTAATATTTTTGGCCTGGCAGGTGTTTGGATATTTGATATTGAAGTCATGGGAGTTGTCGGAAAAATATCCATCACACGGGATATGGAAAAAGTAAAACAGATCATAGTATCGTGTGTTCCGCTTTTTGTAGGCGTTTTTTGTTGGACATATATTCTCAGTGCTTCCAGGATTGCTATTGATGGCAATATGGCAAGTGAATTTCAGTCATATTACCAAGTGATTTTCATGCCGGTGTCCGTGATCAATTTGTTCGCTCAATTCCTGTTCCGCCCGCTGCTTCCCAGATTTGCGGAAGATTACAATTCGAAAAAATATGCGGATTTTTACGGACTATTAAGAAAAGGAATTGCAGGAATTTTTGTTTTGACAGTTATATGTATGGCTGGGGCATATGTTTTGGGAATTCCGGTTTTGTCTGTTTTATCTGGATGTAAACTGGATGATTATAGAGGGGAATTAGTCTTTCTGGTTTTTGCTGGAGGATTCAATGCAGTTAGTTTTACTTTCTATTATATTCTGACAGTGATGAGAGAAACCAAAGGTATCCTTGTAAACTATCTTATTGCAGCATTTGCTGCGTTCGTTATTTCCTCGCCCATGGTAAGGACGTTTGGAATACCGGGAGCTGCATGGAGTTACTTTGTTGTTGTGCTCTTGCTTTGTTTCCTTTTCATGGGTACTATATATAGAAGATATAGAAAGGATATAAGAACGCTTAATTGACTTCTTTGGTTTGCCTTTATATAATAATAGAGATTGAAAATAACAGAAGAGGATGTTGATATGAAAAAATTAGTGATAATTCCTGCGTATAATGAAAGCGCCAGCATTCAGAAAACAGTAGAGGATATACGGAGAAAAGCACAAGATTTTGATTATGTTGTGATCAATGACTGTTCTGTAGATAATACACGCGAAATATGTGAAAATTTAAATTATAACATTGTAAATCTTCCGGTTAATCTTGGAATCGGCGGAGCGGTTCAGACAGGTTATAAATACGGAGTGAGAAATGGCTATGACCTTGCGGTTCAGGTGGATGGAGACGGACAGCATGATCCAAGATTCCTGAGCAAAATGTCAGAATATCTTTTGGAAACAGGTGCGGATATGGTGATTGGTTCCAGGTTTATTGAGAAAGAAGGCTTTCAGTCTTCTGGTGCCAGGCGGGCAGGTATCAAATACTTTACTTTTCTGATCAGACTTTTGACCGGGAAAACGGTTACAGATCCCACATCTGGCCTTCGCATGGTGAACAGAGACATTATGGAAATGTTTGCCCAGGATTATCCAAAAGATTATCCGGAACCAGAAAGCGTGGTGGCTGTACTGCGGAGAGGGAAAAAAGTAAAAGAGATTCCTGTGGTCATGAGAGAGAGAAATGGGGGAGTTTCTTCGATTTCTCTAAAGAAGTCAGTCTACTATATGATAAAGGTTTCTCTGGCTATTTTAATTGAAAAAATGCGGCCGCGAGGAGGAAAGTCATAATGAATATTCGTTTGCAGATCATCATAGCAGTTATTATTTTGGTGGCATTAGGGTTTATAATTAATATGATACGGAAAAAATCTCTTGAATTACGTTATGCACTGGCATGGCTCATAGTAGGTGTGGGGGTTCTGATACTGGATATTTTTCCGGAACTTATGACTAAGCTGGCAGCAATGCTGGGAATTTATTCGCCGGTAAACATGTTGTTTTTCCTGGGATTCTGTTTTGCGCTTGTTATTATATTTATCCTTACTGTTGCGGTCTCAAGAATGTCCATCCGGATTAAGAATTTAACCCAGGAATTGGCGTTGCATGAGAGGGAAAATAAGGCTGATGATTGATGAGGATGTGTTTATGTTTCGTAAGAAGACTTTTTCAAAAAAGTGGGTGCAGATTATAATTCTTTTACTTCTGTCTATAAGCTGGGCACTGATTATATCAACAGTTGTCACAGGTCGTCTTTGGCAAATAGATACTCTTCAGAGTAACTTAGCTAATTTGCCTATATGGCTTACTTTAAATAGGGCATATATTTTGTTTTTTGTTCTTTTTTATCTGGGGTTGCATTTTATTTTCTCAATTAGAGACATGTATAAATGGATATTTGAGAAAAGATGGATTCTAGGCGTTTTGTTACTTGTATTTTTAACTGTTAATCGTTACCATGGCGATTCTATTGGAGTTTATAATGAATGGATACAACCTGGAGAGGGGACAGCAGCTTCTATTCCAATAGTAGGGGAAACAAGAGATATAAGATCGGACGAATTCCTAGTAACTACTCCCGCTGTGCTTGCGTCGACATATGGGGATGATGCATATGGAAAATATAATAATATTTTGCGGGGAACGGATACACTTAATATTATTAATGGAGTTTATGGTGGATATGCTACGCTCGGTTACGCACCATGGGAACTGGTTTATTTAATTTTACCTGTAGAAAATGCGTTTAGTTTCTGTTGGTTTGCTCCGCTGATTTTTGGTTTCTTAATGGTAATGGAGCTATTTTGTATTATAAGTAAGAAGAATAAGCTGATATCTGTAATGGGAGCATTTTTGGTTATATGCTCATCGTTTTATTTGTGGTGGGGGTTTTCGCCATATTATGTTGCAGGGCCGGGGACTATCGTTTGTTTGTATTATTTTTTAAACAGTGATAAGAGTTGGAAAAAACTATTATATGCCTTAGGGACAGCTGTGTGTTTCAGCATTTTTGTTACAAATTTGTATCCTGCGTGGCAAGTTCCATTAGGATATTTATTTCTGGCAGTAGGAGTATGGATGTTATATGAAAACTGGCAGAAGGTTAAGAAACTGAGAGGAAAAGATTGGGCAATTGTGGGCGGATGTGTTTTATTTATGCTTTCGCTCATTGCCTCATACTTTTTGGTATCCCAGGATTATATTCAAGCTATATCGGCTACGGTCTATCCTGGGGAGAGAGTAGACAATGGCTCATTTAGTTTGTACAAATTGATGTTCTATTCTCAGGTTCCGTTTTATGCATATCAAGAAATAGGAAATGCAAGTGAAACGGGAGTGTTTTTTAGTCTTTTTCCGATTCCAACCATAATGGCAGCATATATGTGGATAAAGCAGAAGAAAAAAGATTGGCTTATTGGTGGTCTGCTTTTGGTGGAAATTCCGATGCTAATATATGTGACAGTAGGGTTGCCGGAAATAGTTGCTAAAGTACTCCTGTTTTCGAATTCGACGGCGATAAGAACTGCGGATATTTTAGGACTGATTCAAATAGTGCTGATAGTTGCGATTTTGTCCAGGCGTAGTGAATGTGTGAAAATGCCTGTGTTTTTAGCAGTGATTTTGAGTATGATTACTGGAGGATTGGCGATATTTGTTTCCCAAAAGTATTATCCAGAATATTTGAACAGTATGCAATGTGTTTTGATGTTTGTAATCATAGTGTTGTTTTGTGTGGGATTGATTTTGGAATTAAAGCCACGGACAAAAGCGCTACTTGCTTTTGGATTTATTGCTGTTTCAATATTTACCGGAATATATATTCGTCCAGTGATGAAAGGGTTGGACGCTATATATACTAAACCTGTTGCAAAAGAAATCCAGGAAATACAGAAAGAGGATGAAAATGCAAAATGGATTACGATAGGATTGGAACCAGTTTTATCCGCTTTTTCTGTCTCGTGCGGAGCACCAACAGTCAACTCTACTAATATTTATCCAAATCTAAAACTGTGGGAAAGTCTAGATGCTGAAGGCGAGTATGAGAGTATTTATAATCGATATGCACATATAACGGTAGAATTAACAGAGAATGAAACTGCTTTTGAAACTATTCAGGCAGACTGGATAAGGGTTAAGATTTCTTATGCAGATTTGTCGAAAACCGGTGTGAATTATTTGATGACTGGAGGGGAGATTGAACTTAAACTGGATAATGGATATGCAGAATTTGAAAAAACATATGAGCAAAGCGGAATAGCAATATATAAAATTTCGTATCTATAAACTCAAAATATGTATATGGAAAGGAGAGGATATCTATGAGTAGTAAAAGGAAAATTGCAGGTTTGCTTTCTATAGTAATGATGATTAGTTTACTATTCGGAACAAATATATATGCGGCTGATGACACAACTGTTGATAATATGAATATTACCGACAGTATTGACAGTAGTGTTTCGAATGAAACGGATACTAATGAAACAAAGAAAGATGGTACTGATCAAGAAACAGTGGATCAAGATATATCCGTTATAAATAGCGATAACATACAAGATGATGATAATAATGTAACTGGCAATGAAGAAAATATTAATACAGAGAGTGAGGAAAATGCAGGTGGTATCTCTTCTGTTGCACAGGGATTGATAAATTATGTTAGCGTTGATTACCCGTATCTCGAGGCACCCAATGAACAGAATGTTGTTGTTTCATATGGTGATGGAAGTGAAAATGTGACAGATGCCAGACTTCTTTACCAGTCAGAAGAAGGGGATATACTAGAAATGTCTCTTTCTAAACACGAGAGGGAACTATTTCTTTTCTCAGATAGTTTTGGTGAAACAGATACCGGTGTATATACTCTGACAGATTTTATCTATGTTCAGGATGCTGTGGAACAGACAATCCATCTTTCGGATATTGGAATTGAGTCGATGTTTGGAGTTAATGAGGAATATCCCGGCTATGGTAAGGCAAATGATGAGAGTGTAGACGATGCTGATGCTCAAGAACTAGCAATATCTGTTGTAGATGTGAAAACGGGGGAAGTCACAGAGGCGGAAGATGATATAGAAAATGCGATTACGGCAACGGAAAAACAGGTAAATAGTATACAAAAAAGCAGAGCAGCAGTACAGAAGTCGGATGATCTTGTTGTTGTGCTTGATCCGGGACATGGTGGAAGTGATGGAGGAGCATCTGCCAATGGATTAGTGGAGAGTATTCTAACCTTGAAAATTGCTCAGTATTGCAAGGAGGAACTGGAACAGTATAGTGGCGTAACAGTGCGCATGACTAGAACTGATAATAATACTTACTTGACCGTTAAGGAACGGGTGGACATGTATTGCAATGAGGCAGATGTTCTGGTAAGTATACATATTAATTCCTCGACTTCTTCAGAGGCCAATGGAGCAGAAGTAATCTATCCCAATGCAAATTATAATCCCACTGTTCATGAACCAGGGAGAAATCTTGCTCAGCAGATTCAGAATCAGTTGGTTTCTCTGGGATTGACGAATAGAGGAATTTATTTTAGAGATACAGTAAATGATACGTATCCAAATGGAACTAAACAGGATTACTACGGAATTGTACGCTACAGCAAAGAGTATGGCTTCCCGGGAATTATTGTAGAGCATGCTTTTATTTCTAATCCGAGTGATGCGGCAAAGCTTTCTCAGGAGAGCTTTTTAAAGCAGTTGGGTATTGCGGATGCAACCGGTATTGCTAATGCTTATGGGCTTTCGAAAAATCCTGAGGCTAATGTCTATAATAAAAATGATTATGAGGGCACCCTGCAACTGCGGGTTACAGGTGTGGGAAGTGGCGCAAATGTGGCTGTCTGGAGCGAAGAAGGTGGCCAGGATGATATACATTGGTATTCCTTTGCTGGTAGTTCCCAAACGATAGATATTGATATAGCTGATTATAAGAATACAAAGGGAAAATATTTTGTACATGTATATACTTTAGATAATACTCAGATGCTATGTACTTCATCCTTTTATTTTTCTACAGATACTAGTAGCAAAGTGACGGGTGAATCTTTAAGCGGGGAGGAAAAAGAGTATTCGATTACAGTGGAATTCGCTGATATGCCAGATTCCATTACAGACATTTCTATCCCAGTTTGGCATGCAACTGATCAGAGTGATATTATATGGCATACAGCCAAGAAAATATCAGAGAACACATGGCAGACAACGGTGAATATTGATGATTACAAAGCCAGCGGCAGTTATACGGCGTATGTATACGCAACAGTTGAAGATGGCTCCAGATATTTGATTGGGAATACTGGATTTACTGTTTCTGAAGTTTCTTTTTCCGTTCGGACAGACAATTATAGCCAGACAGCCGGAACCTTTGACGTGTTCGTGGAGAATATATCTTCGGTATCAGGAGTGGACAGAGTACAGATACCTGTATGGAGCGCATCGGACCAGAGCAATATCGTGTGGTACGACGGGCAGAGGCAGGAGAATGGAAGCTATAAAGTGACAGTCAATATAGCGGATCATAATTATGGAACGGGATCATATAAAGTGCACGTATATCTGACCGCAGGGAATGGAGTGACAGGGTTTGCATCGACCAGCCAGGAAGTACAGCTGCCGGAGATGAAGATCAGTGCGGAGAACCTGGACGGGAAAGAGATGGAGTATAGCCTGAAGATTACGAATGCGGGACAGATCAGGGGACTGAGGAGTGTCCAGTTTGCGACATGGAGTAAGGAAGGCGGCCAGGATGATATAATCTGGTATAGTGGCCGGAAGAGCGGCGTGAGCGACTGGGAAGCGACAGCGTCCATACAGAACCATAAGACAGCGGGAGAGTATGCGGTGCATGTTTATGGAACGCTGCTGGATGGCAGCCTAAAGCTGCTCGGGACAACGGAATATACGGTGAGCAGCCCGCAGCTGTCCGTTCGGACAGACAATTATAATCAGACAGCCGGAACCTTTGATGTGTTCGTGGAGAATATATCTTCCGCATCAGGTGTGGATAGAGTGCAGATACCTGTATGGAGCGCATCAGACCAGAGCAATATCGTGTGGTATGATGGACAGAGACAGGCAGATGGGAGCTATAAAACGACAGTCAATATAGCAGATCATGCTTATGGGACAGGAACATATAAGGTACACGTTTATCTGACCGCAGGGAATGGAGTGACAGGGTTTACATCGACCAGCCAGGAAGTACAGCTGCCGGAGATGAAGATCAGTGCGGAGAACCTGGACGGGAAAGAGATGGAGTATAGCCTGAAGATTACGAATGCGGGACAGATCAGGGGACTGAGGAGTGTCCAGTTTGCGACATGGAGTAAGGAAGGCGGCCAGGATGATATAATCTGGTATAGTGGCCGGAAGAGTGGCGTGAGCGACTGGGAGGCGACAGCATCCATACAGAATCATAAGACAGCAGGAGAATATGAAGTGCATGTCTATGGTACGTTGTTGGATGGTAGCCTGAAGCTGCTTGGGACAACAAAATTTTATGTTTCAAATGCAACAGCGAGCGAGGTTGTGGACACAGATTACGATAGTACGACAGGAAGTTTTAATGTGAGAATATCCGGAATCGAACCCTCTGATTTGATAAGCAGAGTACAGGTCCCTGTTTGGTCTGCTTCTAATCAAAGTGATATTGTATGGTATGATGCAAAAAAACAGGGGGATGGCACATGGGTGGCTAATGTAGATCCAATTTTTCATAACTTTAATTCAAGGAACTATACAGCACATGTATATGTTACACTGTTAAATGGAGTGCAAGCCCTTGTGGGAACTACATCACAGAATGTAGTGTCGACAAAATATTATACTATTATGGGAGATACAACGGTTACTATATCGCAAATGGTTAGATATTTTAATTCCAGTGGGGCCAGTTATCCTGCACAGGAATTACAAGGAGGGGGAGCAGGAAACCTGGAAACCTTTTGTCAGATTTATTTAGAAGAAGCACAGGCGGAAGGTGTTAGAGCAGAGGTGGCGTTTGCTCAGGCAATGAAAGAGACGGGGTGGTTAAGGTTTGGCGGAATAGTCAGGATTGACCAGTTCAACTTTGCGGGTATTGGGGCTGTAGATGGCAATGCACAGGGGAATTGTGCTTCTTTTCGGGATGTTCGGACTGGAGTAAGAGCCCAGATACAGCATTTAAAAGCGTACGCTTCTACAGAACCACTAAATAACGGATGCGAAGATCCAAGGTTTAATCTGGTGTTAAGAGGAGTTGCACCATATGTTGAGTGGCTTGGAATAAAAGAAAATCCTCAGGGAGCCGGTTGGGCTTCAGCCGCCAATTATGGAATAGATATAGTCAACATGATAAAGATAATGAAGACTATGTGAAGTTGAAAATTGCTCTTCCCGATGCTATAATGCTTTTATAGAAAATATATAGAAAGGTTTTAACTATGTATATTTTTTATAAACATTTAAAAGTAAGGAAAAGAAGGACGAAAACAGCAGTATCGAAAGGTACTGCTAGTTTTCGTTATGAAATAGGAGGATAGATTTTGTCAAAATATATTCAAAATTTTAGAAAGTTTATCCCGTTGCTGGAAGAACTGGTGGCGAGAGATATAAAGATTAAATATAGGAGATCTGTTCTGGGGGTTCTTTGGACCTTGTTAAATCCATTATGCATGATGATAGTACTTTCTGTTGTGTTTTCTAACCTGTTCAGATATGATATTGAAAACTTCCCATTATATATTATGAGCGGGCAGGTGATTTTCAATTTCTTTTCGGATGCTACAACAAGTGCGATGTCATCAATTGTATCAAGTGCTGCTTTGATTAAAAAGGTATATGTGCCTAAATATTTGTTTGTTTTGTCAAATGTATTTTCAAGCTTTATTAATTTAATGGCTTCATTTACTGCCTTAATATTAGTCATGATTGTGACAAGAGCGGAATTACATTGGACGATATTATTGGTACCTGTACCGCTGATTTTTATTGTCTTTTTCTCTTTGGGAGTAGGGTTGATATTGGCCGCAATCACTGTGAAATTTAGAGATATTATGCACTTGTACTCCGTTTTTACCATGGCGTTGATGTACTTGACTCCAGTTATCTATCCTATGTCTATGCTCCCAGAGTGGTTAAATAAAATTGTAATGCTGAATCCAATTACCAACATTTTGATTATGTTTAGAAATGTCATGCTGAATAATATTATTTTTGACTGGACTTCTATTCTTATTGCGTTTTTGGAGACTGCACTAATGCTTAGTCTGGGATTGTGGATTTTCTATAAGAATCAGGATCAGTTTATATTGAATTTATAGAGGTGATGACACATGGATAATAAAGTGATGGTAAAGGTAGACAATGTTTCTATGAAATTCAACCTATCTTCAGAGAAATTTGATAGCTTTAAGGAGTATGTGATAAAAAGCATTAAGAACCAGGTTTCCTTCGAAGAGTTTTGGGCTTTAAAAAATGTGTCTTTTGAGGTATTAAAAGGTGATGCTTTGGGGTTGATTGGATTGAATGGCAGCGGGAAGAGTACAATGCTGAAGACGATTGCCGGAGTGTTAAAGCCTACGGAAGGGACAGTAACAGTTTATGGAACGGTGGCGCCATTGATTGAACTTGGCGCTGGTTTCGATATGGACCTAACTGCACGAGAAAATGTTTTTCTGAATGGAGCACTGTTAGGACATTCACGTAAGGAGATGGAAGAATACTATGAGGATATAGTGAGCTTTTCAGAACTCCGAGATTTTATGGATGTTCCTGTGAAAAACTTTTCATCAGGAATGGTTTCAAGACTCGGATTTGCTATAGCGACAATCGGGACTCCTGATATACTTATCGTAGATGAAGTGCTGGCGGTAGGTGATTTCCGGTTTCAGGAAAAGTGTGAGGAGAGAATACAGGATATGGTTCGTAAGGGGACGACAATTCTTTTTGTATCACACAGTATACAGCAGGTGAAGAAGATATGTAACAAGATTGCATGGCTGGAAAAAGGAAAGCTAAAACGTTTCGGCGATGCGCAGACTATATGCAGCGAATATGAAAATTCGTAGACAGAGGTAAAAAATGAAAAAAATCAAAAAAATTATAGTTCTAATTATTGTAGTTGTATGCGCTTTTGTTTATGCCCATATAACCAAAATGAATTTGATATATGATAAAACAATTGACAGCAGCGAATATTTATCTATGGGAGATATTGGTGGCGCTGAGGTTGAGCAGAATTTTCAGTGCCGTGAAAATACGTTGGATGGTATAGAGGTTAAATGTCAGATTTTGGGAGAGGTCTCGGATGTGATTGTACATTATAATCTGGTGGATAATGAGTCTGGCGTAGTTGTTGCTGAGGGGGAAAAAGCTGCATCGGAAATTGAAAGTACAAAGTTTAATCCATTTGTTTTTGATACTGTCATGGGATGCAAGGACAAAAGCTATAAGTTTGTTATTTGGTCTGAAAATACAACTGATACAGATGGTGTTTCTTTCTATTATCAAGAAGGCGTGGAAGATAAGACAGGGCTTGTTATAGATGGAAACGATACGCAAGGTACAATGATCATGAGAACAATGACAGACAGATTTGACGTAGAAACTTTTTCTATTGTTATGATTTTTGCTGCATTTATTTACGGTTTTATGAAGTTTTTATATAAATTATTTAAGTAGGTGACAAAATATGAGTGAAAACAAAAACGAGTTTAAGATTATTAGGTATCGATTAAGGGTTGGAAAACCAAACACATTGCTAGTACAAGGCTGGTTTACAGACAATGACATTGGTGAAAATGAATTGTTGTTCCTTTTGGATGATAAACGTTTGCCAGTGAAAATAACGACAAAAGAAGGAATGGAAATAAGGAAGAAACATTTAGCTGATTCTTATGGAATAGATAAAGAGTACTATTTTTGGGTTGCTATTCCTGAAAAGCTGAGGGATAGTCAGTTTGTCCGCGTGTTTGAGAATAAGGGCGGAAAAAACAGACTGAGCTATGCAATTCCGTGTGCAAAGATTAATAAACTACGAAAAAAAGTAGATAAGTATGTAGAGAATCCTAAAATTGATGACGGAAAGGTGACTATTACAGGATGGTACATTTCTGTTGGGGAGAAAGCCGATATATCAATTAAAGGAGATAAAGGACAAAAGCTTTCCTTTGATCTGAAGGAGGTGTTTCGGCAGGATGTAAAAATGGAATTCCCAGATGCACTGGATGAGCAAATTCATGGCTTTAAGATTGAACTGGGAACAGTAAAGGATAAAACAATCAATATCTGTATTCATGATGGTGCTAAAGCGTCTTCGTACAAATGTGAAATTCATCCTTCTGCATTGAAAAAAGGTGTAATGAAAGTAAATGCGCTTTGTGTTAAGAGCAGGGCTTATTTCAACAATAATGGTTTGAAAAAAACGATCAAAAGAAGTATTGTAAAGATATTTAAGCTGGATGAAAATAATTATAAAGAATGGATGAAGAAATATCGACCAACACAGGAAGAGCTTGAAAAACAGGCACATACTGAGTTTGAAATAAAACCTAAATTCAGTATTTTAGTACCGGTTTACAAAACTCCCTTAAATTATTTAAATGAAATGATTCAGTCGGTTCAGGCGCAGACTTATAGTAATTGGGAATTGTGCCTTTCAGATGGGAGTGGTGCCCTGAATTCTGCTTTGAGTAAGGCTTTGGAGAACTATTGCAAAGCTGATGAAAGAATTAAAGTCTGCTTTAGTAAAGAACCCCTTCAAATATCAGCGAATACTAATATGGCGATGGGATTAGCGGAAGGGGATTATATTGTTTTCGCAGATCACGATGATCTGCTGACTCCAGATGCCTTGTTTGAATGTGCTAAAGCGATTAATCAGTACCCGGATATTGATGTGTTGTATTCCGATGAAGACAAAATATCCATGGATGGAAAAGAATATTTTGACCCGCATTTTAAGACTGATTTTAATATTGATTTATTATGTTCAATGAATTATATTTGCCATTTGTTTGTAGTAAAGAAGAATATTGTTGGGCAAATAGGGCTTTTGAGAAGCGAGTATGACGGCGCACAGGACTATGATTTTGTATTAAGAAGTGTAGAGCAGGCAAAACATATATATCATATTCCCAAGGTTTTATATCACTGGCGTGCACATAAGGATTCTACGTCTGAAAATCCAGAAAGCAAGCTGTATGCTTTTGAGGCCGGAGCAAAAGCGGTTCAGGCTCATTATGACCGTGTTGGGATTAAGGCGAAAGTACGGCAGGGTGAATATCTTGGCCTTTATAAGACAGATCATATTCTTACAGATCATCCGATGATTTCAATTATTATACCGAATAAGGATCATATAGATGATCTTGATAAATGTATTAGCTCTATTGAAAGCAAGACTGCGTATGATAATTATGAATATATTATTGTAGAGAATAATAGCGAGAAGGAAGAGACTTTTAAATATTATAAGGATTTAGAACAGGCAAATAGTAAAGTAAAAGTTGTATATTGGAAGGATGAGTTTAACTATTCAGCGATTAACAATTTTGGAGCAGGTTTTGCAAATGGCGATTATTTGCTGCTACTTAACAACGACACAGAAATTATTAATGACAATTGCCTGGAAGAGTTATTAGGATATTGTATGCATGATAATGTGGGAGCTGTGGGTGCTAGGCTATATTATGATGATGATACTATTCAGCACGCCGGCGTTATTGTAGGATTTGGTGGAATAGCTGGACATGCATTTATTGGGCTGCCAAGGAGCGCAAACGGATATTTTTCCAGAATTATATGTGCCCAAGATTTAAGCGCTGTAACAGCGGCCTGCATGATGGTAAAGAAAAGTGTCTTTGAAGAAGTGGGAGGATTTGACGAGAACCTGAAAGTGGCATTTAATGACATTGATTTATGTATGAAGATACGAAACGCAGGTTATCTCATAGTTTATAATCCATATGCCGAATTATATCATTATGAATCAAAATCCAGAGGCTTGGAGGATACAAAAGAGAAAGTAGAGAGATTTAACAGTGAAATTGCAACATTTGCTGGAAAATGGCCGGATATATTAAAAAATGGCGATCCATATTATAATCCAAATTTGTCCATGGAAAGGTGCGACTTTAGTTTGAAATAAAAAGTTATACTAAATGAGGAGGGATGCGGGAATGAAAAAAGTTACTTTGTTGTTATTAATTGCGGTGATGGCAAGTTTTTTATTTGCAAATAACACCAGAGCATCAGAGGCGGAGCAACAAATCGAAACCATTAAGGATAGCAATTTGGCGACTGAAGAGATAAACGCTATAGAACAGCCGGGGAATCAAGAGGAAGAAGAATCAGATGAAACGGAACCAGAAGATACGGCAGAAGATTTTTCATTATCAGCAGATTCGAGTGCATCTGACGGAAATCAAAGAAATATGATGCAATATTCGACAGAGAATATTCAGATAAATGTTGAGTCACGGGATTCTGTTGGAGAATATCAGATTTCTTGTTCGGGCGTTGATATTCCCTCCTTAAAAGTGATACAGTTTGCTGTATGGAGTGATCAACAAGGTCAGGACGATCTTGTGTGGTATGACGGATATAAAATGGATAAGAACAGCTATGGATGTTCCGTTGATATCCGTAATCATAGTGGACTCGGAAAGTATAATGTACATGTGTATGCGTTGTTGACCGATGGGGTACAGCTGCCGCTTGGGCAAACAGCTTTTGATATTTCATTACCAACAGCAGGACAGATTTATACAGATGAAGTAGATATTGAGAATGGTAAATTTAATATCAATGTGCAGGATATAACAAATAGCCAGTATATTAAAAAGATGGAATTTGCTGTTTGGTCTGAAGATGGTGGACAGGATGATATCCGGTGGTACGATGTAAAAGAACAGAACGGTAAGTACGTTCAGACAGTTAATATTGCGTCACATAATTATTCTGTTGGTGAGTATATAATACACATTTATATAACGGACATTACAAACCAAAAGCAATTATTAGGAACGACTAGTCAGAATTTAGCTGTTGAAGCAGGAAATTTAGAAATAATAGAAGATAAGGAGGCTTTGTCATATACTGTTAAGCTTCAAAATTTAACCGTGCCAGGAGGAGCATTAAAAGTACAGTTTCCTGTATGGAGTGCGATAGATGGTCAGGATGATATATGCTGGTACGATGCCAAAAAAAATGCGGATGGAGAATATATCCTTCAACTAAATTTGAAGAATCATAAAGGGCTTGGGAAATATAATGTTCATGCATATATTACCACGAAAAGCGGTAAACTAATATTTCTTTCGGCGACTGATTTTGAGACAGATAGCCCGCAGATAGGGGAGATTCAGGTAAATAATAATCAAGAAGATGGAACTTTTCAAATTAAGGTTTCCGCTTTGGCTAACGGAGAATTGATCGAAAAGCTTCGGATTCCTGTCTGGAGTGAAGAGGGCGGACAGGATGATATCATATGGTATGAAGCCAGGAGAAATGGAGATGAGTTTAGCGCTGGCATAAATATTAAAAATCACAAATATACGATGGGAAGATATATCGCCCATATTTATGTTACAGATATAACTGGATACGAATATTATGTTGGCAATACTGAAAATTCTGTGTCTATTGAAATTGGGGATATGAAGGTTTCGCAAAAAGGAAATGAAGAAGACGAGTTTGAAGTACGGCTTACAGACGTGGTTGTGCCTGGAGGGGATTTCAGTATTGTATTACCAACTTGGAGTAAAGTGAATGGACAGGATGATATAAGATGGTATACAGCTAAAAAAGAGGAGGTTAATACATATACGTATACTCTTTCAGTTAAAAATCACAAAGGTCTGGGCGAATATTATGTCCATGCTTATGCTAAAATGCCTGATGGAACCTTGATATGGCTGGCAGGGGGAGATTTTGAAACCTTGAAGCCATCAGTGGGTGAAGTACAGGTAAATAATGAAGAAAAAGTAGCAGGTAAATTCCAGGTTAAAGTTACAGGAGTACAGAACAGTAACCTTATTGAAAAAATTCAAATTCCAATCTGGGCAAGTTCAGATCAGAATGATATTGTTTGGTATACAGCATATAAAGATGATGAGGATAATTATATTGTTGACGCTAATATAGGATATCATAAATATAATATCGGGACATATAAGATTCATGTCTATATGACTGATATTACTGGTGTAATGCAGCTTGTTGGTAATAGCAGCTGTAATATGAATGCCGAATATAGTTCTTTTACAGCGTCTGATGAGGATGGGAAAGAAAAGACATATGACATCCAGATTTCAGGACTAAAGATTCCTGCAGGTGAAGAAAAACTTTCATTTGCAATATGGGGGGCAGAAGGTGGACAAAATGATATTATTTGGTATACTGCCAATAGAGTTGATAATGGGAAATATAATTTAAAAGTCGATATAAGAGATCATAAAGAGCTAGGGCAGTATAATGTTCATGCGTATTGTACAACAAAGGGGGGAGCACAGTCCTGGGTTGGGGTAACTTCCTTCGAGGTGAAAGAAGTTCCTAGGCTGGCATCTGTTCAAGTATCCAATGTGGATGGGACCAAGGGAAGATTTACAGTTACTATCACAGGTTTATATGCGCTTTCTGGTATAGAACGTGTACAGGTTCCTGTCTGGTGCGAGGCTGATCAGAATGATATTGTCTGGTATGATGCTATGAAATTGACAGAAGGAACCTATACAGTTAATGTCGAGGTCGCAAACCATAAACACCATTTTGGTAATTATACAATACATATTTATCCGACGATGGGAAACGGAATAAGAGTGAAGAGCGGGGCGGGAAATGCTGAAATATATGCCCAAAATTATGTATATCACATGCAAATAAGCTCCACGCAGATGGAAGTCGGAATTATGGGAGCAACAGCAAATCGTGTACAATTTCCTACATGGAGTACTGCAAATGGCCAAGATGATATTATCTGGTATGAAGGAAATAACTGTGGTGGTGGAAAATGGAATGTTGCTGTTGACAGTGCTAATCATGTGAGCGGCGGGGAATATATGACGCATGTTTATGTTACGTCAGGAGGCGTTACAAATCTTGTGGGGACAACTAGCTATTCTTTGACTAAAATTCCCACTGCGCTTAGCCAGATGCAGGCACGGGCAAATTTATACAGCAGCTCCACTCCGTTTTTGATATTAGTAAATCGAAGTAACCATAAAGTGGGAATTTTCCAGGGGTGGCAGGGTAACTGGAATTGTATTCAGTTTTGGGATTGCTCTGATGGAAAAACAAGTACTCCTACTGTAGAAGGTGTGTTTCGTGTAGGGAGTAAAGGTCACCACTTTTTTTCAGGGGATGCAATATGTTACTGGTGGACACAGTTTTATGGAGATTATTTATTCCATTCAGTTCTGTATAACAGATATAATGGTTCTTTGATGGATGGTAGACTGGGAATGGGGCTTTCGCATGGATGCGTGAGGCTCGACATTAATAATGCCAAATGGATTTATGATACAATTCCGTCCGGGACAACAGTGGTAGTTTATCATTAAATTGTCGGAGAGTGTATAGTGCCTCGTGAATAATACACGAGGCACTATGTGTATAGCGTTGTAGTATGGAAAAATAATTATGCAGTATAGTGTGGGTTATGCATACTTTTTTATCAAAAAAAGTTTGAGTTTAGGGTTAATATACATTTTAATTAAAATGGAGGGCAGATTATTATGAAGTATAGGATTGCTCATATTGGTTCTTTTGATGTCGAGAATTACGGTGATCTTCTGTTTTCGGATGTCTTAAAAGCTCAATTAGAAAAAAGGATAGAAATAGAAGAAATCATTTATTTTGCACCAAAACATTGTGTAATGCCTAATCGGGATATTACAGTGTATTCAGTAACCGAACTCGAAGAAATGGCAGAGAAAACGCGGATAGACGCTATTATAGTTGGGGGCGGAGATTTTATTTATATGGACATGATAAGAACGTATATGCCTCATGTTTCTAAAGATTGGATGGTTTATGAAATGCCGTATATGTGGATGATTCCTTCTTTAGTGGCGTATCGATATAGTATCCCTTTGTTTTGGAATGCAGTCGGTGTGCCAAAAGAATTTACTGATGAACAGAAAGGAATAGTGGCGTATTTATGTGAGGCGATAGATTATATTACTGTTCGTGATGAAGAAGCTTATAGAACACTTGCCGAAGCTCTTCGGCACAAAGAGATTTCGGTTGTTCCGGATACGGTTTTAAGTATTAGAAATATTGTCTCTAAACAAGAATTAGGAGAACAATTTGAAGAGTTAGGACTGAATTTTGAAAAAAATAGATACATCTTTTTTCAATGTAATTTGTCTAATTACGAAATGTATTGTCAAGAGTATGTCAATGCTTTAAAAACAATAGCAACAGAAAAGGGATGGAAAGTTCTACTGCAACCTATAGGTTATGCTTTGGGGGATGAAGGGGTTTTGGAAGATTTGGCAAAGTGTTGTCCGGATGAATTTATTTATTCACCAAGGCATTTTACACAATATGAAATTCTTGCATTAATAGCAAATGCAGGAATGTATATAGGAACAAGTTTACATGGAGGAATAACGGCAAATTCTTATGGTGTAAAGAATATTATTCTTAATACAAACCATTACAACAAAATATATGGATTTGCTGATATCGTGGGAATAAGGGATACAGTTATTGATAATCCGGCTCAGATATTAAGTGTATACTATAAATTAACAGAACCTCAGGAAGAAAGAATAGCAGAAGCTATTAAGAAAATTGATTGTCATTTTGATATAATAGCATCTTTGGTTAGAACACAAAAGAAACTTAGCGTATACGCATCTAAAAAATTGGTGGATTATATTTATCAAAACACTCATATGATTGAAACACTCAAATTGGAAAAAGAAGCTGTTGAATCCAAAGCAGAACGGAGTGAAAGAGAACTGCTTAAGGTAGAGAAAACAATGGAGTTGTATAAAAAAGAATATGAAGCGATATTAAATTCTAAGGCGTGGAAAATTACGAAACCGATGCGGAAAGCTTTGGATAGGATTAAAAAGAAAAATCATAAGTTGTAATTCAGAATCACCCGTAATACTCACTCATGGTTTACTGTATACGTTTATAAAGAAAGACCATGGACAATATAGAGTATAACATGCAATGTTTTGAAAAACAGAGAGATAAGTACAAAAATGAATATGAAAGATACTTTGAAGCATGTTTGAAAGAAAAACAAAAAAACAGTGCAACTACAGTGATATTGACTACAGAAGAATTCGACATGGTTGATGCTCTGAGGCAGGCGATTCAAGCGGCCGTCGTACTGTTGGATAATGCTAAAATCGGGGATGATAAAGAAATAAAGTTTTTTGTCAGGTATCCGGTATATTAATAATGCTTTTAAACATTCCAAAAAAGTTTTTGAGGTTTCCCATATTTCACAGGCGGGTTTTCATCTGCAATGTAAGGTGGGTGATGAGAACGGGATTAATATTACTGATGTAAAATCGGAGCCTATGTTGCTTTTTGGAGACATAGATCAGGTCCCGATGAATTATAATATTAGTACAAAAGAAAGGAACATGATCTTAAGACAAAAGGCTAATTACATATCCCAGATTAAAGAGAAAAATCCTTTATTAGTTCTTGATACATAGGAAATATTGCTTCAAAAATATGGTGTTTAATAGCTAGGAAAGGGTAAAAATGTTTTTCTGTAAAGAAGAGAAAAGGTAGGTTCTGCGAGAAATATAAATGTGTTAAAAAGGCTGTCTGATTTGAGAAATATTGAAGTATTCCAGCATTTGTGATTGTTATACTACGAAAATTCACACTAACTACACTGGACATAACTTCCAAATCTGCTTATAATCTAATCAGAACACTCTTTACAAACGGAGGACAAGCATCATGAAATCCAAACTGATAACAGCAATTTTACTTTTAACCCTTGTCTTTTCTCTGGCCGCCTGCGGCAGGAATTCCGGAGACAGTCAGGAGCCTTCCGACAGTTCGGATACCCAGACAGAGGAGCAGAAGGAAGAGGAACCGGAGGAGACGGAAGAGCCGAAGGCGGAAGAGGAGCAGCCTTCTCAGGATACAACGAATACAGATACGCAGACTCCTGCCCAGGAGCCGGTGGCTGAGACTGCGACGATTACTGTCTTCTACAGCAATGCGGACTCCACGGCTTTTGAGTCTTCAGAAGTGCAGATAGCTTCCCTCTCTCCCGAGGCTGTTCTTGAGGCTTTGGTTTCGCAGGGGGCGCTGACAGCCGACGTGGCGGAAAATTCCTTTACTATGAACACAGTGGATGGGAAGGAGAGCATAGAGCTGGATCTGAATGGCGCCTTTGCTACATATGTATCTAACATGGGGACGACAGGCGAGTACTATACAGTGGGTGCCCTTGTCAATACATTCCTGGATGCCTACGAGTGTGAGCAGATTCGTATCACGGTAGATGGGGATACGCTGTCCACAGGACATGCCGAGTATCCGGGCTATCTGTCCAGATTTGAATAAGATTTGCGGAGCGGGACATGAAGAAACCAGGCTACTATTCATCCGGCGAGTTTGCCCGCATGGCTCAGGTGACCCTGCGGACGATCCGCTACTATGACAAACAGAACATTTTAAAGCCCTCGTATGTGACTGATGCGGGGGCACGTTTTTATACAGACGAGGATTTTGCCAGACTGCAGCAGATCCTCCTTTTGAAGTATCTGGGGTTTTCTCTGGACGATATCCGTGAGATGACCATTGCGGATACGGATTACCACTTTATGCTCAATTCCTTGGACATTCAGAAGAAGCTGGTGCAGGACCGGATCGAGCAGATGCAGCTTGTGGAGCAGGCCATCGAGGACACGACAGCTGCCATCCGGGAGGAGCATGTGGTGGACTGGAGCCGGATGCTGGGGCTGATCCATCTGACGGGCATGGAAAAGAGCTTTAAGAACCAGTATAAGAGCGCCACCAATATCTCAGCCAGGATCAATCTGCACAGCCTTTATTCTCAGAACAGGCAGGGGTGGTTTCCCTGGATCTATGAGAAGCTGCGTGTTGAGAGCGGGATGAAGATACTGGAGCTGGGATGTGGGGACGGTACCCTCTGGACGGAGAACAAGGAGAAACTTCCGGCTGATGTGGCAGTCACGCTCTCTGATGTCTCGGAGGGCATGCTCCGGGATGCCAGGCGCGCTATAGGGACGGAGGATACGAGGTTTGCTTTCAACAGCTTTGACTGTCATCATATTCCCTATGACAATGAGACCTTTGACCTGGTGATCGCGAACCATGTGCTTTTCTACTGCCAGGATATCCCGGCTGTCTGCCGGGAGGTGAAAAGAGTGCTAAGGCCTGGCGGCAGATTCATCTGCAGCACCTACGGGCGGGAGCATATGAAGGAGGTCGGTCAGCTTGTCCAGGAGTTTGACGAAAGGATTGCCCTGTCTGCGGATAAGCTGTATGAGAAGTTTGGCAAGGAGAACGGCAAAGAGCTTCTCGGGGAGAGCTTCGCTGAAGTGGTGTGGCAGCAGTACGGGGACGCCCTTGTGGTCACGGAGCCGGAGCCCCTCATTTCTTATGTGCTCTCCTGCCATGGGAACCAGGGGCAGTACATCGGGGAAAAATACAATGACTTCCGGGCGTTTGTGAAGAAGAAAACCGCCGGGGGATTCAGGATCACAAAGGATGCCGGGATATTTATTTGTGCAAAATAACCAAATTATTACAAAATGTTAAAAAACACTTGAAGGTGACCTAAGGTCACCTTTTATAATGCAATTAAACTAATAAGATACGGCTTATCAGAAATACTATTTACCAGGAATACCAGATGAAGGTACCAAGGAGGTTTTACAATGAAGGGTATTATTTTAGCGGGAGGATCCGGCACAAGGCTCTATCCTCTGACAATGGTCACATCCAAACAGCTTCTGCCGATCTACGACAAGCCGATGATCTACTATCCCATGTCGGTTCTTATGAACGCGGGCATCCGGGACATTCTGATCATCTCCACACCGCAGGATACGCCAAGGTTTAAAGAGCTGTTGGGAGATGGACATCAGTTTGGCGTGCAGCTTTCTTACGAAGTGCAGCCAAGCCCGGACGGACTGGCACAGGCGTTTATCATTGGTGAGAAATTTATTGGCGATGATTGCGTGGCTATGGTGCTGGGGGATAACATTTTTGCGGGCCACGGCCTTAAGAAAAGATTAAAGGCAGCTGTGGAAAATGCGGAGTCCGGCAAGGGCGCCACAGTGTTCGGCTACTATGTGGATGACCCGGAGCGGTTTGGCATTGTGGAGTTCAACCAGGAGGGTAAGGCTGTCTCCATAGAGGAGAAGCCGGAGCATCCCAAGAGCAACTACTGCGTGACCGGCCTTTATTTCTATGACAACAAAGTGGTGGATTACGCGAAAAACCTGAAGCCAAGCGCCAGAGGAGAGCTGGAGATCACAGACCTGAACCGCATTTACCTGGAGGCGGGACAGCTCAATGTGGAGCTTCTTGGACAGGGCTTCACCTGGCTGGACACGGGAACTCATGAGAGCCTGGTGGACGCCACCAATTTTGTCAAGACTATGGAGACTCACCAGCACAGGAAGATTGCCTGCCTGGAGGAGATCGCCTACTTAAACGGATGGATTTCCAAAGAGGACGTGATGGAAGTGTACGAGGTTCTGAAAAAGAACCAGTACGGTCAGTATCTGAAGGACGTGCTGGACGGGAAATACCAGGAAAATCTTTATTAATAAAGAGATATAAGAAAATCATCTAACTATTGCCAAGAAAAAGGAGAAGAAACACTATGAATATTATTGTAACTGGCGGAGCTGGATTTATCGGAAGCAACTTTGTATTTCACATGCTGGACAAGTACCCGGACTATCGCATCATCTGTCTGGACTGTCTGACATATGCGGGAAACCTGTCCACTCTGGCGCCTGTCATGGACAATCCCAACTTCCGCTTTGTGAAGGCCAGCATCACGGACCGTGAGGCTGTGTACAAACTGTTTGAGGAGGAGCATCCGGACATGGTAGTCAACTTCGCGGCTGAGAGCCACGTGGACCGCTCTATCGAGAACCCGGAGGTCTTCCTTGACACCAATATTAAGGGAACAGCTGTGCTCATGGATGCCTGCCGCAAGTACGGCATCAAGAGATACCATCAGGTATCCACAGACGAGGTGTACGGCGACCTGCCTCTGGACAGGCCGGATCTGTTCTTCACAGAGGAGACTCCCATCCACACAAGTAGCCCCTACAGCGCCTCCAAGGCTTCCGCGGACCTGCTCGTGCTGGCTTACCACAGGACATACGGCCTGCCGGTGACCATCAGCCGCTGCTCCAACAACTATGGCCCCTACCATTTCCCGGAGAAGCTGATCCCGCTGATGATCGCCAACGCGCTCAATGACAAGCCGCTGCCGGTATACGGGGCAGGGGAGAATGTCAGGGACTGGCTCTACGTGGAGGACCACTGCAAGGCCATCGACCTGATCATCCACAAGGGCCGCGTGGGCGAGGTGTACAACATCGGCGGCCACAATGAGATGAAGAACATTGACATTGTAAAGCTGATCTGCAAGGAGCTGGGCAAGCCGGAGAGCCTCATCGTTCACGTGGAGGACAGAAAGGGCCACGATATGCGCTACGCCATCGACCCCACAAAGATCCACAACGAGCTGGGCTGGCTGCCGGAGACAAAGTTCGCAGACGGCATCAAGAAGACCATCCAGTGGTACCTGGACAACAAGGAGTGGTGGGAGACCATCATTTCCGGAGAGTATCAGAACTATTATGAGAAGATGTATGGAAACAGGGAGGAGATCAAATAATGAAGGTATTTGTGACCGGTGTTGCAGGACAGCTTGGACATGATGTGATGAATGAACTGGCAGGACGGGGATACGAAGGCGTGGGCTCTGACCTGAAGGAGGAGTACAGCGGCATTAAGGACGGCACTCCGGTGGAGACCATGCCCTATGTGCCCATGGATATCACGGATCAGGCCTCTGTGGAGAAGGTGCTCTCCGAGGTGCGGCCGGACGTGGTGGTGCACTGCGCCGCGTGGACGGCAGTAGACCTGGCAGAGGATGAGGATAAAAAAGAGAAGGTCCGCGCCATCAATGTGGACGGCACAAAATATATTGCCCAGATGTGCAAAAAGCTGGACTGCAAGATGATCTATCTGAGCACGGACTACGTCTTTGACGGACAGGGGGAGACGCCCTGGGAGCCGGACTGCAAGGATTACAAGCCCTTGAATGTATATGGGGAGACAAAGCTGGCAGGAGAGCTGGCTGTGTCTGAGACGCTGGAGAAATATTTCATCGTCCGCATCGCCTGGGTGTTCGGAAAGAACGGAAAGAACTTTATCAAGACCATGCTGAATGTGGGCAAGACTCACGACACGCTGACGGTAGTGAACGATCAGATCGGGACTCCGACCTACACCTTTGACCTGGCAAGGCTCCTGGTGGATATGCTGGAGACAGAGAAGTACGGCTACTATCACGCCACAAATGAGGGCGGCTACATTAGCTGGTATGATTTCACAAAGGAGATCTTCCGCCAGGCAGTGGAACTGGGACACACAGAGTACAGCGAGGACCGTCTCACGGTGAAGCCGGTGACCACGGCGGAGTACGGCGTGTCCAAGGCGGCCCGTCCCTTCAACAGCAGGCTGGACAAGAGCAAGCTTGTGGAGAACGGATTTACTCCTCTCCCCACATGGCAGGACGCTCTTAATAGATATCTGAGAGAGATCGAGTTTTAAGGAGGCTTACAGCAATGGGACAGATCAAAGTTGAGAAAAATGCAGGCGGCATCCAGGGACTCTGCGTCATCGAGCCGGCAGTGCACGGGGACGCCAGAGGGTATTTCATGGAGACATACAACCAGAGAGACATGGAGGAGAACGGCCTTGACATGGTCTTTGTGCAGGACAACCAGTCCTGCTCCACAAAGGGTGTCCTGCGGGGACTTCACTTCCAGAAGGAATTCCCTCAGGGCAAGCTGGTCAGGGTCATCAAGGGCTCTGTCTTCGATGTGGCGGTGGATCTTAGGAGTGGCAGCGAGACATACGGCAAGTGGTTCGGCATTGAGCTGACAGAGGAGAATAAGAAGCAGTTCTACATTCCCGAGGGCTTTGCCCACGGCTTCCTGGTTCTCAGCGATGTGGCTGAGTTCTGCTACAAGTGCACGGACTTCTATCATCCGGGAGATGAGGGCGGACTGGCCTGGAACGACCCGGAGATCGGCATTACATGGCCCCAGCTGGAGGGCGAGTACCAGGGAAGCGCTTCCGCGGAGGGGTACCATCTGGCGGACGGCACGGCTCTGAACTTAAGCGACAAGGATCAGAAGTGGGCCGGGCTGAAGGATACGTTCCACTTTTAAAGCCTTTTGTTCGTAAAATATACACAATAGTACACCGGTAAATTGAAAGTGAGACGTAATACTTTTTAAAAGTGTTACGTCTCATTTTAATAATTGTTCTAATTGTGTCCCAGCTTTCTGCTGAACCAGTCCTTTGCGTAGGCGAAGGTATGTGCGATCAGCTCCAGCTCGATGGCCACGTAGTTTCCAAGGTGGCGGAGCCGGAAGGGGACTTTTTTCTGCTCTGAGAGAGTCTGGAACCCTTCCTTCAGGCCCTCTCGGTAGTCTCTGCCAAAGCCGATCTTCGCGAAGAAGAGAGATTTGATGAGCCATCCAAGAGCCAGGGGCACAAAGTTGAGGATCAGCTGTGCCAGAGGCATGTTCTTGTAGTTGAGGTACACGCTGTTTCTGGCGGACAGCTTTACCTTGAAGGAGTTGTACTTGGATCCGCTTGTGCCGCTGCCCACATGGTAGACGAGGGCAGTGGGACAGTACATGTTCTTATAGCCGTAAATCTTTGCCCGGTAGCCCACATCAATGTCCTCCAGGTAGGCGAAGTGGGATTCATCAAAGTATCCGATCTTCTCAAAGGCGGAGCGGCGGTAGATGGCGGCTCCGGCACAGGCTGTGAAGATCTCGTCTGCTTCTGTGTAGTTGGACACAGGTCTTCCGGTACCCCGGCAGACACCCCAGCCCATGAGGGTGTAGAGATCTCCGGCGCTGTCAATGAGCTCCGGGTGGTACATCTGGATCATCTTGCTGCTGACAGAGAAGATCCGTTTGGACTTCCGGATCGCCTGAACCATCTCCTCTACATAGCGGGGATCCACAGTGGTGTCGTTGTTCAGGAGAATGACATAGGGAGTGCGGGAGGCACGTATCCCTTCATTCACCGCCCGGCTGAATCCATAGTTTTTGTCTAGGGCAATACAGCGGATCTCCGGGTAAGTCTCCTTCATATATTCCATGCTCCCGTCGGAGGAAGCGTTGTCTACCACGATGATCTCAAACCCCTTGTATGTCTGCTTGTCCAGTGACTCCAGACAGGGCTTCATGAAATGCTTTCCATTGTAATTTGGAATGACGATCGTAACCTGCATAGTCTATTTCCCCTGCTTCTGATTTTCGAATTATTCATGTTAAATACTTATTGATTATACCAGAGACGGGCGTGAATTGCCAGATGAACTTCATGAATATTTCAAAAGTGTTAAATAAATGTTAAGAAAAAATGTGGAGGGAAGGCTTGTTCAATCACTATATTTAGTGTATGATAAAACAGGATTTGATATCGGTATGTCAAATAATGATAGGTTTTATATAAAATAGAGGAAATGATCATGATAAAAGATAATCAACGGTTCTGGAACGGACTTCACGTGGTGCTGGACGCCTGTGTCATAGGGCTGTCCTATGTGCTTGCCTGGTATATCCGGTTTAAATTTGGTGTATTTTCACCTTCGCCCTGGTACCTGTCACTGCAGGAGTACTGCCGGGTACTGCTCTTTGTGATCCCGGGCTACCTGATCCTGTACTACATTTTTCAGCTCTATACGCCAAAGAGAGTTCAGGGGCGGCGGCTGGAGATCTGGCATATCACTCAGGCCAACGTGATCGGCCTGATGGGACTGATCCTGATCCTTTATCTTGTGAAGGAGCAGAACTTCTCCCGAAGCATGCTCTTTGTGTTCTTCTGTGTAAATGTGTTTGCGGAGGCGCTGATGCGCAACCTGATCCGGATTCTGCTGCGCAGCATCCGGAAAAAGGGATTGAATCAGAAGCAGATCCTTCTGATCGGGTACAGCCGGGCTGCGGAGGAGTACATTGACAGGGTAGTGGCCAACCCATCCTGGGGCTACACTGTCCGCGGGATCCTGGCGGACAATGTGCCGAGGGGAACCGAGTACAAGGGAATCAGGGTGCTGGGCCGGATCGACAACCTGTCTATTATTCTGCCGGAAAACCGGCTGGACGAGATTGCCATTACCCTTGGCCTGGCGGAGTATCACAAGCTGGCAAAGATTGTAAGCATGTGTGAAAAGTCCGGCGTCCACACGAAGTTTATCCCGGATTACAACAATATTATCCCCACAAAGCCCTACACGGAGGACCTTCTCGGCCTTCCGGTCATTAATATACGTCACGTGCCTCTGAACAACCGGCTCAACGCCTTTATGAAGCGGTGCGTGGATCTTTTCGGAGCCGTGGTGGCGCTGATCCTGTTTTCCCCTGTCATGGCAGTGGTGGCGGTGATCATCAAGGCCACGTCACCGGGACCGCTGATCTTTAAGCAGGAGAGGATTGGCATGAGGAATAAGCCTTTTTATATGTACAAATTCCGCTCCATGGTGGTGCAGGACGCTT
The DNA here is from genome assembly GCF_016900595.1 of Faecalicatena fissicatena. Lineage (NCBI taxonomy): Bacteria > Bacillati > Bacillota > Clostridia > Lachnospirales > Lachnospiraceae > Faecalicatena > Faecalicatena fissicatena. Next base: position 98,528 of record NZ_JACLYY010000006.1, read on the forward strand.
CCTCTGAGAAGAAGGCCTGGACAACCCAGAACGATCCTAGGGTGACTCCTATCGGCCGCTTTATCCGGAAGACCAGCATTGACGAGCTGCCCCAGCTTATTAACGTGCTGAAAGGGGATATGAGCCTGGTGGGCCCCCGTCCCGAACGGCCCCAGTTTGTGGAACAGTTTAAGGAGGAAATCCCCAGATACATGGTAAAGCATCAGGTACGCCCGGGCCTGACCGGATGGGCCCAGGTCAACGGCTACAGGGGAGATACATCTATTCGGAAGCGGATCGAGCACGATCTCTACTATATTGAGAACTGGACCCTTGGGTTTGATTTCAAGATTATCATCATGACCTTCTTTAAGGGGTTTGTGAACAAGAACGCCTACTAGACAATGGAAGATACAGGAGATAGAATGAGCAGAAAAAAGAGATTACAGAAGAAGATGACCCGCGAGGAGAGGCGGCAGCTTCGAAGGAAAAAGAGAAGAAAACGGATCATTGTTCTGATCCTTGAGCTGATCATCCTGGCTGTGCTGGGCGTAGTGGCCTATGGAATGTTCAAGCTGGACAAGCTGGACTTTAATATCCTGGACAAGAGCAGGTTGGATGTATATAAGGACACCGGACCTTACACTAATATTGCCCTGTTCGGGCTTGACTCCAGAAACGGAGAGCTGGAGGGAGGCGTCCAGAGTGACACCATCATGATCGCCAGCATCAACAATGAGACCAGCGATGTGAAGCTTGTATCTGTCTACAGAGATACTCTTCTCCAGCAGGCGGACGGTACATATGAGAAAGCCAATTCAGCCTATAACACCGGGGGTGTGGAGGATGCTATCAGCCTTCTGAACCGGAATTTTGACCTGGACATCCAGAATTATGTGAGTGTGAATTTCAATGCCCTTGTGGATGTGATTGATCTTTTAGGAGGACTTGAGATCGATATGACAGCTGAGGAGGCGTTCTGGTGCAATGGCTACGCCTTTGAGACGGCCCAGGTGACCGGGAAAGAGATGACGCAGATCAAAGAGGAGGCCGGGACCCAGCTTTTGGATGGGGTCCATGCGGTGGGCTATGCCCGGATCCGATATACAGACGGAAACGATTTCAAGAGGACAGAGAGACAGCGTATTGTCCTTGAAAAGGTCATGGAGAAGGCGAAGAAAGCCAGCTTTTCTACGTTGAACAAGATTGTAGATGAAGTTTTCCCGCAGATATCGACCAGCTTTTCGTCCGCGGATTTACTTGGCTTTGCAGCCAATGCGCTGAATTACAATATCGTAGATACGTCAGGCTTCCCGTTCGATGTGACAACATCGGAAAATGTGCGGAACCACAGCGGCTCCTATGTTGTGCCTATCGATTTCTCATCCAATGTCAGCCGCCTGCATGAATTTCTCTTTGGGGAGGAAGACTATACGCCATCAGAGACTGTACAGCAGATTAACAATGATATTATATACCTCACAGGAGTAGATGAGAGCACGACCGCAATGCAGTCAGACTTTACGGAGTCAGAAGATACAGGAGACGAGTAGGAAGCATGAGAGAGAATGGAACGATGTTTCGCAATTTTATAGCGGAGGCAGTGCTGTGTGCAGTGATCTATTTTGGCAGCTTTCTTGCCTCCAGGGGGGGGGTGCATATACTGAGCTCCCTTCTTCTTGTTTTCTATGCCCTGGGCGTTTATATCTGCCGTTTCAGGGAGAGCGGGAATCTGGTGGACATGAAGGGACTGTTTGCCCTGGCCTGGGTAGGAGGGCAGGGAATCGCCTGCCTGCAGCTCAGCCATCTCCAGACAGACTGGAGCGTCTGGACCTGGCTTACCTTTTTCCTGGCTTACATTGGCTTCTGCGCCGGATATATGCGGAGGCAGTCCATGCCGGAGCATGTAGCGCTGGCAAAAGACGGGGTGAGGGCAGGAAGGCTGTTACTCTGTGCCTGCGGGCTGGCTGTTGCCTCCTGGGTCTGCTTTCTGATCGAGTTCCTGGCTGTGGGCTTCATCCCTCTCTTTTCGGATAAGCCCCATGCCTATTCCTATTTCCATGTTTCCGGGGTGCACTATTTTACCATCAGCTGTATTCTGATCCCGGCGATCACTGTCCTCTACTGGAAGGTGAAGGAGAAGAGGAGCAGGAGAGACTATGTACTGCTGGGGATAGCGAACATAACGGCAGTGGCGGTGCCGGTGCTGTGTGTATCCAGGTTTCAGCTGCTGTTTGCGGTGGGGTTTGCCGTGGTGGTCTATATACTCACGAACCGGCATCTGAACTGGAAGGTGCTGGTGCTCCTGCTGGTCATCATGGTTCCCGTCTATGTGGGGCTCACTGTGGCAAGGAACCACGACGTGGAATACCTGAACGGCATCTTTGATATGAAGAACAGCAGCACACCCATCTTCATCACGCAGCCCTATATCTATGTAGCCAACAATTTTGAGAACTTTAACTGTCTTGTGGAGCAGATCGCAGAGCACACCTACGGGGTGCGGATGCTGTTCCCGGTGTTCGCTCTGACAGGTCTGAAATTTATTTTTCCGGAGCTGACAGCAAGTCCCATCTATATTACCAAGCCGGAGCTGACGACTCTGACCATGTTCTACGATGCCTACTATGATTTTGGGATAGCGGGAGTGCTTCTCCTGGCGCTGATCATCGGATTTGCTGCCAGGAAGCTGACAGTCTGGATCCATAAGGGCGGCAACCCGGTGGCTTATCTTTTTTACGGGCAGATCGCGATCTATCTGGGGCTGGCCTTTTTTACCACCTGGTTCAGCAATCCCACCACCTGGTTCTGGCTTGCTCTTACTACGGTGATGTATCTCTTTGTAGGATATCAGAAAAAGGAGGAAGATGGCAGATGGCGGAAAGGATTGAAGTGATCATACCGGTTTACAGGCCGGGAAGGGAGTTTGAAAAGCTGATTCTCAGGCTGAAGAAGCAGACCCGGCTGCCGGACGGGATCCATGTGATCAACACGATATCAGATCATTTCCCGGCAAGGTTCTGCATGGAACAGGGAATTCGGGTGACGCACATTGAAAAAGAGCAGTTTGACCATGGCGGTACCAGGGACATGGGGATCCGGCAGTCAGATGCGGATATTATCGTCTTCATGACTCAGGATGCGGTACCCTATGACAAGTATTTGATCGAGAATCTGATAAAGCCCTTTGAGAGGGACGATGTGGGAGTGACGTATGCCCGGCAGCTTCCCGGGAAGGACTGCCATGTCATTGAGAGATACACCAGATCCTTTAACTATCCGGAGAAGTCCAGACTGAAAGGAAAGGAGGATCTGCCGGTTCTTGGGATCAAGACCTTCTTCTGTTCAGATGTGTGTGCGGCCTACAGCAAAAAGGCCTACGAGGAGACAGGCGGATTTGAAAAGAAGACTATTTTCAACGAAGATATGATCCTGGCAGGCCATATGATTGAAAAGGGATACAAGATTGCCTACGCGGCGGAGGCCAGAGTGATCCATTCCCACAACTATACAGGAGCCCAGCAGTTCCACAGAAATTTCGATCTGGCTGTCTCTCAGGCGGATCACCCGGAGGTGTTCGCGGGGATCGCCTCGGAGAGCGAGGGGATTCGCCTTGTGAAGAATACGGCAAAATATTTGCTGAGAGAGAAGAAGGGATGGCTGATCCCGGAGCTGATCTGGCAGAGCGGCTGCAAGTATCTGGGATACCGGCTGGGGCGCAGCTACAGGAAGCTTCCTTTCTGGCTTATAAAAAAATGTACGATGAGCCAGAGTTATTGGGAAAAATAATTGCAGTTTTTGAAAAAATCATGTATAGTATAGGATGATATGTTCGGAAATCATGTAGTTTTTTAGCGAAAGGATTTTAGTAATGGCAAAAGAAAGAAAGCATTACCGGCGCGGACGCAGAAAGAAGAACCGAGGATTTGCTTCCTGGTCTCTCGGGAAAAAGATTGCCTCCATTGCGGGGGGCACCTTCCTGATCGTGGCGGCGGCGGGAGCAGTGCTGCTGGCCAGCAAACTGGCAAAGATCGATACAGTGGAGCTGGACGCGGATAAGTTGAATATCTCTAAGGAGGCCAGAGAGAGGGGGACGGGATATCTCAACGTTGCCCTTTTTGGCGTTGACTCCAGAGACAATGAATTAGGGGAGGGGACCAGGAGCGATACGATCATGATCGCCAGCCTCAACCGCGAGACATTGGAAGTAAAGATATCATCGGTGTATCGTGATACTCTCCTGCAGCAGAGTGATGGAACGCTGAACAAGGCCAATGCGGCCTATGCTTATGGAGGTCCTGAGGGGGCCGTTGCTATGCTCAATGAGAATCTGGATATGGATATTGAACACTATGTGACGGTGAATTTTAATGCGCTGATTGATGTGATCGATGCCGTTGGCGGTGTGGAGATCGATGTCCAGCAAGAGGAGATTAGTTATATTAACGGCTATGCGACTGAGATTATTAAGGTGACGGGAAAGGACTCTATGGGAGTAATGGAACCGGGGCTTCAGACTTTAAATGGTGTGCAGGCAACAGCCTATTCCCGTATTCGTTATACGGCCGGTGATGACTTTAAGCGTGCTGAGAGGCAGAGAGAGGTGCTGACAAAAGTTATTGAAAAGCTGCAGGGAGCAAGCCTCTCCCAGATCAATAAGATCATAGATAAGGTATTCCCGGAGGTGTCTACAAACTTTACCCTCACAGAAATTCTTGATTATGCGCTGGATGCTTTCGACTATAAGCTGGGGGAGACGACGGGATTTCCCTTTGATAAATCGACGGATACGCTGAATAATATAGGCAGTGTAGTTATTCCTGTGACGTTGGAGAGCAATGTACAGCAGCTTCATGAGTTTTTCTTTGGAACAGAAGATGGATATACACCTTCTTCAACGGTGTCCACCATCAGTGGAAACATTGTGGCCAAGGCCGGCGATAGGCAGGCAGACACGGATGAGGACAGTCAGGCCATCATGGAACAGCCGGATGATTCCTATTACGACTATGACTATGAAAGCAGTTCCGGAAGCTCCAGCGGCAGTGGAAGCTCCGGCAGCGGTGGATCAGGATGGACTGGCGGCAGCGGCGGATCGGGATGGACCGGGGACAGCGGTGATGTCAGCGGCGGCTCCGGCGGCAGCGGAAGCGGCGGCGAAGTCAGCGGCGGTTCTGGCGGCAGCGGAGATGGAGGAGCAGAGACTGGGGGCTCATCCGGTGGAGAGAGCTCCTCGGGCGGCGAAGTCAGCGGCGGCTCTGACGGCAGTGGCGGTGACGCAGTATCCGGATATTAGAAATGCTGATGGGCTGAATGATTGAAATATTACGAATAAAGAGGAAAAGAACAATGAAAAGATTGAGAAAAGCATTAATGGCATTGATGGCGGTGTGTATGCTGGTTTCAGGTTTTTCCTTTTCTGCATACGCATCCTCGGGGCAGCTCCGCTTTTCTGACCCCTCCACGACTGTGGGGGCGGAGGTGGAAGTGACAGCTACCTTTACCGGTACAGTGGCGGTGCAGTCAGCAGAGGCGACCCTCACCTATGACACATCCATGCTCCGGTTTGTGGAGGGAAGTCAGGTGACGGACAACAACGGCACCCTGTCCCTGAGCGGTGCGGGAGACGGAACCTCCACACAGCTGAACTTTACGATGACCTTCCAGGCCCTCAAGGAGGGTACAACGGTGATCGAGATTTCCTCTGCTTCTGGTACAGATGTCGATGGAGATGATATTGATGTTACAAGAGGTCAGTCTACGATCACCATCGGACCTGGGGATCCCTCCCTGATCCAGGACACTGCAGCGGCGTCGGCCAACGGGCCTTCGGTGGAGGTGAACGGGACATCCTATGTGGTTTCCGGAGATTTCTCCGACGCCATCATACCCGGAGGCTTTGAACGCTCTGAGATGCAGTTTGAGGGACAGACCTGTACAGTAGTCACACAAGCTGCCAGCGGCGCGACGGCTATGTACCTTGTGCCGGCTGCCGGAGGGGATGGAGACTTTTTCCTCTACAACACGAATGATGGAACCTTTTCTCCCTTTGAGGAGATCGAACTCTCCACGGACCGGTATCTGATCCTTCTGCAGAACGACGGTTCAGTGGATATCCCGGGAGGATACCAGGAGACTACGCTCACCCTGAACGGCAAGGAGTTCCCGGCATGGCAGAACACCAACAACACAGAGTACTATCTGGTGTACGGCCTGAACAGTGACGGAAACAGCGTGCTCTATCAGTATGACACAGCGGATGGCACCTATCAGAGATATGTGCGCCCTCTGTCCATCTCCACAGATGATTCCGGAGAGGCGGACGGGATACTGGGATCAATCCTTCAGTTTATCCAGGACAATCTGCGCTGGGTAATGGTTGCCGCCTGCGTGCTGTTTGTGCTTGTGGTGATCATCCTGATTGTGGCTCTTGTAAAGCTGCATCACCGCAACCTGGAGCTGGACGACCTCTATGACGAGTACGGCATTGACCAGGAGGAGGAGCCGGAGGAAGTGCCGGACAAGAAAAAGAAAGATAAGAAGGCCAATAAGAAGTCGAAGAAGCAGGACAAGCTGGCCCTGGACGAGGACTCTGAGCTTGATGTTGACTTTGAGGACTACGAGGACGAGGACTTTGAGGACGGCTTTGACAGCGACTATGAAGATGAATACGATCTGGATGGCGATGATGATAATGATGACAGCTATGATGAGGAAGACGACTACGATGAGGACTATGAGGAGGATTACGACGCCTTTGTAAGAGGTGCAAAGCGATCTTACGACGATGCGCCCCGCCGCAGCCGCCGCTCAGGTGACGAGGAGGACATTGACGATCTGGATGAGCTTCTGAACGCGCGGGTGAGAGAGCCGGCGAAGAGACCGAAGAAGGAGTCCCAGAGACGCAGCCATGCGGAGGCGGACGATACCTTCAAGATGGATATCATTGATCTGGATTAACAGCTTTCAGTAAAAAAGGAGAATGTGGGAAACTGCATTCTCCTTTTTCTTTACATCTGGGCGTATTTTTGATACAATACAGCTTGATAATGCAAAAAAAACGGATATATGTACAAATTTAAGTGAGGAGAAAAGATTATGTGTGGAATAGTTGGGTATATTGGAGATCAGCAGGCAGCGCCTATTTTGCTGGATGGGCTGGAGAAGCTGGAGTACAGAGGATACGATTCGGCCGGTATTGCGGTCTATGACGGTGAGAAGATTAACGTGATGAAGGCGCAGGGAAGGCTGAAGGTGTTGAGAGAGCTGAGCCACGATGGAGAGCTGCTCCCCGGGACTCTGGGGATCGGGCACACCAGATGGGCTACCCACGGAGCCCCCTCTGACAGGAACGCGCATCCCCATTTCAACCAGGACAGGACTATTGCAGTGGTGCACAACGGCATCATCGAGAACTACCTCAAGCTGAAGAAAAAGCTGGAGAAGAAGGGCTATAATTTTGTCTCTGAGACGGACACAGAGATCATCGCCCAGCTGCTGGACTACTACTATGACGGAAATCCGCTGCGGGCTATCACGAAGGTGATGCACCGGATGGAGGGCTCCTACGCCCTGGGGATTATTTTCAGCGACCATCCGGATGAGCTCTACGCGGTCCGCAAGGACAGCCCGCTCATTGTGGGCCACACAAAAGGTGGCAGCATCATTGCCTCCGATGTGCCGGCAGTGCTGAAGTACACAAGAGATGTGGTTTTCATAGAGAACGAGGAGATTGTCCGCATGACAGAGGACCAGATGGAATTCTTCAATGTGGATGAGGAGGCCATTGAGAAGGAGACAGTCCACATCGACTGGGATGTCAACGCGGCGGAAAAGGGCGGATATGAGCACTTCATGCTGAAGGAGATGTATGAGCAGCCAAAGGCTATCACGGACACCTTCTCCCCCAGGCTGAAGGACGGGAAGATTGTCATCGAGGAGCTGGGGCTGAGCGATGAGGATATCAGGGCCATCCGTAAGATCATGATCGTGGCCTGCGGCTCCGCCTACCATACGGGCATGACCAGCAAGTACGTGTTTGAGGGGCTGGCCAGAATTCCCGTGGAGGTGGATCTGGCTTCCGAGTTCCGCTACAGGGATCCCATTCTGGAGGAGGGAACCCTCCTGATCGTGGTCAGCCAGTCCGGGGAGACGGCGGACACACTGGCGGCCCTGCGGGAGGCAAAATCCAAGGGCGTGCGGGTGCTTGGCATTGTAAATGTAGTGGGAAGCTCCATTGCCAGAGAGGCGGACAATGTGATGTACACCTGGGCCGGCCCGGAGATCGCCGTGGCCACCACAAAGGCCTACTCGGCCCAGCTCATTGCCCTCTATCTGCTGGCCATGAAGTTCGCCCATGTGAGGGGTAAACTGTCTGACGAGGGACTGGCCGGGATGATTGAGGAGATGAAGGAGCTGCCTGCCCAGGTGGAGATGATGCTGAACAACCAGAACAAGATACAGAAATTCGCCAACCGCTATCTGGCGGCCAGGAGCATTTTCTTCATCGGGAGAGGGATCGACTACGCCATTTCCCTGGAGGGCTCTCTGAAGCTGAAGGAGGTATCCTACATCCACTCCGAGGCCTATGCGGCTGGTGAGCTGAAGCACGGGACCATCTCGCTTATCGAGGAGGGAACCCTGGTGTGCGCGGTGCTGACCCAGGAGGAGCTCTACAAGAAGACCATCAGCAACATGGTGGAGGTCAGGACGAGGGGAGCCTTTGTCATGGCGATCACCAATGTGGACAATACAGAGGTGGAGAAGGCGGCGGACTACGTTGTCTACATCCCGAAGACGAATAAGTATTTCACTAATTCACTGGCCATCATCCCGCTGCAGCTCTTTGGCTACTACGTGGCTGTGGGCAGGGGATGCGATGTGGATAAGCCGAGAAACCTTGCCAAATCCGTCACAGTAGAGTAAGATATCAGCAGTACGAAAGAAAGTGGAAGAGGAATTTGCTGATGAAATACGATTATCTTATAGTGGGAGCCGGCCTTTTTGGCGCGGTGTTTGCCAGGGAGGCCATGGACAGGGGAAAGACCTGCCTTGTGCTGGACAGAAGGGACCACATTGGGGGAAATATTTACACAGAAGAGATAGAGGGCATCCAGGTACACCGGTACGGGGCCCACATTTTCCATACCTCGGACAGGAGAGTCTGGGATTACATCAACCGGTACGCGGAGTTTAACAACTATATCAACTCTCCGGTGGCTGTGTACAGGGATGAGCTGTATAATCTCCCCTTTAACATGAACACCTTCAGCCGGATGTGGAACATCCGCACGCCCCGGGAGGCTAAGGAGATCATCGAGGGGCAGATCGCGGATCTGCATATCGAGGAGCCGAGGAACCTGGAGGAGCAGGCACTCTCCCTTGTGGGGCGGGATGTGTACGAGAAGCTGGTGAAGGGCTACACGGAGAAGCAGTGGGGAAGAGACTGTAAGGATCTGCCCGCCTTTATCATCCGCAGGCTGCCCCTGCGCTTCGCCTATGACAACAATTATTTCAATGACAGGTATCAGGGCATCCCCATCGGCGGCTATACCAGTATCGTCCGGAAGCTCCTTAAGGGGGCGGATGTTCGGACGGGCGTGGACTACCTGAAGGAGAGAGAGGCCTATGAGGGCGCCGCTGGGAGGATCGTTTTCACCGGCATGATCGATGAGTACTACGGCTACAGGCTGGGACCTCTGGAGTACAGGAGCGTCCGGTTCGAGACAGAGGTGCTGGACTGTGACAACTACCAGGGGAACGCGGTGGTCAACTACACGGACAGGGAGGTGCCCTGGACCAGGATCATCGAGCATAAGCATTTTGAGTTCGGAACCCAGGAAAAGACCGTGATCTCCCGGGAGTATTCCTCTGAGTGGAAGGTGGGGGATGAGCCCTACTACCCGGTTAATGACGAAAAGAACTCCCACCTCTATGAGGAGTACGCCGCCCTGGCAGCGGAGGAGAAAAACGTGATCTTCGGCGGCAGGCTGGGAGCCTACCGGTATTACGACATGGACAAGGTGATCGCCAGTGCCCTGGAGCTTGCGAAAAAAGAACTGGCATAAAAGGCTGCAGACGAGTTTTAACATTATTTAATCAATTCATCACAGTTTAAACACAATTATACGTTAGACTACAGTCATAGAAAGCATGAGATTATGAAAGGAGTCTGCACTATGGATAATCAGTACAACTACTACAATCCGGGGCCGGATGATCAGAATATATTTAACGGGCAGCAGACAGAGAAGCCGCCGAAGAAAAAGAGGGGCGGCAGCTCGAAGAGATGGCTGTCCATCGTCAGCGGAGGACTCGTGTTTGGCCTTGTGGCCTGCGCGGCCTTCCAGGCGGGGAACATCATTGTGGACCGGGCTGTCGGAGAGGACACAAAGGAGGTGCGCCAGACATCCACGGCGACTCAGCTGAACCAGACCTCCAGCACAGTGACCTCCGACGTGTCCGACATTGTGGAGCAGGCTATGCCCTCCATTGTGTCCATCACTAATATGAGTATTCAGGAGGTTCAGAGCTTCTTTGGACAGACCCAGGAGCAGGAGAGCGAGAGCCTCGGCTCCGGCATCATCGTTCAGCAGTCTGACACAGAGCTTCTGATCGCCACTAACAATCATGTGGTGGAGGGAGCGGACACCCTGACTGTCACATTTGTGGATGATGAAAATGTGGAGGCCAATATAAAGGGAACAGACCCCTCCAAGGATCTGGCTATCGTGGCCGTTCCCCTGGAGTCCATCAAGGACTCCACCATGGACGCCATCGCCATTGCCACTCTCGGTGACTCCAATGAGGTGCAGGTGGGCGAGCCGGCTATTGCCATCGGCAATGCCCTGGGCTACGGACAGTCCGTGACAACGGGCATTGTCTCAGCCACAAACCGGCAGATCGACATGGATGGATTTGACAGTGAGCTCATCCAGACAGACGCGGCCATCAACCCGGGCAACAGCGGCGGGGCCCTGCTCAACGCCAACGGGGCGGTCATCGGCATCAACACGGCCAAGATCAGCTCCAGCGTGGCGGAGGGGATGGGCTATGCCATTCCCATCTCAGACGCCAGCGAAGTGCTGACTAATCTGATGAACCGGGAGACCAGAACCAGAGTCTCTGACGAGGAGAGAGGCTATCTGGGTATCACAGGCCAGGATGTCTCCTCTGACATCGGCGAGGCTTACAATATGCCAACAGGCGTGTACATCTCTGAGGTGACAAAGGGAGGCGGCGCCGAACAGGCAGGACTTGCCAGGGGAACCATCATCACTGGCATGGAGGGCGTTACCATAGACAGCATGGAGACGCTGCAGGATCAGCTCTCCTACTATGCGGTGGGCGAGACTGTGGAGCTGACTGTCCAGGTTCCCGCAAGCGGTGGGGAATATCAGGAGCAGACCGTCTCCGTGACTTTGGGACCCAATCCCAACTAAGCAGACAGGGCTTACAAAAAGGGCACGCAAAGGAGTGTGGCAGAAAGTGGCGCCATACTCCTTTTTTTGCCCGGGGATGTATGATATAATATGAGCATCGTGGTTGCGATGCCTGCTAAAACATAACAGACAGCGATAGACTAGCTACAAGGAGGAGAGAAAATGTACAGTTTTGAGGAGATCCAGAAGACAGACAGCGAGGTGGCAGAGGCAATCCGGCATGAGATGGAGAGACAGAACTCCCATATCGAGCTGATTGCCTCCGAGAACTGGGTGAGCAAGGCGGTTATGGCTGCCATGGGAAGCCCGCTGACCAATAAATACGCGGAAGGTTATCCGGGAAGGCGCTACTACGGTGGCTGCGAGTACGTGGACGTGGTGGAGAACCTGGCCCGGGAGAGGGCAAAGGAGCTGTTTGGCTGTGAGTATGTCAATGTGCAGCCCCACTCCGGCGCACAGGCGAACATGGCCGTATTTTTCGCCATGTTAAAGCCCGGTGACAAGATCCTGGGCATGAACCTGGATCACGGCGGACACCTGACCCACGGCTCACCGGTGAACTTTTCCGGCAGCTATTTTGTGACATCCTTCTACGGCGTGAATGATGAGGGATTTATCGATTACGATGAGGTCCGCAGGATTGCTCTGGAGGAGAAGCCCAAAATGATCATCGCGGGAGCCAGCGCCTACGCCAGAAGGATTGACTTTAAGAAATTCCGGGAGATTGCGGATGAGGCGGGAGCTTACCTCATGGTGGATATGGCCCACATCGCCGGACTGGTGGCGGCGGGACTCCACGAGAGCCCCATCCCCTATGCGGATGTGGTGACTACCACCACCCACAAGACGCTGCGGGGACCCAGAGGCGGTATGATCCTCTCCAGCCAGGAGGCGGCAGATAAGTTCAAGTTCAACAAGGCAGTGTTCCCGGGCATCCAGGGAGGCCCCCTGGAGCATGTGATCGCCGGGAAGGCGGTCTGCTTCAAGGAAGCGCTGCAGCCGGAGTTCAAGGAATACCAGAAGCAGATTGTGAAGAACGCGAAGGCCCTGTCCGAGGCTCTCATGGCAAAGGGAATGAAGCTGGTGTCCGGAGGAACGGATAACCACCTGATGCTCATGGATCTGAGCGGAGAGGACGTGACCGGAAAAGAGCTGGAGAAGCGTCTGGACCAGGCGGGCATCACATGCAACAAGAACACCATTCCAAATGATCCCCGTTCCCCCATGGTCACAAGCGGCATCCGACTCGGCACGCCGGCTGTCACCACCAGGGGTATGAAGGAGGACGATATGGAGCAGATCGCTGAGGCGATCAGGCTTGTACTTGCAGGCGAGGAGAATATTGAGAAGGCCAGGGAGATCGTGGCCGGCCTTACGAAGAAGTATCCTCTGATCTGACCCGGTCCGGCATCAGGAGATGCCGGTACATGGCCGGGCAGCGGTGACGAAAGGAAAGACAGACATGAAGACAAAGCACAGAGATGACGAAGAGCTGAGGAAACTGATGAACCGGCTGAACAGAGTGGAGGGACAGGTGCGGGGCGTCAAGAAGATGCTGGAGGAGGAGCAGTACTGTGTGGATATCCTCACCCAGGTGTCTGCCATACAGGCGGCTCTGAATGCGTTCAACAAGGAGCTTTTATCCAGCCATATCCACTCCTGCGTGGTGGAGGAGATCCAGAAGGGAAACACGGAGGTGGTGGATGAGCTCTGCGAGTCCATCAAAAAGCTGATGAAATAATTCTGATATAATTTTTGCGAAAACAGAATGAAGAGCCATAAAAAGAGGAGCTTTGTCCGGGGGCGCGCCTGCCGGGGGGGGCTCCTCTTTTGTCACATTTTCCCGGCCCTTCCATAAAATAATAGTGCAGATTGTAATGGAAGGAGTAAATGACATGCCGAATTACCGTTATCAGACACAGGACTGTCAGAGCCGGCAGGGACGGAGCTGTCCGAACCAGGGCATGTACCGGGGAGCGCAGCAAAGCGGCAGGCAGCTCTCTGACCTGCCTGTCGCTATGGCCTATGTGCCGTGGCAGGAGTGGTATGGAATATTTGACCTGGAAAAAGGCTTTTGCTGCGGGACGATCTTTGAGGAGCTGAACAAACCATTTACCGGAGCAGGAGGGAGACGCTGATGGCAGACAACAGACCGTGCAGGAGAGACCTGCTTCACTGGATCAATGTGATCAGTTTTGCGGTGAATGACACCACCCTTTTTCTGGACACTCATCCTGATGACAGGGAGGCGCTGGCCTTTTTTGACGAGTGCCAGGAAAAGAGAAACCGGGCTCTGAAGGAATATGCCAAATATTACGGGCCCCTCACCATCGATACGGCGGACGCCTCCGAGACGGACAGGTGGAACTGGACAGGTGAACCGTGGCCATGGCAGGAAGGAGGATGCTGATCTATGTGGAATTATGAGAAGAGACTGCAGTACCCGGTGAAGATCACCCAGACCAACCCGAAGCTGGCCCAGGTGATCATCAGCCAGTTCGGAGGCCCGGACGGCGAGCTGGCCGCCTCCATGCGCTATCTGTCACAGAGATACACCATGCCCTACAGGGAAGTGACAGGGACGCTGACGGATATCGGGACGGAGGAACTGGCCCACATGGAGATGATCTGTGCCATCGTCTACCAGCTCACGAAAAATCTGTCCCCGGAGGAGATCGAACGGTCCGGATTTGACAAATACTATGTGGATCATACGCTGGCCCTGTGGCCTCAGTCCGCCGGCGGCGTGCCCTGGAGCGCCACGGTGTTCCAGTCCAAGGGGGATCCCATCACGGATCTGCACGAGGACATGGCGGCAGAGCAGAAGGCAAGGACCACCTACGACAACATTCTCCGGCTTGTGAAGGACCCGGAGGTGGCTGATCCCATCCGGTTCCTGCGGGAGCGGGAGATTGTCCACTACCAGCGCTTTGGCGAGAGCCTGCGCATTGTCCAGGACCATCTGGACAGCCGCAACTTCTACGCCTTCAACCCGGCCTTTGACCTGGGAAAATAGAAGAGAAGGAGCATAGAAGCCTTCAGCCCGGACGGGAGGAGCCTCTGCGGGGCGCCCTCCTGTTCCGGGCTTGTTTTTATCCCCGGTTGCCGTTATAATATATGCGTCGGTGTAGACTGGCACAATGATTGGAGTGTAAATGTAATGGACAACAGAAACAGCAAGGTCAGGCAGATGCCTGACAGCAGCAGGGGAAACAGCCGCCCGGGGGAAGCCTCCGCCAGATCGGAGAAGGTGCGGGCGAGAGTGAAAAGCAGTATACGGTACTTTGATTACAGTCTGGTGGTCTCCATGGTCTTTCTGATCTGCTTTGGGCTGGTCATGCTCTACAGCGCCAGCGCCTATGCGGCCCAGGTGGACTACGGGGACAGCATGTACTATTTTAAGAGGCAGATCCTCTTCTGCCTGGCAGGCGCGTTGGGCGCCTATCTGGTTTCGCTGATCGACTATCATATCTGGTCCAGGCTGGCGAAGAAGATTTTCTTCCTATCCCTGATCGTTATGGCCCTCGTGCAGACGCCTTTGGGGAAAGAGGTGAACGGCGCCAGACGGTGGATTAAGCTGCCCCTGGGCCAGCAGCTGCAGCCCTCGGAGCTTGCCAAGATCGCGGTCATCCTCTTTATCCCCGTGGTGATCTGCCAGGTAGGAAAGCAGATAGGTACGCTGGCGGGGATTGTGAGAGTGCTCTGCTGGGGAGCTCTGTCGGCAGCCTGCGTCTTTTTCCTGACGGAGAACTTAAGTACAGCCATCATCGTGTTCGGCATTTCTTTTCTGATGGTCTTTATCGTCCATCCGAAGAAAGCCATGTTCATTGTGCCCGTTGTGGCGGGGGTGGCGGCGGTGCTCCTTATACCCGTGATCCTGGGGCCTCTCGTGGAGGCTGGGGATTTTTCCGGGAACTTCCGCCTGGGAAGACTGCTCGTGTGGCTGGATCCGGAGCGGTACTCCTCCGGTATCGGCTACCAGGTGGTGCAGGGGCTCTACGCGGTGGGCTCCGGCGGCTTCTTTGGAAAGGGGCTGGGAAACAGTGCCCAGAAGCAGTTTATCCCTGAGGTGCAGAATGATATGATCCTGTCGGTTATCTGCGAGGAGCTGGGAGTGTTCGGGGCCATCATGGTGCTCCTCCTCTTTGGACTCCTTCTGTATCGCCTGATGGTGATTGCCCAGAACGCGCCGGATATGTACGGCGCCCTTGTGGCCAGCGGCATCTTCTGTCATATTGCTCTCCAGGTGATCCTGAACGTGGCAGTGGTGATCAATCTGATCCCCAACACGGGCATTACGCTGCCCTTCATCAGCTACGGAGGCACGTCGATCCTCTTTCTCATGGCGGAGATGGGACTGGCCCTTGGAATATCCAGGCAGATCAGGATGGGATGATTGCCGAAAGTCATTGCCGGGAGGATTTGATAAAACCCTTTTCAAGCGCGCGTTATTGTGCTATGATGTATAAAGTGGTTTTTGATACTATGTATAATAGCAATGGATAACGCGGAGGATTGATCGGAAATGAGTTATAAGATTATTGTGGACAGCTGCGGAGAGCTTACGGAGGAGATGAAGCGCTGCGGGCATTTCGAGACGGCTTCATTGAGCATTGATATTGATGAGCATCACATCGTGGACGATGAGACATTTGACCAGAAGAGGTTCCTGGCCCTCATCGCCCAGAGCCCTAATTCGCCCAAGTCCTCCTGTCCCTCGCCGGAGACCTACATGGAGGGATATCACTGCGAGGCTGAGCACGTCTACGCGGTGACTCTGTCAGCTGAGCTCAGCGGCTCCTACAACAGCGCTGTGCTGGGGAAAAATCTGTACCACGAGGAGTACGGAGAGAAGGATATCTATGTCTTTAACTCCCGGTCCGCCTCCATCGGAGAGACGCTGATCGCCCTGAAGATCCAGGAGTGCGAGGAGGCCGGCATGGAGTTTGAGGAGGTGGTCCGCACAGTGGAGGCCTACATTGAGGGACAGCACACCTACTTTGTGCTGGAGACGCTGGAGACGCTCCGCAAGAACGGCCGGCTGAAGGGCATCAAATCTCTGATGGCCTCCGCCCTGAATATCAAGCCAGTCATGGGCTCCACCCCCCAGGGGACCATCTGTCAGCTGGGGCAGGCCAGAGGCATCAGGAAGGCTCTGGAGAAAATGATCGACGAGATCGTCCGGGGTGTGAAAAAGCCGGAGGAGAAGGTGCTGGCCATCAGCCACTGCAACTGCCCTGAGCGGGCCAAGAAGGTGAAGGAGCTGCTCCTTGAAAGGATACGGCCCAAGGATGTAATCGTGCTGGATACGGCTGGGATCAGCAGTATGTACGCGGCCGACGGAGGCATAATCGTGGTTGTATAATCCGGGCTTTTATGGTAAAATAGGCACTAGCTGATGAGTGATAGAAGGAGTGCATGAAGATGAGCCAGGAAAAAGTGGACAGATATAAAAAGGAAAAAGCCAACCGCAGGAAGACCATGAAAAAGGAGAAGATCCAGTATTATATCCGCCGCTGTGTGGTTGCGGTCCTTGCTGTGGCCCTTGTGGGATGGATCGGCTATTCCGCCTTCAGCAGGTATGAGAGCAGCAGGCCTGTGGAGACCGCGGAGGTGGATTATAACGCTATCACGGATTACGAGACAAGCCTGAATACGGCGCAGTAGGATGACGGCAGAGCCGGCAGATCCGGGACGGAGCGGGCAGCAGCGGGGGAGATCCCCGAGAAATACACTATAATGGAAGACGAGAGAAGACAGGAAAGCCTGTCTTCTTTTTTTGTGCGATATGTCCGTAGGGTGACTGCCGTGCCCCCGCGAGCGGGCATCCGGCAGGCGACTGTGCGCTATATTTTGGATTTTTGCAAAAAAAGGGGTTGAAATCACCAATGAAGTGGTTTACAATGGTTTCAAGTGGTAGAAAGTGGTGAAAAGTGGTACAAAGTGGTGCGAAAGTGGCAGGCCACTTTGAAAGAGGGTGAGTTCTGATGTTGAAAGGAGAGTACAGTCACAATATCGACCCTAAGGGGAGGGTGATCATTCCAGCCAAGTTCCGTGACGATCTGGGGGAGCATTTCGTCATAACAAAAGGCATGGAGAACTGCCTGTACGTGTATCCTGAAGACGAATGGACCGCCTTTGAAGAGAAGCTTAACGCCTTACCAACGACCACAGACAAAAAAGCCCGTGCTTTTGCGCATTTCTTTCAGGGAAGCGCAAATGACGGCGACCTTGACAAGCAAGGTAGAACTTTAATCCCACCGGCCCTGCGCAGCTACGCGAAGCTCGAGAAAGAGGTTGTGTTTATCGGTATGGGGAAGCGTGCCGAGATCTGGGACAAGGCCAGATGGGATGAAAAGAATGCTGAACTGGAGCTCACGATTGAGGATATTGCATCTGATATGGAGGAGAGTGGATTCAGTATCTAGAGGGAGAAGATATGGAATTTAAACACAGGTCAGTATTACTTGAAGAAACTGTCAATGGATTAAACATCAGGCCGGACGGCATTTATGTGGACGGAACGCTTGGTGGAGGCGGACATGCGTACGAGATATGCAGACGTCTCGGTGACAAGGGGAGTATTGTAGGAATAGACCAGGATGAGGCTGCCATAGAGGCGGCGGGCATCCGCTTAAAGGACTTCGGGGAGAAGGTCACGATAGTCCGGAGCAACTATTGTGAAATGAAGTCCGTGCTCCAAGGATTAGGCATTGACAAGGTCGATGGGATCGTGCTCGATCTGGGCGTATCATCTTATCAGTTAGATACGGCAGAGAGGGGATTCTCCTATCGCGAAGATGCACCCCTGGATATGAGAATGGACAGGCGTCAGACGATGACGGCCAGGGACATTGTCAATGACTACAGTGAGAAGGACCTCTATCGCGTTATCAGAGATTACGGGGAGGATAGGTTTGCCAAGAACATTGCCAAGCATATCGTGATCGAACGCGAGAAGAGGTCCATCGAAACAACCGGACAGCTGACGGAGATCATCAGGGGAGCCATTCCCATGAAATTCCAGAAAAAGTCCGGGCATCCGGCCAAGAGAACCTTTCAGGCCATCCGGATCGAGCTGAACAGAGAGCTGGATGTGCTGAAGAATTCTCTGGACGATATGATCGATCTGCTAAATCCGGGGGGAAGGCTTTGCATCATCACCTTCCACTCACTGGAGGACCGGATTGTGAAAAGCGCATTTAAGAAAAATGAGGATCCCTGTACATGCCCGAAGGATTTTCCGGTGTGCGTGTGCGGAAAGGTCTCAAAAGGGAGTATTTTAACTAGAAAACCTATTCTGCCGAGCCAGGAGGAGATGGAGGAGAACAGCCGTTCCAAGAGCGCGAAGCTCCGGATCTTCGAGAGAAAGTAGGCGGGCGGGCGCAGGGAGTATATAGAAAGGGGATTATCAGATGGCTGCGGGAAGAGCATCATCCAGAAGGACAAATACATACAGAAGAAGCGGCGCTGATTCCCGTTCTATGTACGTGTACGGCAACGCAGTGCCAAAGCCGGATTACGAGCCCCAGCGGCGTGGGGAGCCGTCGCGGGAGCCCAGGCGAGGGAAAAGCAGCCGTCAGAGCCGGCGGGTACGCCAGAACCAGAGAAGAGAGCTGCGGGTCGGGAAGCGATACGTGATCTTTCTCTCCGTGGCAGCGGTGCTGGCCCTTTTTATCTGCGTAAACTATGTGCGCCTCCAGTCAGAGATCGCCGGCCGCTCCAGCAACATCACAGCGCTGCAGGAGGAGCTGGCTGACATGCGGGAGGCGAACAACACGAAATACAATTCCATTGTCGACTCCGTCAACATGGACCAGATCAAGCAGAAGGCGGAGGGTGAGCTGGGAATGGTGCCCGCCCAGAGCGGCCAGATCGTAGAATATGACAGTCCTGAGGGGGATTACGTGACACAGTATGAGCAGATACCGGAGAGTGGTATCATTGCGAGCGCAGACAATGTACAGGACTAAGGTGTAAAGATGACCAAAAAAGTAAAGAAATTATTGCGGAAGAAATTTCCCAAATTTATGCAGAAAAAGCTAGTTATCCTCTATGTGGGGATCATACTAGCTTTTGCTGGTCTTGTGGTGAGGATCACCTACATCAATGCGGCCAGCGGAGAGGAATATACAAAGATCGTGCTGGATCAGCAGCAGTATGACAGCCGGGTCATCCCTTACAAGAGGGGGGATATCGTGGACCGGAACGGCACCAAGCTGGCCACCAGCGAGCGGGTGTACAATGTGATCCTGGACGTAAAGACCATGCTCAGCGATGAGGATTACGTGGAGCCCACAAAGCAGGTGCTGAAGGACTGCTTTGGCGTCGAGGAGGAGACGGTGGACAGTCTCATAGAGAACAGCCCGGACAGCCGGTACAGCATCCTCGTAAAGGGGATCGACTACGAGACGGCCCAGAATTTCAACGCCATTGATGACGATGATGAGAACTATCCCAATGTCCAGGGGATCTGGCTGGAGGATGACTATCACAGGACCTACCCCTACAGCACCCTGGCCTCTGACGTGCTTGGGTTCACTGTGGATGGAAATGTGGGAAATGGGGGCATAGAAGGGTACTATAACTCCACTCTCAACGGCACCGACGGCCGGGAGTACGGCTATCTGGACAGCGGCTCCTCCGTGGAGCGGACCGTGAAGGAGCCGGTGAACGGAAAGACCGTGGTGTCCACCATTGACCTGCAGGTGCAGAGCGTGGTGGAAAAGTATATCCAGCAGTTCAACGATGAGAGGAAAAACAACGCCACTCCCGGGGAGGGGAGCAAGAACACGGCGGTCATGGTCATGAACCCCCAGAACGGGGAGATCCTGGCGGAGGCCAGCTATCCAAACTTTGACCTGAACAATCCCAGGGATCTGACGAAATACTACACCCAGGAAGAGATCGACGCCATGAGTGACGAGGAGACGCTGGACGTCCTCAACAGCCTGTGGAAGAACTTCTGCGTCACCGACACCTATGAGCCCGGCTCCACCATCAAGCCCTTCACTGTGGCGGCGGCGCTTGAGACGGGCGCCCTCACCGGGGATGAGACCTTTTACTGCGGCGGCTCTCTCCACATCGGGGACTATGATATCCACTGCATCAACCGGGATGGACACGGAACCCTGACGGTGAAGGGGGCGATAGAGAACTCCTGCAACGTGGCTCTGATGCAGATCGGGGAGATGATCGGAGCGGTGGATTTCTCCAAATATCAGCACACCTTCGGCTTTGGCGAGATGACCGGCATCGACCTGCCGGGTGAGGCGGAGACTTCGGCCCTTCTCTATACGGCGGACAACATGGACGAGACCAGCCTTGCCACCAATGCCTTTGGACAGAACTTCAACGTGACCATGACTCAGATGATGGCGGGCTTCTGCTCTCTCATCAACGGCGGCTACTACTATGAGCCCCACATCGTGAAGCAGATCCAGGATGAGAACGGGAACGTGATCGAGAATGTGGACCCTGTCCTTGTGAAGAGGACCATATCGGAGGATACGAGCACTCTGGTGAAGGACTACATGAGAGGCGTGGTTCTGGAGGGCAGCGGCAAAGCAGCCAACATAGAGGGCTACGAGGTGGGAGGAAAGACGGGGACGGCGGAGAAGCTGCCCCGAAGCGACGGCAAAAACCTTGTTTCCTTCATCGCCTACGCACCCCAGGAAAATCCGGAGATCGCCATTTATGTAGTTATCGATGAGCCCAACGAATACGACCAGGCCCAGAGCTCTCTGGCCGTCCAGATGGCCAGCGACATCATGAAGGAGATTTTCCCCTACCTGGGCATCAGCCAGACGGCGGACGCGTCAGCCGGATCGGATCAGTAGAAAGCAGCGCAAAGGGAAAACAGCATACGGGCAGATGTATAACCTCACAGAAGCACTCATAAATTGTAGAAAGGCTTTTGTGAGGTTTTTCTGTGCGCAACCGGACATATAATAAGAAGAAACTCTTCATCGTTTTTCTCGGGGCCCTGTTCATCCTGCTTTTCCTGGCCGGGCGCCTTGTCTGGCTGATGGTCTTTGAGGCGGACTACTACCAGGAGAAGGCGGAGGCTCTCCATGAGCGGGAGAGGGAGATCAAGGCGGCCAGGGGGAGGATACTGGACGCATCAGGCCATGTGCTGGCGGATAACCGGACCGTGTGCACCATCTCCGTCATCCACAGCCAGATCACGGACCCTGAGGCGGTGATACGCGCTCTGTCCCAGACGCTGGAGATGGAGGAGAGTGAGGTCAGGGAGAAGGTGGAGAAGGTCTCCTCCATGGAGCGGATCAGAACCAACGTGGAGAAGGAGACCGGGGACATTATACGGAATATGGGCCTTGACGGGGTGAAGGTGGATGAGGATTTCAAGCGGTATTACCCATACGGGGACCTGGCCTCCACAGTGCTTGGGTTTACCGGGGCGGATAACCAGGGGATCATCGGCCTCGAGGTGAAGTATGAGGAGTACCTGAAGGGGCAGAACGGCACCATACTGACCACCACGGACGCCCGGGGCATAGAGCTTCCCGGGGAGGCGGAGGACCGGATCGAGCCGGTGGCCGGAAACGACCTGCAGACAAGTCTTGACTACAATCTGCAGATGTACGCCCAGCAGATGGCGGAGAAGGTGATGGAGGAGAAACAGGCCGACGGCGTCTCCATCCTTCTCATGAACCCGCAAAGCGGGGAGATAATGGCCATGGTGAATGTGCCTGAATTCGATCTGAACGACCCATTCACCCTGAACACAGGGACAGATACCTCCGCTTTGTCGGACGAGGAGAAGCAGGACGCTCTGAACCAGATGTGGAGAAACCGGTGCATCAACGACACCTACGAGCCCGGATCTACCTTCAAGATCATCACCGCCTCGGCGGCTCTGGAGGAGGGCGTGGTGTCTCTGGATGACACCTTCAGCTGCCCCGGCTACCGGGTGGTGGAGGACCGGAAGATCCGCTGCCACAAGGTGGGAGGACACGGGCAGGAGACCTTTGTGGAGGGTGTCATGAACTCCTGTAATCCGGTGTTTATCGATGTGGGGCTGCGGCTGGGGGCGGACACCTTCTGCGATTACTATCAGCAGTTCGGTCTCCTTGACCTGACCGGAGTGGACCTGCCAGGGGAGGCCGGGACCATCATGCACAAGCGGGAAAATATAGGCACTGTGGAGCTTGCCACCATGTCCTTTGGCCAGTCCTTCCAGGTCACACCCATCCAGATGGCGGCCACTGTCAGCTCTATCATAAATGGCGGCTACCGGGTGACGCCCCATGTGGGAGTCCGGGTGCTGGATGAGGAGGGGCGGGAGAAGCTGACGCTGAACCAGGGAAAGAAGGACCGCATCGTCTCGGAGGAGACCTCCCGGACCATGCGCACGATCCTGGAGAAGGTGGTGGCGGAGGGCTCGGGTAAAAACGCGGCCATAGAGGGATACCGGATCGGGGGCAAGACAGCCACCTCCCAGACGCTCCCCAGGAGCGCGAACAAATATATCTCCTCCTTCATCGGATTTGCGCCGGCGGACGACCCTCAGGTGCTTGGCATGTGCATTATATACAATCCCCAGGGAGTCTACTATGGGGGAACCATTGCGGCGCCGGTGATACGGGACATTTTTGAGAACATCCTCCCCTATCTTGGCGTTGAAAAAGAGTGAGAAATGAAGTATACTGAATGGAGCTATGGATTGCCCCGGCAGTCCTGGGCCAGGAAAATAACGAAAGAGACGAGAGGTGTATCTATGGACTATACAATTTTTGTGCCAGTGCTCATTTCCTTTGCGCTGAGCGTGATCATGGGCCCGGTTGTGATTCCGGTGCTCCGCAGATTGAAAATGGACCAGACGGAGAGGGAGGAGGGTGTGAAATCCCACCTAAAGAAGGCGGGCACTCCCACCATGGGAGGAGTCATCATCCTGACCGCGGTGGTACTCACATCCGTTATCTACATCGGGCGGTATCCGAACATTATTCCCATTCTCTTTGTGACTCTGGGATTTGGACTTATCGGATTTCTGGACGATTATCTGAAGGTGGTGCTCAAGAGGTCTGACGGGCTCTTCCCCAGGCAGAAGATGGCCCTGCAGATCCTTGTGACGGCGGTCTTTGCCTTCTACCTTGTGAAGTTTACAGACGTGCCTTTGACGATGCTCATCCCCTTCTCCGGCGGCAGATACCTGGATATCGGATGGCTGGCCATCCCCCTGCTCTTTGTGGCGGTGATCGGTACGGTCAACGGGGTGAACTTTACAGACGGCCTGGACGGTCTGGCCTCCAGCGTGACCGTACTTGTGGCCACCTTCTTCACGGTGGTGGCAGTGGGGACGAAGAGCGGCATCGAGCCGATCACCTGCGCGGTGGTGGGCGCCCTCCTCGGGTTCCTTCTGTTCAATGTGTACCCGGCCAGCGTGTTTATGGGGGACACAGGTTCCCTGGCCCTTGGCGGCTTTGTGGCCTCCACAGCCTACATGCTGCAGATGCCCATTTTCATTATCATCGTGGGACTGATCTATGTGGTGGAGGTGCTCTCCGTCATGATCCAGGTTACATACTTTAAGAAAACCGGGGGCAAGCGGTTTTTCAAGATGGCCCCCATCCACCATCATTTTGAGCTCTGCGGGTGGTCGGAGACAAAGGTTGTGGCCGTGTTTTCCATCATCACAGCCATCCTCTGCCTGATCGCTCTCATGGCCATGTAGCAGGAAGGAGAGAAGGGATACAATGGATACAGCAGGAAAAGAAGTACTCGTGTTCGGCCTGGGGATCAGCGGCATCGGCGCTGGATCCCTGCTGGAGAAGAGAGGCGCCCGTGTGGTTCTCTATGACGGCAATGAAAAGCTGGACAAGGATAAGATCAGAGAACAACTGGGAGAGGACAGCAGTGCCAGGATCATCACGGGGCCTTTCCCGGAGGAGCTGCTGGGGGAGCTGGACCTTGTGGTGCTCAGCCCCGGCGTGCCCACAGATCTGCCCGTCATAGAGAAGATGAGGGAGATGGGGATAGAGATCATCGGGGAAATTGAGCTGGCCTACCTCTTTGGCAGAGGAGAGATCCTGGCCATCACAGGCACCAACGGGAAGACCACCACCACCTCTCTTCTGGGGGAGATTGCGAAGAACGCCTTTGACAGTGTCTTTGTGGTGGGAAATATTGGCAATCCCTACACCGCAGTGGTGGACCAGACCAGGGACGATTCCGTCATCGTGGCGGAGATGAGCAGCTTTCAGCTGGAGAGCATCGTTACCTTCCGTCCCAGGGTGTCCGCCATCCTCAACCTGACACCGGATCATCTGAACCGGCACCACACCATGGAGGCCTACATCCAGGCAAAGGAGAATATCACGAGGAACCAGACAGAGGAGGATTTCTGCGTCCTCAACTACGAGGACGAGGTGCTCCGCAAATTCGGGGAGAGCCTGCGGGCGCAGGTGATCTGGTTTTCCAGCGCCAGGAAGCTGGAGGCAGGCATTTATCTGGAGGATGGTCATATAATATACAGGGGAGCCAAAGGGGCGGAGGAGCTGCTGTGCAGCGTGGATGAGCTCCAGCTTCTGGGCACCCACAACTATGAGAATGTGATGGCGGCCTCCGCCATGGCCATCGCCTACGGCGTCCCCATGGACGTGATACGTGATACGGTGAAGGCCTTCAGGGGTGTGGAGCACCGGATCGAGTTCGTGGCGGAAAAGGGGGGCGTGGCCTACTACAATGACTCCAAGGGCACCAATCCGGATGCGGCTATCAAGGCGGTCCAGGCCATGAAGAGGCCCACTGTGCTGATCGGGGGAGGCTATGACAAGCAGTCCGACTACAGAGAGTGGATCGAGAGCTTTGGAGGGAAGGTGAAGCTCCTTGTGCTCCTGGGAGCCACAAAGGAGAAGATCGCCGCCCAGGCAAAGGAGTGCGGCTTTACAGACTATGTGTTTGCGGATAGCTTCGACGAGGCAGTCCAAAGAGCGGCATCCGCCGCGGCGCCTGGGGATGCGGTTCTTCTGTCACCCGCCTGCGCCAGCTGGGATATGTTCAGGAGCTATGAAGAACGGGGAGATAAATTCAAAGAGATTGTAAATTCCTTGTAAGGGAGAGCATAGATTGCCGGGTTCATCCAGAAAGAAAAAATATGACTACACGCTGCTTGCGGCGCTGTCTCTTCTCCTCCTGGCGGGGCTTGTGATCCTGCAGAGCACCAGCGCCTGGAACGGGGAAGTGAAGTTTAACGATCCTTATTATTATCTGAAAAAGCAGGTTTTTGCCACAACCATCGGGATAGCGGCCATGTTCGTGACAGCCAATATGGACTACCATGCCCTGCGCCGTCTCGCCCTGCCGGCCTACCTGGCAGCAGTGCTATTGTCCGTCGCTGTCCTTCTTGTGGGAGATGAGTACAACGGGTCCAGAAGATGGCTTTCTTTGGGCCCGTTTTCTTTTCAGCCCTCAGAGTTCGCCAAGGTGGCAGTGATCCTCTTCCTGGCCGATCTTGTGACGAAGTGCGCGGACAGGGTAAAGAAGATGCGGGTTATGGCGGGGATCATGATCCTGGTCCTGCCGGTGGCCGGCCTTGTGGGAGCCAGCAACTTAAGCACAGCCATCATCATCCTGGGCATCGGGGTAATCCTTGTGTTCATCGCCAGCCCGAAGTACGGGCAGTTTGTCTGGATGGGAGTCATTGGCTGTGCCTTTCTGGCCGTCTTTCTGGCTCTGGAGAGCTACCGCCTGGAGCGGCTGGCCATTTGGAGAAACCCGGAGGCCTACGAGAAGGGCTACCAGACTCTGCAGGGGCTCTACGCCATCGGCTCCGGGGGACTTTTTGGCCGGGGGCTGGGAAACAGTGTGCAGAAGCTGGGATTTGTCCCGG
Source organism: Faecalicatena fissicatena (assembly GCF_016900595.1). NCBI lineage: Bacteria > Bacillati > Bacillota > Clostridia > Lachnospirales > Lachnospiraceae > Faecalicatena > Faecalicatena fissicatena. The sequence continues at coordinate 124,802 of NZ_JACLYY010000006.1, forward strand.
AGGCCCAGAACGACATGATCTTCTCCATCATCTGTGAGGAGCTGGGACTTTTCGGGGCCGGCTTTATCCTCCTGCTCTTTCTCATCCTGATCTGGCGGTTCTACGTCATCGCCAGCAGAGCCCCGGACCTCTTCGGGGCCCTTATCGCCGCCGGGGCCATGGGTCACATGCTGATCCAGGTGATCCTGAACATCGCGGTAGTGACCAACACCATTCCCAACACAGGCATCACCCTGCCCTTTATCAGCTACGGGGGTACCTCGGTGGTGTTCCTCCTGCTGGAAATGGGGCTTGTGCTGAGCGTGTCATCTCTGGTAAAATAACAGGAAAGCGCCGGCTGCCATGGCGGCCGGCGGGAATACAGGAGGCTTTACATGAAGCAAAAGAAAAACAGGGGCTACAAAATGTCCCATAAAATATACGCGCTGACAGTCATTGTTCTGGGGCTTGCCATTATCCTGCTGGCCCTGTTTCTGCTCTTCTATGTGCAGAAGATCGAAGTGAAGGGAAATGAGTACACAGACAGCCAGGAGATCGTGGATCTTGTGGAGGAGGATCCGCTCTCCAAGAATTCGCTCTATCTCCTGTACAAGTACCGCTTTACGGACTATGATATGCCGGGCAGCCTGAACTCCATGAAGGTGACTCTTACGGCCCCCTGGTCCGTAAAGGTGACTGTGGATGAGAAGAAGATACTGGCCTGCGTGCCAGGCGGCGAGCAGAATGTGTACTTCGACGAGGAGGGGCTGGTTGTGAAGATGAGCAGCGAGGTCCTGGAGGGAGTGCCCTGTATCGAGGGGCTGGATGTGTCTGGGGCGGAGCTCTACAAGCCCCTTGAGAACGGGGATGAGGCCCTGTTTAAATCCATCCTGGAGGTGACCCGGGAGGTGGCGGAATTTGCACTCTCCCCGGACCGGATCGTGTGCAGCGACGGGGACATCCAGCTCTGGTTCGGCGAAATATGCGTGCTTTTGGGGGACGACATCACCGCCGACAAGATTGCCCAGATTTCCCCCATTCTGGCGAAGCTGGAGGGACAGCGGGGAACACTCCACCTGGAGCACTTTGTGGAGAAGGGGGATGCGGTTTCCTTCACGCCGGATGTGCTGCCCGAGTAAATGCCTGTTTTCCACATAAAAATGAGCGGAAATCCATAAAAATAGAGAAAATTCTATTGATATTTTGCACAAAAGCCTATATTATATAGTATATATGGCGGACTGGCAGTCCGCCGTTATGGGATGTATAATTATATAATAAGGATAGAAACAAAGGAGGAGAAACCCTTGCTAGAAATTAAAACAAACGAGTCGGAAGCGGCGGCAAAAATTATTGTTGTTGGAGTTGGAGGCGGCGGAAACAACGCTGTCAACCGAATGATTGACGAACAGATCGCCGGCGTTGAATTTATCGCTATTAATACAGACAAGCAGGCCCTGCAGTTATGTAAGGCGCCTACACTGATGCAGATCGGTGACAAGATCACCAAGGGACTGGGCGCGGGAGCCCGCCCGGAGATCGGAGAGAAGGCGGCAGAGGAGAGCGCGGAGGAGATCTCGGCGGCTCTGAAGGGCGCTGACATGGTATTTGTTACCTGCGGTATGGGAGGCGGAACCGGAACCGGAGCTACGCCCGTTGTCGCCCGCATCGCAAAGGAGCAGGGGGCTCTGACCGTAGGCGTTGTCACAAAGCCTTTCCGCTTTGAGTCCAAGACCCGCATGAACAACGCTCTGGCTGGAATTGATAAATTAAAAGAAAATGTCGATACACTGATCGTCATCCCCAACGACAAGCTGCTGGAGGTGGTGGACAGACGCACCACCATGCCGGAGGCTCTGAAGAAGGCGGATGAGGTGCTGCAGCAGGGTATCCAGGGTATCACGGATCTGATCAATGTTCCGTCCTTGATCAACCTGGACTTTGCGGACGTACAGACTGTTATGACGGACAAGGGTATCGCCCACATCGGTATCGGACAGGGCCGAGGCGACGACAAGGCGCTGGAGGCTGTGAAGCAGGCTGTGGCCAGCCCGCTGCTTGAGACCACCATTGCAGGGGCTTCCCATGTCATCATCAATATTTCCGGTGATATCACCCTCATGGACGCATCCGATGCGGCTGAGTTCGTGCAGGATCTGGCGGGAGAGGATGCCAACATTATCTTTGGTGCTATGTACGATGACTCCAGAGCCGACGAGGCCACCATCACTGTCATTGCGACAGGCTTACATAACGTAGGCGGAACCTCCTCCAAGCTGAAATCCAGACTGGAGGGACGCTCCGGAATGGTTCCACCGGCCAGCAGCTATGACAGACAGCTGAATTCTGCCCACGCGACGCACACATCCCACACCACTCATGCCCCGAGGCAGGAGGCGGGAACAGCGCCGTCTAACAGCGGAAGCGGGCTGAAGCGTCCGCTGGGAGGGACAACCCCCTCACTGGAGACACCGAGGACACCCACCAGCAAGGTGAAGGAGCAGTCCATCAAGATTCCGGATTTCTTTAAAAAATAAAAATATGTAACGTCTTACCCGGGAGGCCGCGCGAAGAGCGCGGTTTCCTTTTTTCTGCCCTTTTTCGAAAACTTCTGTATTTCTGCGGAAACCATATTTTTCTGTCGAGAAAATCTGCCGGCCTCCCGGCACCATCTGACAAATTTTGAAGCCCCCTTCTCTTTATAATAAATCCTGCCCGGGTACAGTAAAGCAGTACGCGATGTCTGCACAAAAGAGAAAGAAGGTGTAATGTGGAGTATGAACTGTATATAGATATTTTTTTCCTGGAAAATTTTATGATGGATCACATACTGCTCCTTCTTGTCAGGCGGATACTGAAAAGCCCTGCCACGCTTGGACGTATCGCTCTGGGAGCACTGGCGGGATCCGCGCTCATGTGTGTGGTGATCGCCTGTCCGCTTCCCTGTCCGTTCATAAAATTTTTTCTGTTCCACGGCGTGGTCAGTGTGGCCATGCTGCGGGCGGGCCTTGGGATACCCTGGGGGAGGAAGATGGTGTACGCTTTCTTCCTTCTGTACGCGGCAGGGTTCCTGACAGGCGGGATCATGGGCTGGCTTGCCCAGTACGGGGAGTGGCTGGAGGTGGGAAGCCTCTTTTTCGCCCTGGCGGCCGGGAGCTATTACCTGGCCTCCGGCGTGCTCTGGCTTGTCTCCCTGGGACTTCAGAGAGGCCGCGGCAGGTGCCGGGCGGATCTTTTCTGGAGGGACAGGAAGGTGACGCTGACAGCCCTTGTGGACACCGGCAACTCCCTGAAGGATCCCTTCACCGGGGAGCCCGTCAGCATCCTGGAGAGGGAGGCGGCGGAGGAGCTGTTTCAGGGCCGGCTGCCGGAGGAGCTGCGGTATATCCCGTACCGCTCAGTTGGAAGGAAGGATGGAGTGCTTCCGGCTGTGAGGCTGGAAAGGCTCTGCATATATGAGAGGGGGCCCAGGTGGATACAGGGGCCTCTTGTGGGGATCAGCGAGGACGCAGTATCTTCAGACGGAACATACCGGATGCTCATTCATCCGGATCTGTAGCATAGATTGGAGGATAGAAAGACATGATGATAAAAGTAGCGGTGCCAAATCAATTTAAACTCAAGGTGATACCGAATTTCAGGACTTTGCTTTTCCCGGAGAGGGGGGACGTGCACTATATCGGCGGCTCAGACATCCTCCCGGCGCCCCTGGAGGCCGAGGAGGAGGCCGATGCCATCGGAAGGCTGGGGACGGAGGAGGACAAGGCAGCCAGGAAGCTGCTCATCGAGCACAACCTCCGGCTGGTGGTGTACATAGCAAAGAAATTTGACAACACAGGCGTGGGGGTGGAGGATCTGATCTCCATCGGCACCATCGGCCTCATCAAGGCCATCAACACCTACGACCCGAAGAAAAAGATCAAGCTGGCCACCTACGCCTCCCGGTGCATTGAAAATGAAATTCTCATGTATCTGCGCAGGAACAACAAGACGAGGATGGAGGTGTCCATCGACGAGCCTCTCAATGTGGACTGGGACGGCAACGAGCTGCTCCTGTCGGATATCCTTGGTACGGAGGAGGATACCATCTACCGGGACCTGGAGCAGGAGGCGGAGCGGAAGGTGCTGGGGAAGGCCCTGGAGAGGCTCACCAGCAGGGAGCAGACCATTGTGCGCCTCCGGTTCGGCCTGGGGGTGCCGGGCGGGGAGGAGAAGACCCAGAAGGAGGTGGCGGATGTGCTGGGCATCTCCCAGTCCTACATCTCCCGGCTGGAGAAGAAGATCATGCAGCGGCTGAAGAGGGAAATGGTAAAATATTCATAGCCACGGCCCGGGTAAAATGATACAATAAAAACAAAAAGGGGTTGAGGCATATGAAGCTTACTTTTATCGGCGCGGCCCACGAGGTGACAGGCAGCTGTCATCTTCTGGAGGCCTGCGGGAAACGGGTCCTTATCGACTGCGGCATGGAGCAGGGGCCGGATCTGTATGAGAACCAGAAGCTGCCGGTGACGGCGGGGGAGATCGACTGCGTGCTTCTGACCCACGCCCACATCGACCACTCGGGAAACATCCCGCTCCTGTGCAAGCAGGGGTTCGCGGGGGAGGTAGTCACCACCTTCGCCACCTCGGACCTGTGCAGCATCATGCTGCGGGACAGTGCCCACATCCAGGAGTTTGAGGCCCAGTGGAGAAACCGGAAGGCCCGCCGCAGCGGAGGAGAGCTGTACGAGCCGGTGTACACCATGGCGGACGCTGACGCGGCCATCCAGCTCTTCGCGCCCTGCGACTACGGACAGACCATTGACCTGTGTCCCGGGATCCGTGTCCGGTTCAACGACATGGGCCATCTCCTTGGCTCCGCCAGCATCGAGGTGTGGGTGACAGAGGGGGACGTGACAAAGAAGGTGGTGTTCTCCGGGGACGTGGGAAATGTGAACCAGCCCATCATCCGGGATCCCCAGCCTGTGAGGGAGGCGGACTACGTGGTCATAGAGTCCACCTACGGAGACAGGCTCCACGGGGATGAGATCCCGGACTATGTGGGAGAGTTCACCCGCATCCTGCGGGAGACCTTTGACCGGGGCGGCAATGTGGTTATCCCCTCCTTCGCCGTGGGCAGGACCCAGGAGCTGCTCTATTTTATCCGGGAGATCAAGGAGAAAAATCTCCTGCCCGAATACCCCTCCTTTGAGGTCTATGTGGACAGTCCTCTGGCCATCGAGGCCACTACGGTCTTCAATAAGAATGTCCGTTCCTGCTTTGACGAGGAGGCCATGGCTCTTGTGGAGCAGGGCATCAACCCGCTCGTTTTCCCTGGGCTGAAGACAAGCATCACCACGGAGGAGTCCAAGCAGATCAATCTGGACGACCGGCCCAAGGTCATCATCTCCGCCTCCGGCATGTGCGAGGCGGGCCGGATCCGCCACCATCTGAAGCACAATCTGTGGCGCAGCGAGTGCACCATCTGCTTTGTGGGCTACCAGGCGGTGGGGACTCTGGGAAGGAAGCTTCTGGAGGGTGCCCAGGTGGTGAAGCTCTTCGGGGAGACCATCTCAGTCAACGCCCGGATCGAGTCCATCAAGGGCATCAGCGGCCATGCGGACATGAACGGTCTGCTGGCCTGGCTGGAGGGCTTTGAGAAGAAGCCGGACCGGGTCATCGTGGTCCACGGGGAGGACACGGTAACGGAGAGCTTCGCCCGGACTGTGGAGGAGAGGATCGGCTGCCCTGCCTTTGCTCCCTTCTCCGGCGGCTGCATGGACCTGGCCACGGGACAGATCCTGTCGGAGGGTGTGCGGATCCCCAGGAAGGCGGCCGAGAAGCCTGCCAAGGCGAGGGCGAGAGCGGCCTTTGAGAGAGTGGTGGCAGCGGCCAGACGCCTCATGGAGGTGGTCGTGAAAAACGAAGGACTCTCCAACAAGGATCTGGCAAAATTCGAGACCCAGATCCAGAATCTGGCGGACAAGTGGGACAGGTGATCTGTCAAAAAAGGTCAGATAAGAAGAGAGAAAAAGTGAAGAAAGACATGTAAAGTTTTGGCCCTTTGTCAAGGGCTAAAACTTTTTTTATTTTCCCCTGGGCCAGTATAAGCCCGGGCCTGATTGAGAAAAATCAATACTGTACGAGATCAGATGACGACGGAAAACAAGGAGGTTTGAAGATGATGGCACAGGGGAAGGTTGAGATCTGCGGGGTGAACACGTCAAAGCTCCCGCTTCTTACAGAGGAGGAAAAGGAGGAACTGCTGGCCCGCATCAAGGAGGGGGACGAGGAGGCCAAGGACCGCTACATCAAGGGAAACCTGCGGCTGGTGCTGAGCGTTATAAAGCGCTTCTCGTCCAGCAATGAAAATCCTGACGACCTGTTCCAGATCGGCTGCATCGGGCTGATCAAGGCGGTCAACAATTTTAATACAGAGCTGGATGTGAAATTCTCCACCTACGCGGTCCCCATGATCATCGGGGAGATAAGGCGCTACATGAGGGACAACAATTCCATCCGGGTGAGCCGCTCCCTGCGGGACACAGCCTACAAGGCGATCTACGCCAGGGAGAGCTACATGAAGCAGCACCTAAAGGAGCCTACGGTCCAGGAGATCGCGGAGGAGATCGGCATCTCGGGGGAGGACATTGTCTTTGCTCTGGACGCCATACAGGCCCCTGTGAGCCTGCAGGAGCCGGTGTACAGTGACGGCGGGGACGCCCTCTACGTGATGGACCAGATCAGCGACAAGAAGAACCGGGAGGAGAAGTGGATCGAGGACCTGTCCCTAGAGGCTGCCATGGAGCACTTAAGCGACCGGGAGCAGTACATCATAAGGCTCCGGTTCTTTGAGGGGAAGACCCAGATGGAGGTGGCGGAGGAGATAGAGATCTCCCAGGCCCAGGTGAGCCGGCTGGAAAAGCACGCACTGAGGGTCATGCGGCAGTATCTGAACGGCTGACGAAAAAGGAGACAAAAAGAAGCGGCGAAAACAACAGGAAAATAGCAGGATATGCAAATACCCGTTGAAATTTCGGCCGCTTCATACTATGATAGGGGAGAAGAAAGAGGAAAAGGAGTGCCGTGTATTATGAGAGGCTGTATATTTGATCTGGACGGAACATTGACGAATACATTGGAGTCACTGACCTATTCTGTAAACCTGACTATGAAAGAGATGGGCCTTCCATCCATCACGATGGACCAGTGTAGAAGATTTGTGGGAGAAGGCGCCAGAAAGCTGATCGAGAGGACGCTGAGGGCCTGCGGGGACGAGAACCTGAGCCGCCTGGAGGAGGGACTTAAGGTCTACGGCAGAATATTCCATGACAACTGTACATATCATGTAACACCCTACGACGGGATCACAGAGATGCTGGGGGATCTGAGGGCCATGGGCATCCGACTGGCGGTGCTGTCCAACAAGCCCCACGGGCAGGCCGTGGATGTGGTGAGACAGATCTTTGGAGAGGGAGTCTTTGACTTTGTGCAGGGGCAGAGCGAGGAGCTGCCGAGGAAGCCGGATCCGGCCGGGGTTTTGTACCTGCTGGATAAGATGGGCGTCAAAAAGGAGGACTGTGTCTACGTGGGAGACTCGGAGGTGGATGTGGCCACCGCCAGGGCAGCCGGCGTGACGGAGCTGGCCGTCACATGGGGATTTCGCAGCAGACAGGTCCTTGAGGAGGCCGGGGCCACCGTGCTCATCGACCATCCGGGAGAGCTGGTGGATTTTCTGCGAAGCCGCGGATAAAGCGAAGCCGCAGATAAAGCGAAGCCGCGGCTGGCCGGGACTGCGTATGGCGGGAAGCTGCGGCATAGAGAAAGAAGCAAAAGGACAATGAGAGCATACGGGATATAGAAAGGAAAAGAAAGAAGGGAGGAAAAACGTATGTATGAGTATGATGAAGAATGTCTGCAGGTGTTCCTTGACAAGCAGGGGCAGCTGTTCGACGAGCCGGTGGCCGGGACCTTAGAGGAGGCGGAGGCTTTCCTGGAGGACTGTATGGCCGTTGTGGTGGACAGCATCCAGGAGGTGGCAAACTACTTCCAGGAGGAGGGTGTGGACGTGGACGGCATGTCCCTCGAGGAGCTGGAGGAGGCCTCGGAGGTCTTTGCCCTGCCAAGCGGCAAATATCTGATCGTGGAAGGATAGAAGGAGGGGCCCTGCATGGGGAGGGCCCGGCGAGAAAGGAGCCGCCCGGCGTGGGCGGCTCCTCTATTTTTCAGCCTTTTTCAGGGCTTCCCTGACAGCGTCCACGATGACCTGGGAGGTGTAGGCCGAGTCAGCGGAAAATTCCAGGTTGTCAAGAGACTGGGACTGGCAGATCTGCTCCGCGATGTCCTCCATGGCCGGCTGAGCTAAGGGGAGCATGGCCGCCGTCGTCTCGTCCATGTTGGTGAAGCGGATGGAGCTGATCCCCGAGTCGTCCACCGAGACCTCCACTTCCAGGTCTGTATTGTTTAAGGTAAGGGAGGAGGTGTAGACACCGGCTTTGTATTTGCCTGACGAGCCGCTCTCTTTTTTGTCTCCGGGGAAGAACATGAAGACGAGCAGCAGGATCAGAAGAATGGCCAGCACGGCGAAAATGACGGTATAGATGATCTCCTTCATGTGGAGCACCACGATTTTTGTTCTGGAACTCATAAAAAGCCCTCCTGTACCATTATGGCAGTATTTTTATTCTCTATAAACGTATGCCGGGAACCGGGAAAATATTCCCGGCTTTTGCGTGACAAACAGCCCTTCTTCCTGTAGAATGGAGGGAGTGTGAAAGGAAAGGTGGAAGACAATGTATATCATAGCTGGACTTGGAAACCCGGGGCAGCCCTATGAGGGGACAAGGCATAATGCCGGGTTTGATGTCATAGATGTGCTGGCGGAAGCGTATAATATCTCCGTGGATTATCGGAAAAACAGGGCCCTTATTGGAAAGGGCATCATAGAGGGGCAGAAGGTGATCCTGGCCAAGCCCCAGACCTACATGAACCTGAGCGGGGAGAGCATCCGGGGACTTGTGGATTACTACAAGGTGGACGAGGAGTCGGAGCTCATCGTCATCTACGACGACGTGAGCCTGGATCCCGGTCAGATCCGGATCCGGAAGAAGGGCAGCGCCGGCGGCCACAACGGAATAAAAAGCATCATCGCCCACCTGGGCACGGAGGTGTTTCCCCGGGTCAAAGTGGGGGTGGGCCAGAAGCCCAGGCAGTACGATCTGGCGGACTATGTGCTGGGGCATTTCTCCAGAGAGGAAAGGGAGCAGATGGCGGAGGGCTACCGCCATGCCGCGGAGGCGGTAAAGTACATGGTGACAGACCGGGTGGACGAGGCCATGAACGAGTACAACCGGAAAGTGAGACCAAAGGAGCTGTAGGGATATGAGAGCGCTGACAATGCCGCTTGAGGAGCTTGCGGAATTTGAGGAGATAAAAAAAGAGCAGAAAAAGGGAAAGGGAGCCCTGCAGGTGTCGGGCTGTGTCCGCTCACAGAAGACCCATCTTGTCTACGCCCTCTCCGGCGGGGCGGGAAGGCGCGTCATCGTCTGCGCCAGCGAGTCGAAGGCCAGGCAGATGTATGAGGAATACCGCTTTCTTGACAGCGATGTCCGGTTCTATCCGGCCAAGGATTTCCTCTTTTACCAGGCGGATATCCGCAGCAAGGAGCTGATGAGCCAGCGGATGTCCGTCATCCAGGCTGTGCTGGAGCAGGAGAGGATCACGGTAGTGCTGAGCTTTGACGCCCTCATGGACGCCCTGCCTCTCCCGGGGGCCGTGCGGGATCAGGCTATAGCCATTGAGAACGGGGCTGCCATTGACTTTCAGCAGGTGCAGAGGCGCCTGGCGCAGGCCGGGTATGACAGGGAGGCCCAGGTGGAGGGGCCGGGACAGTTCGCGGTGCGGGGTGGCATACTGGACATCTTTCCCATTACCGAGGAGCTGCCTGTGCGGATCGAGCTGTGGGGAGACGAGGTGGACTCTGTGCGCACCTTTGACGTGGAGAGCCAGCGGTCTGTGGAGAATCTGGACCGGGTTCTTGTGTATCCCTGTGAGGACGCGGAAAAGGAGGAGAAGAGAGTCTCCTTTCTGGACTATTTTCCCGGGGAGGACACCATTCTCTATCTGGATGAGCCGGTGCGCCTCCTGGAGAAGGGGGACGCGGTGGAGAGTGAGTTCGTGGAGGCCCAGGCCAAGCGGATGGAGAGCGGTTACCAGGTCAGCGACGGGGAGATGATCCTCTACCATCCGGCGGATATCGCGAAGAAGATGAACCAGTACCCCTGTGTGGGGCTGTGCGCCCTGGAGACCAGGTGCCCGGAGTTTAAGATCCGGGGAAAATACAGCCTGGAGACAAAGAGCGTGAACCCCTATAACAACAGCTTTGAGATGCTCACCCGGGATCTGAAGCGGCTGAAGAGAGAGGGCTACAGGGTAGTCCTCCTGTCCGGCTCAAGAACCAGGGCAAAGCGCCTGGCGGAGGATCTGCGGGACTACAATCTGAGCAGCTTTTACAGCGACGAGATGGACCGGGAGGTGGAGCCGGGGCAGATCATGACCGCCTACGGCCACGTGGGGGAGGGGTACGAGTACCCTCTGCTGAAGTTCGAGGTCATCTCGGAGACAGACATTTTCGGGAAGGTAAAGAAGAAAAAGAAGCGCCGCACCTACGAGGGCAGGAAGATCCAGAGCTTCTCCGAGCTGAAGGTGGGGGACTATGTGGTCCATGAAAACCACGGCATCGGCATCTACCAGGGCATCGAGAAGATCGAGGTGGACAAGGTGGCCAAGGACTACATGAAGATTTCCTACGCCCAGGGGGGCAACCTCTACATCCCTGCCACCCAGCTGGATCTGATCCAGAAGTACGCCAATGCGGACGCCAAGAAGCCGAAGCTGAACCGGCTGGGGACCCAGGAGTGGACAAAGACCAGGACGAGAGTGCGGGGAGCGGTCCGGGAGATCGCAAAGGACCTGGTGGCTCTCTACGCGGCCCGGCAGGAGCAGGAGGGCTATGTCTACGGTCCGGACACGGTCTGGCAGCGGGAGTTTGAGGAGATGTTCCCCTTTGAGGAGACGGAGGACCAGCTTGCGGCCATCGAGGCTGTGAAGCATGATATGGAGAGCCCCAAGATCATGGACCGGCTCATCTGCGGGGACGTGGGCTACGGGAAGACGGAGATCGCCATCCGGGCGGCCTTCAAGGCGGTTCAGGAGAACAAGCAGGTGGTCTACCTGGTTCCAACCACCATCCTGGCCCAGCAGCACTACAATACCTTTGTCCAGAGGATGAAGGAGTTCCCGGTGCGGGTGGATCTGATGTGCCGTTTCCGCACTCCGGCCCAGCAGAAGAAGACCATTGAGGACACAAAGCGGGGGCTTGTGGACATCATCATCGGCACCCACCGGGTCCTGAGCGACGACCTGAAATACAAGGACTTAGGGCTCCTCATCATCGACGAGGAGCAGAGGTTCGGCGTGCAGCACAAGGAGAAGATCAAAAAGCTGAAGGAAAATATCGACGTGCTGACTCTGACCGCCACTCCTATCCCGAGGACGCTCCACATGAGCCTCATCGGCATCCGGGACATGAGCGTCCTGGAGGAGGCGCCGGAGGAGAGGATGCCCATCCAAACCTATGTCATGGAGTACAACGATGAGATGGTGCGGGAGGCCATCGAGCGGGAGTGCGCCCGCCAGGGGCAGGTGTACTACGTCTACAACCGGGTGGAGGACATCGTCGAGGTGACGGCCCGGATCCAGAGGCTGGTGCCGGATGTGACGGTGGCCTTTGCCCACGGGCAGATGCGGGAGCATGAGCTGGAGAAGATCATGTACGCCTTTATCAACCGGGAGATCGACGTCCTTGTGTCCACTACCATCATTGAGACGGGGCTGGACATCTCCAACGCCAACACCATGATCATCCACGACGCGGACCGGCTGGGTCTCTCCCAGCTCTACCAGCTTAGGGGTCGGGTGGGGCGGTCCAACCGCATGGCCTACGCTTTCCTTCTCTACCGGAAGGATAAGCTTCTGAAGGAGGTGGCGGAGAAAAGGCTCTCCGCCATCCGGGAGTTCACAGACCTTGGATCCGGGTTCCGGATCGCCATGAGGGATCTGGAGATCCGCGGCGCAGGCAATCTTCTGGGAGCTGAGCAGCACGGCCACATGGAGGCGGTGGGCTACGATCTCTACTGCAAAATGCTGAACGAGGCGGTGAAGCACCTTAAGGGAGAGACGGAGGAAGAGGAGACCTTCTCCACCACCATCGACCTTAACGTGGACGCCTTTATCCCGGACACCTACATCCCCAACGAGTACCAGAAGCTGGACGTGTACAAGCGGATCGCAGCCATCGAGAACGAGGAGGAGATGGAGGATATGCTGGAGGAGCTGATCGACCGGTTCGGGGACATCCCACGCAAGGTTCAGCAGCTTCTGAACATTGCGGGCCTCAAGGCCCGGGCCCACAGGGTTTACGTGACGGCCGTGGAGCAGAAGGGAGGCCAGTATGTATTTACCATGTACGAGAAGGCCAGGGTCAATCCTTTGAAAATACCGGATATGCTCTCCTCCTACAGGGGAGATCTGGTCTTCCGGGCGGAGGAGCCCCCCAGCTTTGTCTATGAGAAGAAGGGCGGCAGCCGGAGGGCGAAGGATGAGGACGCTCTGGAAGTCGTGAAAAAAGTGTTAATTTCCCTGGAGGGATTGCTTGAATAGACAAAAAAAGCTATAATGGGGAATAGGCATTTTAAAGGAGGATAAAAGCGATCATGAAAAAGAGAGCAGTCATTTTGCTGCTGGCCGGCCTGCTGGCGGCCGGATCACTGACCGGGTGCGGGAGCCTGGAGGACAGTGACGTAGTGGCAACTGTGAATGATACAGATATTACAGCGGGCGTGGCAAATTTCCTTGCCAGGTACACCCAGGCCCAGTATGAGACCTACTACGCGGGATACATGGGAGACGATATGTGGTCCGGTGAGGGGGAGGACGGAGAGACCTATCAGGACACGGTCAAGGACTCCATCCTTGAGTCCCTGGAGAACATGTACCTCATGGAGCAGCACATGGACGAGTATGAGGTTTCTCTGAGCGACGAGGAGAAGAACGCCATCAAGGAGGCGGCCAGCGAGTTTGACTCGGCCAACGGCCTGTCGGAGAAGGAGAAGGTCTCCGGGAGCACAGACAATGTGGAGCGGGTTCTTGAGCTTCTGACGATCCAGAAGAAGGTGCAGGACGCCATAGAGGCGGGGGCGGACACAGAGGTCTCCGACGAGGAGGCGGCCCAGAAGAGCATGCAGTATGTGGTCTTCCCCTTCACCACCACCGACGAGGAGGGTAACTCCGTGGACCTGACGGACGAGGAGAAGGCGGAGCTTAAGACGACGGCGGAGAGCTTTGCCGCGGGCGCCGCGGGGGCGGCTGACTTTGCGGCCTACGCCGCGCAGCAGGGACAGACCTCCCAGGACGCTACCTTTGACGGGGAGACCACCACGCTTCCTACCCAGCTTGTGGAGGCGGCGGACGCCCTGGACGAGGGAGAGACCACAGGACTTGTGGAGGGGGACAACGGCTACTATGTGGCCAGAGTCACCAGTCTTCTGGACCGGGAGGCCACAGATGCCAAGAAGCAGGAGATCGTATCCCAGCGGCAGCAGGAGCTCCTGGATGACACCATCGACGGATGGCGGGAGGACGCAGACATAGAGGTTCACGAGAAAGTGTGGGACAAGGTTGATTTCACCACCCTCACCGTCACCATGAAGCAGGACGAGGCGGATCCCTACACAGATGAAGTCCAGACCGACGACCAGGCGGAGGATGCGGGAGAGTAGGAAGAGAGCGGTCGCATCGGGGGAATTGTATTGGAAAAAATACAAAAAATCTGCTTGACAGATCAAAGGGCGGCATTTATACTTGGTAATTGTTAAGGCAAAGGTGTCACACATGAAAATGTGTGGCACCTTTTTTGCATTTGCATCATGGAAAGGAAGGCGTTACGTATGAGATTGAAAGATACTGGACTTACAGCAAAGGAACTGAAGGCAATGGTGAAAAAGTATATGGTAGAGACATACCCCAGATTTGACTTCGTGGCAGAGAGGGCGGAAGGGATGTACCTGTACGATGAGAAGGGAGAGGCTTACCTTGATTTCTACGGCGGCGTGGCTGTGAACAGCCCGGGCAACAGAAACGAGAAGGTGGTGGCAGCCATCAAGGATCAGGCGGATGACATCATCCACACGTTCAATTATCCCTATACCATTCCCCAGGCTCTTCTGGCCAAGAAGATCTGCGACACCATCGGGATGGATAAGATTTTTTACCAGAACTCCGGAACAGAGGCCAACGAGTGTATGATCAAGATGGCCAGAAAGTACGGCACCGACCATTTCGGGCCGGAGAAGTACCAGATCATCACGGCAGTGGACGGCTTCCACGGAAGGACCTTTGGCTCCATGGCCGCCACAGGACAGCCGGAGACAGCTATCCAGGAGGGCTTTGGATCCATGGTTCCCGGATTTGTCTACGCGAAGTTCAATGACCTGGAGGACTTTGCATCCAAGATCACAGAAAATACGATCGCCATTATGATAGAGCCTGTGCAGGGCGAGGGAGGCGTACACCCGGCTACACAGGAGTTTATGGAGGGGCTGAGAAAGCTCTGCGATGACAATCACCTGCTGCTGCTCCTGGATGAGGTGCAGACAGGATGGGGAAGAACAGGAGCGCCCATGGCTTACATGGGATACGGCGTCAAGCCGGACGCAGTCTCCATGGCAAAGGCCATGGGAGGCGGGATGCCCATCGGAGCCTGCTGCGCCAGAAAGGAAGTGGCTGAGGCCCTGGGAAGCGGAACCCACGGTTCCACCTACGGCGGCAGCCCCATCGCCTGTGCTTCCGCCCTGGCATCCATCTCTGAGATCCTCGACAAACACCTCTCCGAGAACGCGAAGGAGGTGGGTGACTATCTGATGGAACAGCTTGCCACACTGCCCCACGTCAAAGAGGTGAGGGGCCGCGGCCTGCTGGTGGGCGTTGAGTACGATATCCCCATCGCCATGGAAGTGAAGTGGGGCGCATTCAGAAGACACGCTCTGATCACAGCCGTCGGCGACAGCATCAACCGCATGATCCCGCCGCTTATCGCCACAAAGGAGGATGTGGACCTGCTTGTGGAGAGGATGAGAGGCGCCGTTATGGAGGCGGCGACTGCAGTGCAGGCAGCGTAGCCTTTGCGGCCTGTGCCCGACTGAACAGCGAAATGAAAAAAAGCTCTCCGGAGATGTCTCCGAGAGCTTTTTTCATGTCCTGTCCGCACAAAGCGAACCTGAAATACAGATGAAATCTGATTAGAATAATTTTCCTACCAGGTCGCTGACCAGCTTTCCGTCCGCTTTTCCCTTGATCTTGGGCATCAGTGTCTTCATGATGCGGCCCTTGTCCTTTGCCGTGGGGGCGTTGATGCCCAGCTCGGCGAGAGTGGCGTCTATGACCTCCTGGATCTGGGACTCGTCCATCATCTTGGGCGCGTACTGCTCAAGGACAGACAGCCGGTGGTTGCACTCCTCGATGATCTCTGTGCGGTCCGGCGGAGTCATCTCCAGCGTCTCCTTTGTCT
The DNA here is from genome assembly GCF_016900595.1 of Faecalicatena fissicatena. Taxonomy (NCBI): domain Bacteria; kingdom Bacillati; phylum Bacillota; class Clostridia; order Lachnospirales; family Lachnospiraceae; genus Faecalicatena; species Faecalicatena fissicatena. The sequence goes on from NZ_JACLYY010000006.1 coordinate 140,388, forward strand.
GCTTGATCTCCTTTAAGATGACCTGTGTCTCCTCCTCCTCGGTGAGGTCGGCTCTCTTGTCTATGGCTTTGTTCTTCAGCGCCGCAAGGAGCATGGAAAGGGTCTCCTTTGTCTGCTTGTCCCCTGCCTTCATGGCCTGGACCATGGCGCTTCTCACTTCATCGATTTTGCTCATGTGATTATTCCTCCTCTTGCTATCTTCCTATATTATAGCGGAGAGGGGAGAAAATGAAAAGGATGTTATAAACTTTTTGTGAAATATGAAAATAAAATAATGCAGGATACAGGCAAATCTGGTAAAATAACGTTCAGATGCGTGCATCAGGCGCGTATGTCAGTGGGGAGGCATATGTTCGGATATATCACAATCTGCAAACCGGAACTGAAGATAAAGGACTTTGAAAAGTACAGGGGCTATTACTGCGGCCTGTGCCAGGAGCTGAAGGAGAGGTACGGTCTGGGCGGCCAGATGACCCTCACCTACGACATGACCTTTCTCATCCTTCTCCTCACATCCCTCTATGAGATGGAGACGGAGGAGGAGAGGCACCATTGCAGGGTGCACCCGGTAAAGAGGCAGCGGATGCTGCGCGGCCCGGTGACCGCCTACGCGGCGGATATGAACCTGCTCCTGGCCTGGTATCATCTGAAGGACGACTGGGCGGACGAGCGGAAGGTGTCCAGCCTGGCGGCGGAAAGGCTGCTGAAGAAGAAGGCGGGGAGGATCGCGGAAAAGTACAGGCGCCAGGCCCGGGTGTTCGAGGCTGCATTAGGAGAGCTGTCCCGCCTTGAGAAGGAGAGGAGCACAGACATAGACAGGACGGCCGGATGCTTCGGCCGGCTCATGGAAGAGCTTTTTGTATATAAAAAGGACGTGTGGGAGCCCACTCTGCGCCGGATCGGTTTCTTTATGGGCAAGTTCATCTACATTATGGACGCCTATGAGGACCTGGAGGAGGACCTGAAGAAAAAATGCTACAATCCCCTGCGGGAGTTGTACAAAAGAGAGGACTATGAGCAGAGAGTGGGGGATATCCTGTGCATGATGATGGGCGAGTGCAGCGCGGAGTTTGAAAAGCTGCCCTGCCTTGCAGACATAGACATTTTGAGAAACATTCTGTATGATGGAGTGTGGAACCGCTACCGGCTCGTACAGAAGAAAAAACAGGAGGACAAAAAGGAAGATGAATAAAAATCCTTATGACGTGCTGGGCGTCTCCCAGAACGCGTCGGATGATGAAGTGAAGAAAGCATACAGGGAGCTGAGCCGGAAGTACCATCCGGACGCCAATGTGGACAATCCGCTGGCGGACCTGGCTGAGGAGAAATTTAAGGAGGTCCAGGAGGCCTACGATGAGATCATGCGGCAGCGCTCCCAGGGAGGAGGCTCTTACGGCAGCTCCCGCGGCGGCTCCTACGGGGGCGGCAGGTCCTCCGCAGGGGGATACGGAAGCTACGGCTATCAGGGTCAGGGCTACGGGCAGCAGTCCGGCGGAAGCCAGCAGGATGTGGAGATGCAGGCGGCCATCAACTTTATCAACAGCAGGCGCTACCAGGATGCTCTGAACGTGCTGAACCGGATGCAGAATCGCACCTCCATGTGGTACTACGCCAGCGCTTTCGCAAACGCCGGGCTTGGGAACAATGTGCTGGCCAGGGACCAGGCGGCCACGGCAGTGAACATGGAGCCAAACAACGTGCAGTACCGGCAGCTCCTCAATCAGATTGAATTCAACAGCCGCAGGTATCAGAACAATCCATACGGGGGAGGCTATTACGGATCAGGCGGAAGCTGCGGCACAGGCAATATGTGCTGTGACCTTTGTATCGCGGATCAGCTCTGCGAGTGTATGGGAGGAGATCTTTGCACATGCATATAAAATCGAGAATGATGGCGTTCGGCGGGCTCGCCCTCGCCCTGTGTATTCTTTTTATGGCGCTGGGGAGCGTCTTTGAGACGGGAACCCTGTTTTTCCTGGCAGCGTCCTCCTTCTTCGTGGGGATCGTCATCCGGGAGGCGGGTATGAAGCTGGGGCTGGCCTTCTATCTGGCGGCCGTCCTCCTTGGCTTTATCCTGGCGCCCAACAAATTCTACGTAGTGACCTTTGGGGCTATGGGGCTCTATATCCTGGCTGTCGAGGGGGCCTGGAGGCTTCTCGCCAAAAGCTCCGGCAGGGCGCGGAAAAGAGGTTTGTTCTGGGTGATCAAGTATCTGGTGTTCAACGTCATGTACATCCCGGCAGTCTTTTTGCTCCAGGGGCTCCTTTTTTCCAGGGAGCTGTCGCCGGCGGTTCTTGCGGGCGCCCTGGCGGCAGGGCAGGCAGGTCTGTGGATCTATGACAACGCCTACGAATATGCCCAGGCTCAAATCTGGACCAGGCTGCGGGGCAGGCTGCTCCGGCCGGGAGAGTGAAAATGTATAATTTCCTCTGTCTTTACAGATACTACCATTATCTACAGCAAGAAAGATAAATGGATAGAATGTAAGATGGAGGAAATTTTTATATGAAGGCAACCGGGATTGTAAGAAGGATCGATGATCTGGGGAGAGTGGTGATCCCAAAGGAGATACGAAGAACCCTCCGGATACGGGAGGGCGACCCGCTGGAGATATTTACGGACCGGGAGGGAGAGATCATCCTGAAGAAATATTCTCCCATCGGGGAGCTGTCCGCCTTCGCCAGGCAGTATGCGGACAGTCTGGCCCAGACGGCGGGGTATCTCGTGTGCATCTGCGATATGGATCAGATCGTGGCCGCCGCGGGCAGCGGGAAGAAGGATTTCCAGGAGAAATATATCGCCAGGCCTCTGGAGAAGGCGCTGGAGGAGAGGAAGGATATCCTGGCCGCGGAGGGCGAGAAGAGGTTCATTCGGGTCACCGGGGAGGAGGACGACGGCTGCACCCAGCAGGTCATCTGCCCCATCCTCTGCGAGGGGGATGTGATCGGAGGAGTCATGATCCTCGGGAAGGACGAGAAGAGGAAGCTGGGGGAGACAGAGCTGAAGCTGGCCTCCTGCGCGGCGGGATTTCTGGGCAGGCAGATGGAGCAGTGAGGAAGCGGGAGAAAAATCCATATGGGACTCATAATCAGTTCGGGCGTTTCATATCCATTAGATAGGAAATAACTGGACAAGGAGAAAGAGAATATGGATAAAAAAGCCGGAAAAGAGACAAAGATACTCTGGATCCTCAAGGCGCTGCTGCTGTCCTACGTGGTGACGGGGGCCCTCCTTCTTCTGCTGGCCCTTCTTCTGTACAGGCTGCAGCTTGATGAGCAGGCGGTGTCGGCGGGGATCGTGGCCATCTATATCGCCGCCACCCTGATCGGCGGGCTGGCGGCGGGAAAGATGGCAAAGTCGCGGAGATTTCTGTGGGGGCTCATGACGGGAGTCCTGTATTTTGTGCTCCTCATCCTCATCACCCTGGGGGTGTACCGGACCCTGGACGGCAGCGGCATCCACATGGCCACCACCTTTGCGCTGTGCGCGGGAGGCGGCATGATCGGCGGTATGATCTCCTGACCTTGCAAAAGACGAAAAAATACTTCCAAAACAGAGAGCCTTGTGCTATAATATCAGAAGTCAAAGATGCGAAGGAGGGTGTACAAGATGAAACATGTAAAGACATTAAATACACAGACATTGACAAATACAATGAAAAAAGGCGGCTGCGGAGAATGTCAGACATCCTGCCAGTCAGCTTGCAAGACATCCTGCACAGTGGGAAATCAGACCTGCGAGCAGAAGAAATAGTCAGTTGGAATTAAAAAGTATCTACTAAGGGGGCAGCGGCTTTCGGCCGCTGTTTCTTGTGGTATAGAAAAAATGGAGACAGAAAGGGGTATCTGAAGTGATACATCAGTACCGGAATAATGGATACAACATTGTCCTGGATGTGAACAGCGGCGCTGTCCATGTGGTGGATGAGCTCTGTTATGACGCCATCGCCCATCTGGCGGCGGGGGAGGAGCCAGATCTGGCTGCCCTGGAAAAGCCGGAGACGCTGGAGGGACTCCAGGAGGCGCTGGGAGACAGGTACGAGGCCGGGCAGATCCGGGAGGCCTGGGAGGATATTAAAGAGCTGACCCAGGAGGGAAGGCTTTTTACCAGGGATGTTTTTGAGCCCATGATCGACCAGGTGAAGCAGAGGAAGACCGTGGTCAAGGCGCTGTGCCTCCACATTGCCCACGACTGTAACCTGGCGTGCAAATACTGCTTTGCGGAGGAAGGAGAGTACCACGGCCGCCGTGCCCTCATGAGCTATGAGGTGGGAAAGAAGGCGCTGGATTTCCTCATCGCCTCCTCCGGAAACAGGAGGAACCTGGAGGTGGATTTCTTCGGCGGCGAGCCGCTCATGAACTGGCAGGTGGTGAAGGACCTGGTAGCCTACGGCCGGCAGCAGGAGAAGCTGCACGACAAGCACTTCCGCTTTACTGTGACCACCAACGGGGTGCTCTTAAATGACGAGATACAGGAATTTATCAACAAGGAGATGGACAACGTGGTCCTCAGCCTGGATGGCCGCAAAGAGGTGAACGATGCCATGCGCCCCTTCCGCAGCGGCAAGGGAAGCTACGACCTCATTGTTCCCAAGTTCCAGAAGCTGGCGGACAGCAGGAACCAGGAGAGGTATTACGTCCGCGGCACCTTCACGAGAAACAACCTGGATTTCTCCAACGACGTGCTGCACTTTGCAGACCTTGGCTTCAAGCAGATGTCCATCGAGCCGGTGGTGGGAGATGAGTCCGATCCCTACGCTATCCGGGAGGAGGACATCCCGAAGATCTGCGAGGAGTACGACCGCCTGGCAAAAATTATGATCGAGAGGGAGAAGGAGGGGAAGGGATTTAATTTCTTCCACTTTATGATCGACCTGGAGGGCGGACCCTGCGTGTCCAAGAGGCTGTCGGGCTGCGGCTCCGGCACAGAGTACCTGGCCGTGACGCCCTGGGGAGATCTCTATCCCTGTCACCAGTTTGTGGGCCAGGAGGAGTTCCTCATGGGAAATGTGGACGAGGGGATCACCCGACCGGAGATCGCGGATGAGTTCAGAAACTGTAGCGTCTACTCCAAGGAGAAATGCAGGAACTGCTTTGCCAAGTTTTACTGCAGCGGCGGATGCATGGCCAACGCCTACAATTTCCATGGCACCATCCATGAGGCCTACGACATCGGATGCGAGATGCAGCGCAAGAGAGTGGAGTGCGCCATCATGATGAAGGCAGCTCTGGCCGACGCAGCCGATGAGGCGTAAGGTGTAATAAAAAACAGAAAAGAGGATACAGATCATGAACAAGAAAAAAGGCATACTGAGCCTGATACTGACAGCCGTACTGATCATACTTCTCGCCTACACCTGTATTGTGGGCTTTGGACCAACAGGCACAGGAGCTTCCAAAAATATCAAGCTGGGCCTTGACCTGGCCGGCGGTGTCAGCATCACCTACCAGGTAAAGGATAAGAACCCTACAGATGAGCAGATGAGCGACACCATTTACAAGCTCCAGCGCCGTGTGGAGCAGTACAGCACAGAGGCCACTGTATACCAGGAGGGAGACGACCGGATCAGCATTGAGATCCCCGGCGTGACAGACGCCAACGCCATCCTGGAGGAGCTGGGAAAGCCGGGAGCTCTGGAGTTCCAGACCTCTGACGGACAGACCGTCCTCACCGGAGCGGACGTGGAGACAGCCTCCGCCAGATCCGGGAAGGACGATATGGGAAATACAGAGTACACCGTTGAGCTGGACCTGACGGACGATGGCGCCCAGAAGTTTGCGGAGGCCACAGAGGCCAATGTGGGAAAACAGATCGCCATCATCTATGACGGTGAGACCATCAGCAGCCCGGTGGTCAACGAGGCCATCACAGGCGGGCAGGCCTACATCACCGGCAACTTTACATACGAGGAGGCGGAAAATCTGGCCTCCACCATCCGCATCGGCGGTCTCCAGCTGCAGCTGGAGGAGCTCCGCTCCAACGTGGTGGGCGCGCAGCTTGGACAGCAGGCAGTCACTACCAGCGTGCAGGCCGGAGCGGTGGGACTGGCCCTCGTGTTCCTCTTCATGTGCTTTGTGTACCTGCTTCCGGGCCTTGCCTCCAGCCTGGCCCTGCTGATCTACACAGGCATCGTGCTGGTGATTCTGAACGCCTTTAACGTCACTTTGACCCTGCCGGGTATCGCCGGTATCATCCTGGGTATCGGTATGGCGGTGGATGCCAACGTCATCATCTTTGCCCGCGTGAAGGAGGAGATGACAAAGGGAAAGAGTGTGAGGAACTCTCTGAAGGCGGGCTTCCACAAGGCTATGTCCGCCATCGTGGACGGCAATGTGACCACCCTGATCGCAGCGGCTGTGCTCTGGTTCAGGGGCAGCGGAAGCGTGAAGGGATTTGCCCAGACGCTGGCCATCGGCATTATCGTGTCCATGTTCACAGCCCTTGTGATCACCCGCATGATCGTGTACGCCTTCTACGCGGTGGGCATCCGCAGCGAGAAGCTGTACTACCGGCCGAAAAAGCCAAGAGAGCCCATTAACTTTGTGGGCAGGAAAGCCATTTTCTTTGCCATTTCCCTGATCCTTATCGCGGCGGGCTTTGGCGTCGCGGGCTACAATGCGGCCAGAGGAAACGGAGCTATGAACTACAGCCTGGAGTTCCAGGGAGGAACCTCCACGAACGTGACCTTTGACCAGGACTACACCATCGATGAGATTGACGCCCAGATCATCCCCGTGGTGGAGAAAGCCACAGGAGACCACAATGTGCAGGCCCAGAAGGTGGAGGGAAGCAACCAGATCATCTTCAAGACGTCCACCCTGGATCTGGACGCAAGGGAGGCGCTTGATCAGGCTCTGGTGGACAACTTCCAGGTGGACGAGTCTCTGATCACCTTTGAGAATATCAGCTCCACAGTCAGCAGCGAGATGAGGACCGACGCCATCGTGGCGGTCGTTATCGCCACAGTGCTCATGCTCCTCTACATTTGGTTCCGGTTTAAGGACATCCGCTTTGCAACAAGCGCGGTTCTGGCCCTGCTCCACGATGTGCTGATCGTAGCTCTGTTCTACGCGGTGGCAAGGATTTCCGTGGGAAATACATTTATCGCATGTATCCTGACCATCTTCGGATACTCCATCAACGCCACCATCGTCATCTTCGACCGTATCCGTGAGGAGCTGAAGCTGGCGCCCAAGGGACAGGATCTCGCATATACTGTTAACAAGAGTATCACACAGACTCTGACGAGGAGTATCTACACCTCCCTCACAACCTTTATCACCATTGCGGTGCTCTTTGTTATGGGCGTAAGCTCCATCAGGGAGTTCGCTCTGCCGCTGATGGTGGGCGTTGTGTGCGGCGCCTACTCTTCTGTATGTGTCACAGGTCCGCTCTGGTACGTCATGAAGACAAAGATCGGTGGAAAGAAGAAAGAAGCGGAGAAATCCGGAAAGAAGAAAAAATAGGTAAGAAAAATACAGTAAGGGGTGTGCGGGTGACTGCATACCCCTTTTTGTACCGTTCTTCCTGCCGGCCCTCTTGCGGCCGCGGGCGGGATGAAAAGAGTAATCGGAGGAGAGAAGAGGATGAAAGAACGCTGGGTTTTGCTGAGAAAAGGGGCGGATTTCGCCGGGATCGGGGAGCGGTTTCACATCAGTCCCCGGCTGGCCTGTCTGATCCGAAACCGGGATATCATAGGAGACGAGAATATAGAAAGCTATCTGTACGGCACCATCGCCGACCTGGAGGACGGCATGCTGATGCGGGACATGGACCGGGCGGTGGAGATCCTGATGGAGAAGGTGCGGGAGGGAGCATCCATCCGCATCATCGGGGACTACGACATTGACGGCGTCTGCGCCACCTACATTCTCCTGGAGGGGCTGAAGGGGCTGGGGGCTGTGGTGGACACGGACATCCCGGACCGGATCGCGGACGGGTACGGCCTGAGCAGGCATCTGATCGACCGGGCCTTTGAGGCGGGGACAGACACCATCGTGACCTGTGACAACGGCATCGCGGCCGCGGAGGAGATTGCCTGCGCGAGAGAAATGGGGATGACCGTGATCGTGACAGATCACCACGAGGTGCCCTTTGACGAGGAGGAGGGGGAGAAGCAGTATCATCTGCCCCCTGCGGACGCGGTGGTGGACCCGAAGCGGGCGGACTGCCCCTACCCCTTCAAAGGACTGTGCGGCGCCGCCGTGGCCTACAAGCTGATGGAGGCCCTCTATGAGTCCATGGGCAGGGACTCCTCGGACATCGACTATCTCATGGAGGAGGTGGCCTTTGCCACAGTGGGGGATGTGATGGATCTGACAGGGGAGAACCGGATCTTTGTCCGCCAGGGCCTGGAGATGCTCCAGTCCACCGCCAATCCGGGACTGCGCTCCCTCATGGAGTGCACGGGCATTGACCGGAAATCTGTCAGTACCTACCATATCGGCTTTGTGCTGGGGCCCTGCCTCAACGCCAGCGGCAGGCTGGACACGGCCAAGAGGGCCCTCTCCCTGCTGTCAGCCAGGTCAAAGAAGGAGGCGGACCTGCTGGCCGGGGATCTGAAGGCATTAAACGACAGCCGAAAGGAGATGACCGAGGCCGCGGTGCGGGAGGCGGTGGAACAGGTGGAGCACACGGAAGCCGGACGCCAGAGGGTGCTGGTTCTCTACCTGCCGGACTGCCATGAGAGTCTGGCCGGGATCGTGGCGGGCAGGATCAGGGAGCGGTACTGCCGGCCCGCCTTTGTCATCACAGACAGCGGCGACGGGGAGCTGGCCAAGGGCTCCGGCCGGTCCATCGAGGCCTACCATATGTATGAGGAGCTGAACAAGTGCAGGGGACTGTTCGTGAAGTTCGGGGGCCACAGGCTGGCCGCCGGTCTCACCCTGGAGAAGAAAAATATTGAGAAATTCCGCCAGGACATCAACGCGGTGTGCACCCTGACTGAGGCGGACATGACAGAGAAGGTGTCCATTGACATGCAGATGCCCTTCTCCTGTGTGACGGAGGAGCTGCTGGAGGAGCTGAAGCTTTTGGAGCCCTTTGGGAAGGGGAACACAAAGCCTGTGTTTGCAGAGAAAAATGTGTCCATCGTCTCCTGCCGTCTCATCGGGAAAAACAGGAACATGCTCAGACTCCGTCTCCTGGACGGGGCCGGCACGGACATGGACGCGGTGTACTTCGGGGACGCCGCCGGATTTCTCGACGAGGTGGAGGCAAAATACGGCCGGGCAGTGCGGGAGAGATTTTTCGAGGGGGAATACCGCAGAATTCGTCTCTCTGTCACCTATTATCCGGGGATAAACGAGTATATGGGACGAAAATCCATGCAGATTGTCATCACCCACTATCAAATTGTTTGAAAAAACAGAAAATAGATGATATACTAAAGAATGACATTTTATCGACAGTTGGTCTGAAGGAGGCAGTAAGGATGAAGCCAATAGAAGAATATGTGGTCAGTATACCGGATTTTCCTGAACAGGGGGTTATTTTCAGAGATGTGACAAGTGTGCTCCAGGATGCGGAGGGACTGCATCTTGCCATTGACCTGATGCAGGAGAAGCTGGAGGGGCTGGATTTTGATGTGGTCGTGGGGCCTGAGTCCAGGGGATTTATTTTCGGGGTGCCCATCGCCTACAATCTGCGCAAGCCCTTCGTGCCGGTGCGGAAAAAAGGCAAGCTGCCCCGGGAGACTGTATCCATCGAGTACGAGCTGGAGTACGGCACTGCCTCCATTGAGATGCACAGAGACTCCATAAAGCCCGGGCAGAGAGTGGTCATTGTCGACGACCTGATCGCCACCGGGGGAACCACGGAGGCTATCATCAAGCTGGTGGAGGGCATGGGAGGAGAAGTGTCAAAGGTCATTTTCCTCATGGAGCTGGCCGGACTGAAGGGCCGCCAGCGGCTGAAGGACTATGATCTGGACTCTGTGATCACCTACCCCGGAAACTGAGGCGCAGCAGGAAGCGTGAGAGAGCGGGGAAAACATGGAAAAGGAGGAGGGAACTGATATGGCAGTCATGACCTATGAATCGGACAATAAAAATCGTATTGCGCCCGAATCTATAATGGAAAATCAGATGCTCGGGCTTGAGATCGTGGACGGACACGCGGTGAAATCTCCGGAGGACTACCAGGATCCGGAGCAGCTCTACCAGATGCTCATCGCCCGCATCCGCAAATATCATCCTTCCACGGATGTTTCCATGATAGAGAAGGCGTTTAATCTGGCAAAGGAGGCTCACAACGGGCAGTGCAGAAAATCCGGTGAGCCCTATATTATCCATCCCCTCTGGGTGGCCATCATCCTGGCGGACCTGGAGATGGACAAGGAGACCATTGTGGCAGGGATGCTCCACGATGTAGTGGAGGATACGGCTGTGACAGACGAGCAGATCCGTCAGGAGTTCGGCGACGAGGTGGCCCTCCTGGTGGACGGCGTCACCAAGCTGGGACAGCTGTCCTACTCCTCAGATAAGCTGGAGGTGCAGGCGGAGAACCTGCGGAAGATGTTCCTGGCCATGGCAAAGGATATCCGGGTCATCATCATTAAGCTGGCGGATCGTCTCCACAATATGCGGACCCTCCAGTTTATGCGCCCGGAGAAGCAGAAGGAGAAAGCAAGGGAGACCATGGACATCTACGCTCCCATTGCTCAGAGGCTCGGTATCTCCAAGATCAAGACAGAGCTGGATGACCTGGCCCTCAAGTACTCCCAGCCGGAGGTGTTCTATGATCTGGTGGACCAGATCAACGCCAGGAAGACGGAGAGGGAGGAGTTCGTCCAGCAGATCGTGGAGGAGGTCTCCCAGCACATCAAAAACGCGGGGATCAAGGCTGAGGTCAACGGACGGGTGAAGCATTTCTTCAGTATTTATAAAAAGATGGTGAACCAGGACAAGACGGTGGATCAGATCTACGATCTCTTTGCGGTGCGCATTATCGTGGACTCTGTGAAGGACTGCTACGCGGCCCTTGGCGTGATCCACGAGATGTACACGCCCATACCCGGCAGGTTCAAGGATTACATCGCCATGCCGAAGGCCAACATGTACCAGTCCCTTCACACCACCCTCATGAGCTCCGTCGGGCAGCCCTTTGAGATACAGATCCGGACTCAGGAGATGCACAAGACGGCTGAGTACGGTATCGCCGCCCACTGGAAATACAAGGAGTCCAACGACGGGAAGAAGAACGTGAAGGCCCAGGAGGAGGAGAAGCTGAACTGGCTGCGCCAGATCCTGGAGTGGCAGAGAGATATGTCCGACAACAGGGAATTCTTAAGCATGCTCAAGGGAGATTTGGATCTCTTCGCGGAGGACGTCTACTGCTTTACCCCGGGCGGGGATGTGAAGAGCCTGCCTGCCGGCTCCACGCCGGTGGATTTCGCCTACGCTATCCACAGCGCGGTGGGCAACAAGATGGTGGGAGCCAGGGTCAACGGCAAGCTGGTCAACATCGACTACAAGATCCAGAACGGAGACAGGATCGAGATCCTCACCTCCCAGAATTCCAGGGGGCCCAGCCGTGACTGGCTGAACATTGTCAAGAGCACCCAGGCCAAGAACAAGATCAATCAGTGGTTTAAGAAGGAGTTCAAGGAGGACAACATCGTCCGGGGCAAGGAGCTCATCGCCAGCTACTGCAAGGCCAAGACCATTAATCTGTCCAACATCATGAAGCCAAAGTATCAGGAGGTCGTCCAGAAGAAGTACGGCTTCCGGGACTGGGATTCTGTGCTGGCGGCCATCGGCCACGGCGGGCTGAAGGAGGGCCAGGTGGTGAACCGGCTCATGGAGGAGTACAGCAAGGAGCACAAGCAGGAGCTCACCGACGAGGTGGTGCTGGAGAAGGTGGCGGAAGCATCCAGGAACAAGGTGCACATCGCCAAGTCCAAGAGTGGCATTGTGGTGAAGGGCATCGACGACATGGCGGTCCGTTTCTCCAGGTGCTGCAATCCTGTGCCGGGAGATGAGATCGTGGGCTTTGTCACCAGGGGAAGAGGTCTTTCCATCCACAGGACAGACTGCGTCAACATGATCCACCTGACGGACGCGGAGCGGGCCCGGCTCATCGACGTGGAGTGGGAGAGCGAGGTGGCTGAGGAAGAGGGTGGCCAGTACCTGGCGGAGATCAAGATGTACGCCTACGACCGGCAGGGACTTCTCATGGAGATCTCCAAGATCTTTACAGAGGCAAAGCTGGATGTGAAGTCTCTGAACGTGCGCACAAGCAAGAAGGGCACTGCCACCATCGAGGCAGGATTTATCGTCCACGGCAGGGAGGAGCTCGCCGCGGTGTCCAAGAAGCTGCGGCAGCTGGACGGCATCATCGACATCGAGAGGGCCGCGGGCTAGAGCGCCCGGCAGACTGCCGGGATGCCGGAGTAAACAGGAGAACAAAACAGGAGCGAAGACAGGGCTTTAGAAGGCACGGAGGAACAGACGCGATATGAAAATAGAGAAATTTGTCACAGGTATCATCAGCACAAACTGCTATCTTGTCATCAACGAGGAGACAAAGCAGACCGTTGTTATCGACCCGGCGGCCTGTCCCTCCTACCTGATGGGACATATGAAGAGCGAAGGACTGCAGGTGGAGGCCATCCTCCTGACCCACGGCCATTTTGACCATATTATGGGGATCGATGACCTCCGCAGGGAGTTCCCGGTTCCGGTGTACGTCCATGAGGGGGACAGAGAGACCCTCCTGGATCCGGCCCTGAACCTCTCCTCCAGCTACACGAATGGCTACACCTTTGACGGGGCTGACTATATCCGGGACGGACAGAGGCTGGAGCTGGCGGGATTTTCCTTCCAGGTCATACACACACCGGGCCACACGCCCGGAGGGGTCTGCTACTACCTGGAGAGTGAGGGCGTGCTGTTCAGCGGAGATACCCTGTTCCAGAATTCGGTGGGCCGCACGGACTTCCCGAACAGCAGCATGTCGGATCTGATCCGGTCCCTCAGGGAGAAGGTCATGAAGCTGCCGGACGACGTGAAGGTGTATCCGGGGCATATGGGCGAGACGACCATCGGACACGAGAGGAAGTATAATCCGTTTATTTAACGCAATTCCGGACGTAATACTTTTCAAAAGTATTACGTCCGGAATTGCGTCAACCCCCGCGTAATTGTGCATCGTGTCTGAAACAATATCCACAACAGGAAGGATGGACATACAAGATCATGATTTTTTTGAGCTGCAGCAACGATATGTATACATACAACACTTATCACCTTGCCAAAGCGTTTTTCCCGGAGGAGGAAATGCAACAAAATGTGGCGGAAAATATGGAGGATGTCTTTCGGATCACCTTCCCTGACGGCCGTGTCTTTGCGGTAAAGACAGAAGATATCCCGGAGGGGGCGGACCGCGGCGGGAAGAAGTACGCCGTGGACGTGGCCCTCTACAAGGCCTGCCGGGAATATACGGGGAGGGATCTGGCCTGGGGCATCCTGACCGGGGTACGCCCCACAAAGATCGCCATGCAGAAGCAGGAGCAGGGGATGGATGAGGCCTCCTTTGTGGAGTGGTTCCATGAGGACTCCTTTGTGAGCCCCGAGAAGGCGGCTCTCGCCTGGAAGATCGCCGGGAGGGAGAAGAGGATCCTGGAGCGCCTGGACTACCGGGACGGCTACAGCCTCTATGTGGGCATCCCCTTCTGCCCTTCTGTGTGCAGCTACTGCTCCTTCAGCTCCGGACCCATTGACTACTGGAGGGACTCTGTGGAGGACTATCTTAAGGCGCTGATGAAGGAGCTCTCCTGGATTGGGGAGAGAGCCGGGGAAAAGGGGAAGAAGCTGAACACCATTTACATCGGCGGAGGCACCCCCACCACTCTTAGCGAGGACCAGCTGGAGAGGCTCCTCTCCCACATAGACTTCTGCTTTCCCAGAGGGGAGCTTCTTGAGTACACCGTGGAGGCGGGACGGCCGGACAGCATTACAGAGGGCAAGCTGAGGGTTCTTGAGGGACACGGGATCACCCGCATCTCCATCAATCCCCAGACCATGCAGCAGAAGACCCTGGACCTTATCGGAAGGCGCCACACAGCCGGAGAGATAGAGGACAGCTTCCACATGGCCCGGAGCCTTGGCTTTGACAATATCAATATGGATCTCATTGCCGGACTGCCCGGGGAGACCGCCGCTGACATGGCGGACACTCTGGAGAAGATTAGAGCCCTGGGACCGGACAGCCTGACGGTCCATTCCCTCGCCATCAAGAGGGCGGCGAAGCTGGGGCAGGAAAAGAGCGCCACAGGCAGCATCGCGGCCCTGGCCGGGGATCCGGCGGTGATGGCCCGTGAGCTCTCGGCCATGATCGAGGAGGCCTACGGGGCGGCCGGCAGGATGGGACTTTTCCCCTACTATCTGTACCGACAGAAGAATATTGCCGGCAATTTTGAAAATGTTGGCTTTGCAAAGGTTGACAAAGCGGGAATTTACAATATACTTATTATGGAAGAAAAACAGTCCATAATTGCGGCCGGAGCCGGCTCCTCCACAAAGATCCTGCTGGATGAGCCCATCACAGTTCCGGGCAGCAGACATGGCAGAAAGACAACGCTTGTGCGGGCGGAGAATGTGAAGAACATCCGGGAGTACATCACCCGCATTGATGAAATGATAAATCGAAAAGGAGAATGGTTATGGCGCTGAAGAAAAAGCCGGTCACGGGCATGAAGGACATTCTTCCCCGTGAGATGGAGATCAGGGATTACGTGATCCAGATGATCAAAGACACTTACAAGACCTATGGATTTATGTCCATGGAGACCCCCTGTGTGGAGCACATTGAAAATCTGTGCAGCAAGCAGGGCGGAGACAATGAGAAGCTGATCTTCAAGATCCTGAAAAGAGGAGAGAAGCTGAAGATAAAGGAGGCCCAGGAGGAGAGCGACGTGGTGGACGGCGGTCTGCGCTATGACCTGACAGTCCCCCTCGCCAGATACTATTCCAACCACGTAAGCGAGCTTCCCTCCCCCTTCAAGGCGCTGCAGATCGGAAATGTATGGCGGGCTGACCGTCCCCAGAAGGGCCGTTTCCGCCAGTTCGTGCAGTGTGACATCGACATCCTCGGGGAGGCCGGCAATCTGGCGGAGATCGAGCTGATCCTTGCCACCACGGCCATGCTGGGGAAAATGGGATTTGAGAATTTTACCGTCTGCATCAACGACCGGAATATCTTGAAGGCCATGGCAGCCTACAGCGGATTTGCCGAGGAGGATTACGACGAGGTTTTCATCATCCTGGACAAGATGGACAAGATCGGTCCCGAGGCCGTGGGCCGGGAGCTGATGGAGCTGGGCTACACAAAGGAAAATGTGGATACCTACCTGGGACTCTTTGACCAGACACCCCAGGATGTCAGCGGCATCCGCTTCCTGAAGGAGAAGTTGGGAGACTATTTGAGCGACGAGACCGCAGAGAGCATGGAGATGATCATGTCCAGTGTGGAGACCGCAAAGGAGGCGGAGTTTAAGATCCGCTTCACCCCTACCATGGTGCGGGGGCAGTCCTACTACACGGGCACTATTTTTGAGGTGGTCATGGACGACTTCGGGGGCTCCGTGGCGGGCGGCGGCCGCTATGACAAGATGATCGGAAAATTTACCGGTCAGGACACCCCTGCCTGCGGATTTTCCATCGGCTTTGAGCGCATCGTCATGCTGCTCCTTGAGAACGGCTACCAGGTTCCCTCAAAGGGGGAGAAGAAGGCCTATCTGATGGAGAAGAACATGCCAAAAGAGGGCGTTCTCAAAGTGCTCTCCCTGGCGAGGGAGGATCGGAAGGCTGGAAAGCAGGTGCTTGTGGCCAACATGAAGAAGAACAAGAAGTTCCAGAAGGAGCAGCTCACGCAGGAGGGCTACGGGACCATCGTGGACTGCTACGCGGACTCCGTGGACAGACTGTAGAGGATACATGGAAACTTTGCGGGCGCGGAGTGTACGGACAGAGAATATGCAGAAATAAATAAAAAGGAGAAGAGAGAAAATGGCAGAGTCAATGCAGGGCTTAAAGAGGACCCACCGCTGCGGCGAGCTGTCTGCCGCCAATATCGGCGAGACAGTCACCATCATGGGCTGGGTGCAGAAAAACCGGAACAAAGGAGGTCTCGACTTTGTGGACGTGAGAGACCGCTCCGGGATCATACAGGCAGTGTTTGAGGAGGGCAAGACAGACAGCGCTCTTCTCGAGAAGGCGGCAAAGCTCCGGGCAGAGTACGTGGTAGCCATCGTGGGAAAGGTGGAGAGACGCTCCGGAGCTGTCAACACCAATATTTCCACCGGTGGGATCGAGATCATCCCTCAGGAGCTGAGGGTGCTGTCTGAGGCAGAGACGCCCCCCTTCCAGGTGGAGGAGAATTCAAAGACCAAGGAGGAGGTGCGCCTGAAATATCGCTATCTGGATCTGCGCCGGCCGGATATGCAGCGCAACCTTCTCATGAGGAGCCGGGTGGCCACGCTGACCCGTCAGTTCCTTGCGGACGAAGGCTTTCTGGAGATCGAGACGCCGGTGCTGGTGGGCAGCACGCCCGAGGGAGCCAGGGATTACCTTGTGCCCAGCCGTATTCACCACGGCCATTTCTATGCGCTGCCCCAGTCTCCTCAGCTCTTCAAGCAGCTCCTCATGTGCTCCGGGTGCGACCGCTATTTCCAGCTGGCAAAGTGCTTCCGGGACGAGGATCTGCGGGCGGACCGCCAGCCGGAGTTCACCCAGATCGACATGGAGCTCTCCTTTGTGGACGTGGATGATGTCATTGATGTAAATGAGCGTCTCCTGGAAAAGCTGTTCCGGGAGATTCTGGGCGTGGAGGTATCTCTTCCCATCCCAAGGATGACCTGGCAGGAGGCCATGGACCGCTACGGCTCTGATAAGCCGGATATTCGCTTCGGCATGGAGCTTCGCGACGTGACAGAGGCAGTGAAGGACAGCGAGTTTGCCGTGTTCAAGGGCGCGATCGAGAACGGCGGCACGGTCCGCGGCATCAACGCCAAGGGACAGGGCGGCATGCCGAGAAAGAAAATCGACAAGCTGGTCTCCTTTGCAAAGGATTTCGGCGCAAAGGGACTTGCCTACATTGCCATCCAGGAGGATGGGACTGTGAAATCCTCCTTTGCAAAATTCATGACAGAGGAGGAGATGAAGGCCCTCATCGATGCCATGGAGGGGGAGAACGGTGATCTGCTTCTCTTTGCGGCTGACAAAAACAAGGTTGTCTGGGATGTGCTGGGCAATCTGCGGCTGGAGCTGGCCCGTCAGATGGATCTGCTGGACAAGAGCGAGTACAAATTCATCTGGATCACAGAGTTCCCTCTCCTTGAGTGGAGTGAGGAGGAGAACCGCTACACAGCCATGCACCATCCCTTCACCATGCCCATGGAGGAGGATCTCCAGTACATCGACAGCGACCCGGGCAGAGTGCGGGCCAAGGCCTACGACATCGTGCTGAACGGAAATGAGATCGGCGGCGGAAGCGTCCGTATCTTTAATCCGGAGATCCAGAGCAAGATGTTCGAGGTGCTGGGCTTTACACCGGAGAGAGCCCAGGAGCAGTTCGGCTTCCTTCTGACCGCCTTCAAGTACGGTGTTCCGCCCCACGCAGGCCTGGCCTACGGCCTGGACCGCCTTGTCATGCTCATGGCAAAGCAGGACAGCATCCGCGACGTGATTGCCTTCCCCAAGGTGAAGGACGCCTCAGACCTCATGACAGAGGCTCCCACGCCGGTTGACCAGAAACAGCTGGACGAGCTTGGGCTGGCCATTGTGGACGAGGAAGAGAACCAGTAGAGTGACAGCTGATTGATAAGAGCTATAGGATAAAAGGGACATCTCCTGACGGGGGATGTCTCTTTTGTATACGTAAAGCTCCCCGTTCGCAGCTTGTCTCCGGCCTGTGAGGACAATTGATCAGAAGAGTGTGAGAGGCATATTTCTCAGAAAAGTATCTGGATATAGAAGCGTTTATATGTTATAATCCGTTTACAGTGAGAGATGAGGAGGATGTTTTCCGGGAGTATCTGATATGTAACATCAGAAACACAGCAAAGAAGGAGGAAAACAGCCTGTACGATGAAATCAGCCGAGTGTATGATGAGCTGGACAAAAAGGTGGAGAAGGTGCAGGCCGGTGTGGACGAGATGAGCCGGTACTACAGGATTTCCAGACTGGAGCAGGAAAATACAACGCTGATACTTAAGATTACGGATGACCTGAGGCGGCGCGTGGAAAAGCTGGAGAGCGAGAGCGCATAAGAACGAACCATATGGGGCTGTTGCAAGACAGATATATAATTATCTATCTGGAGAGCAATGGCTCCTTTTTATGAAAGCGGAGGATGGGACTTGAACCCGCACGGCATTAAAAGAAAAGCGCTGAAGCAAGTCCAAATACAAGCTTCAACGCTTTTTGAATGAGAGCGACAGACGGGGCTCGAACCCGCGACCCCGACCTTGGCAAGGTCGTACTCTACCAACTGAGCCACTGTCGCATGCGTTTTTGTGTTCCTCAGAACAAAAAATAATATACTATATGAAAGGAGAAATGTCAATACTTTTTTTGAAATTAGACAACCAAAAATCAACTTCAGCTGCATGCTGTTTTTTTCTGCGCAAACATGCGCAAAGAGGAGTGCTTATGATCTATATTACGGGAGATACTCACGGTGACTGGATGAGCAGACTAAATACAAATGCTTTTCCAGAGCAAAAGAGTATGACGAAACAGGACTATGTGATTATTTGTGGGGATTTTGGAATTTGGAATGACACAAAGAAGGAAAAATACAATCTGGACTGGCTGGAAGACAGATCGTTTACGACACTGTTCGTAGATGGCAATCATGAAAATTTTGACAGATTGTATTCCATGTCGGTCGCGAAGTGGCGCGGAGGGAAAGTACATTTTATCCGTCCTTCCGTGATCCACCTTATGCGCGGCCAGATCTTTCATATCGAAGGAAGGGCATTCTGGACCTTCGGCGGCGCAGGCAGCCATGATATTCAAGATGGCATTTTGGAAAAGGATGATCCCAGAATTAAGAAATGGAAACATGATTATGAAAAGATGTTCAGGGTCAATCATGTATCCTGGTGGAGAGAAGAATTGCCATCCCAAGAGGAAATGGAAGAAGGGCGCAAAAATTTAGCGAATACAGATAATAGGGTGGACTTTATCGTTACTCATTGCGGTGCTACCAGCAGCACATTATTGTATTCTCTTGGTGAATATAAACCAGATGTTCTCACAGATTATCTGGAAGAAATCAGACAGAAGGCTGTCTTTAAAAAATGGTTTATGGGGCACTACCACGATAACTATGCTATTAATGATAAAGAAATTATTATATATGAACAGATTGTGAGGATCGCGTAACAATCAGCGGTTGTCTGCGAAAACCAGAAAAGAAAAAGCGTTGAAACCACTATAAGAATCAGGCTTCAACGCTTTTTAAATGAGAGCGACAGACGGGGCTCGAACCCGCGACCCCGACCTTGGCAAGGTCGTACTCTACCAACTGAGCCACTGTCGCATTTCTGATTTGTTTTCCTCAGAACAAGAAATAATATACTATACATTTGCACGGATGTCAACAACATTTTTAAAAAATTATTTTTCTGGAGCACGGGGGCAAATTATGCTATACTTTACCCCATGATACTGAAGAAGGGAGAAAAGGCATGAAGACACAAAAGACAATCAGAGCGGCGCTCCTCGGATGTGGAACAGTGGGAGGCGGCGTGTACAAGCTCCTTGACAGAAGAAAAGAGGAACTGGCGGACAAGGCGGGAGCCTCTCTCGAGATAAGCGCTGTGCTTGTCCACAATGTAAATAAAAAGCGGGAGGGCGTGGACCCGTCCCTGCTGACGGACGATTTTGAGAGGATTGCGAACGACCCTTCTATTGACATCGTGATCGAGGTCATGGGAGGCATAGAACCAGCAAGGACCATGATCCTGCGCTCTCTGCGGGCGGGGAAGAATGTGGTGACGGCAAACAAGGATCTGATCGCTGTGCATGGAAGCAAGCTGCTGAGCGCAGCCAGGGAAAACAAAGTGGATCTTCTGTTTGAGGCGGCTGTGGCCGGGGGTATCCCCATCATCAGGCCCTTAAAGCAGTGCCTGGCCGGCAACGAGCTCTCCGATGTGGTGGGCATCGTCAACGGCACGACGAACTATATCCTGACCAAGATGTTTGAGGAGAACATGGACTTTGACGCGGCACTTGAGAAGGCCAAGGAGCTGGGCTACGCGGAGGCGGACCCCACGGCGGACATCGAAGGGCTGGACGCGGGGCGGAAGGTGGCAATCCTGGCATCCACAGCCTTCCACTCTCCGGTGGTCTTTGACGATGTGTACACAGAGGGGATTACAAAAATATCCTCCAGCGATATAAAATACGCCAAGGAATTTGACTGTGTGATCAAGCTCCTGGGCATTGCCAGGGAGAGGCAGGAGCAGATCGAGGCCTATGTGTGCCCCATGCTGCTCCCGGCGGACCATCCCCTGGCCACGGTCAGAGGCTCCTTCAACGCGGTCTTTGTCCACGGCGACGCGGTGGACGACGTCATGTTCTACGGGCGGGGAGCAGGGGAGTTCCCCACGGCCAGCGCAGTGGTGGGGGATGTCATCGACGTGATGCGGAATATGGAGTACGGCTGCACGGGAAGGATCGGCTGCGGCTGCTACCGCTCTGTGCCGGTGAAGCAGTTCCGGGATGTGAAAAACAAGTTTTTCATCCGCATGCAGGTGATCAACCGCCCCGGTGTGCTGGCGGCCATTGCCGGCGAGCTTGGCAGGCACAAGGTGAGCATCTCCAAGGTGGTGCAGAAGGTGATCACAAAGGGAAGCGCGGAGCTGGTCATCGTTACCGAGGACGTGAAGGAGTATCACATGAGCGAGGCCCTGGAGGACCTGAAAGAGCTGGAGCCTGTGCAGGAGATCAGCAGCGTGATCCGAAGCTACTAGATTTCGGGGCAGGATTGCAGGACAGGCTTTCGAGACAGGCCTCTGCGATCAACTTATTAAGACAATCTTTCCCCGCGGCATTGCCCTGGCGGGGAAAGTGTGCTACAATGACCCAGTAAACAATCAAACAGACGAAGCAGAGTAGGAAGATGTGCGTTAAGTGCCGGATGGACGGGGAGTTGCCAGCTGGACGAAAAGCAAGAGTGCTTGCGGTGCATGTTCCGCATCCCGCTGCTACACATAGACAGAAATACCTGCTTATGGGTAGCTTTAAGGACTACTTCGAAAGGAGGTATTTTTTTATGAAAAAAATGAGACAGCTGTTTGCGGACTCTCTTGGGGAGCTGCAGGATGTGAGGAAGCTCTCGGTTATGGCCATGATGCTGGCCCTGGCAGTGGTCCTCGGCTTTTACGCCACTGTGCAGGTGGGGGATTTCCTGAAGATCGGCTTTGCCTTTATCCCAAATGAGCTGACCGGCATGCTGTTCGGACCGGCGGCAGGGGGGCTTCTGGCGGCTCTGGCTGATATCGTGAAATATCTGGTAAAGCCGGTGGGAGCGTTTTTCCCCGGGTTTACAGTGAGCGCTCTCCTGGGCGGCGTGATCTACGGAGCAGTGCTCTACAAGCGCCCACTCAGCCTGAAGAGAGTCATTGTGGCTAACGCATTGGTGACGGTATTTGTCAATCTGCTCCTCAACACCTACTGGCTCACTGTGCTCTACGGCAATGCCTTTGGAGCGCTCCTGCCGGCCAGGATGCTGAAGGAGGCCATTCTCCTGCCCATAGACATTCTGCTCTACTATACGATTGCCAGAGTGCTGGGGCGGGCCAGAGTGTTCCACAGTCTGCAGGGAGCGGCCAAATAGAGAAAGGGTGATCACATGCAGGAAAAACTCCCCCTTGGTTTTCTGTTCAAACAGATCAACAACGTATACGAGAAAGAGGTCAACAACAGCCTGCGCACGCTGGGCATCACGGCGTCCCAGTGCGCGGTGCTGGATTATCTGTTCCACAGCCGGAAGGAAGAGATCAACCAGAAGGATGTGGAGCGGGCCCTCAGCCTCAAAAACCCCACGGTGACAGGGCTTTTGAAGCGGCTGGACGAGAAGGGGTACATTCTGATCGTTCCCAGCACAAAGGATAAGCGGTGCAAAAATATTTATCTGACTGAGAAGGCCTACGACATCCGCAGGCGGATGGAGGCTGACCGGAAAAAGGTGGACAAGAGGCTGACCATCGGCATGACAAAAAAGGAAGTGCAGGCATTGCGGAAAATGCTGGACAAGGTGCTGTACAATGTGGCTGATCCCTGACGGGATGGGCCACTTTTTTATTGCGAGGAACAGTGTTGAGAAAACTTATCAATATGAATATTGAAACCCATTTTCATTTATGATATATTAATAAAAGCAAATGATAATCAATTTCAAAATATAGGAGGAACCTATGCCGGTTGAAGTGATCTCATATCTTCTGTCCGAACGGGATCGGGAGCAAAGACTCCGGTCACAGCTTGTATTACAGTGTGCCCCCTTCCTGAAGGGGATCAAGGCTGCCGCTATCACCAATCTTCCCTCCCAGGCGGAGGAACTGCTTGAGAAGGTGCTGGCCGGGACAGGGATATCCTACAGAGTGCTGGCCGTAAGAAAGAAAAGATGCCTTGTATTCCTGTACAGAAGGATCACCTTTGA
Organism: Faecalicatena fissicatena; assembly: GCF_016900595.1. Lineage (NCBI taxonomy): Bacteria > Bacillati > Bacillota > Clostridia > Lachnospirales > Lachnospiraceae > Faecalicatena > Faecalicatena fissicatena. Next base: position 163,059 of record NZ_JACLYY010000006.1, read on the forward strand.
GCGGTATATAGGCCGCCGGGAAAATGTGGAATTTCTGGCGGGTTTCGGCTACACAGAGGGCTCCGCCGAAGAAATGCTGGGGAGGCTGGCGGACAGGATCGGCATGTATGCCGGCCGGGAGCTGGTCTTTCCCCATGAGATCGGCGTTTTCCTGGATTACCCTCTGGCCGATGTGGAAGGGTTTATCCGGAATGCTGGGAGAGATTATCTGCTGTCAGGCTACTGGAAGGTGTATCACGATCTGGACGGAGCCAGGGAGCTGTTCCGAGCCTATGACAGGGCCAGGGACTGCGCTGTGAGAGAGCTTCTCCAGGGAAAAGGGATGAGTGAGATCGCCGTCCGGGTAGCCTGACGATTTCTGAAAAGGCAAGGAGGATACAGAAACTATGAGCATAGCAGTTGTATATTGGAGTGGAACCGGAAATACACAGGCCATGGCAGAGGCGGTTGCAAAGGGCATCGCGAAAGGCGGGGCAGAGGCGGAGCTTCTCCCTGTGGGCCAGGCGGATCCGGCAAAGATCGCCGCCGGAGATGTATTTGCCCTGGGCTGCCCATCCATGGGCGCGGAGGAACTGGAGGAGTCCGAGATGGAGCCCTTCGTGCAGGCCCTGGAGGGCATGGCTTCCGGAAAGAGGATCCTTCTCTTTGGCTCCTACGGATGGGGCGACGGAGAGTGGATGCGCACCTGGGAGGACAGGATGAAGGGAGCCGGAGCCGCGCTCATCGGCGGACAGGGCGTGATCGCTAACGAGGCGCCTGATGAGGAGGCCCTCGACGCGTGCGAGAAGGCCGGGGAGGCTCTGGCGAAAGCAGCCCAATAGCAGTCAGCAGACAGCCCGGAAGAAAGGAGAGCGGACATGAGCGTTGTCATCATAGGCGGAAACGAGCGGATGGAATGTCAGTACAAGGAAATCTGCAGAAAGTATAAATGTAAGGCAAAGGTATTTACGAGGATGGCCGGCAATCTGAAGACACAGATCGGACAGCCGGATCTGATCATCCTTTTTACATCCACTGTGGCCCACAAGATGGTCCACTGCGCACTCAGGGAAGCGGAGCGCCATGACGTGCGGGTGGAGCGATCCCACAGCAGCAGCGCCAGTGCGCTGGACGGAATTCTCAGGGAGTGCTGCGGTTAGCGCAAGCGGGAGGAGGGAAGCCGGGAAAGCAGGCTTCCCTCTTTTTTCTCGTCTGCAGAAACCGAAGGGGAGCTGCTGTCAGTGGTTGAAGAAGCGGCTCCAAACTGCTATAATACTCATAGTGTCCGCGAAAAAAGTCTGGGGCCAAAAAGGCGGCCGGACAGACAGCGCGCGGAGGATAACGGAGGAGAATATGAGTTACGCAGATCAAGTATTTATCCATATGTGCCGGGATATCATAGACAACGGCACCAGCACGGAGGGGGAGAAGGTGCGCCCTGTGTGGGAGGACGGCACCCCCGCCTACACCATCAAGAAGTTTGGGGTGGTGAACAGGTACGACCTGTCAAAGGAATTTCCGGCCCTGACTCTGCGCCGGACGGCTATTAAGAGCTGTACGGACGAGCTTTTGTGGATCTGGCAGAGAAAATCCAACAATATCCACGATCTCCACTCCCACATCTGGGACAGCTGGGCAGATGAGAACGGCTCCATCGGGAAGGCCTACGGCTATCAGATGCAGGTAAAGCACCAGTATAAGGAGGGGATGATGGATCAGGTGGACCGGGTCATCTACGACCTGAAGAACAATCCCTACAGCAGGCGCATCATGACCAATATGTACGTGCACCAGGATCTCCACGAGATGGGGCTTTATCCCTGCGCCTACAGCATGACCTTCAATGTGACCAAGGAGAAGGACAGCGACAGGCTCACCCTGAACGGCATCCTGAACCAGCGCTCCCAGGACGTGCTGACGGCAAACAACTGGAATGTGTGCCAGTACGCGGTGCTGCTCCACATGCTGGCCCAGGTGTGCGACATGAAGGCAGGGGAGCTGGTCCACGTGATCGCGGACGCCCACATCTACGACAGGCACATCCCCATGGTGGAGGAGCTGATCGCCAGAGAGCCGTTAGCGGCCCCCCGGTTCTGGCTCAACCCGGAGGTGAAGGACTTCTATGACTTTACGCCGGAGGATGTGAAGCTCATCGACTACAATACCCATGAGCAGATCAGGAACATACCGGTAGCCATATAAAACAGGGGAGAAAATAAGGAGGATGCTATGAATTTGATCGTAAACGCAGATAAGAACTGGGCCATCGGCAAGGACAACAGGCTTCTTGTCAGTATTCCCCAGGATATGAAATTTTTCCGTGAGACCACCACGGGAAAAGTGGTGGTTATGGGGAGAAAGACGCTGGAGAGCTTCCCTGGCGGACAGCCCCTGAAGAAGAGGACCAACATCGTGCTCACCACAGACCCGAACTACCAGGCGGGGGAGGCTGTCATCGTCCACTCCATGGAGGAGCTCATGGAGGAGCTGAAAAAATATCCCCGGGAGGACATCTTTGTCATCGGAGGGGAGAGCATTTACAGGAGCCTGCTCCCCTGGTGCAGGACGGCCTATGTGACGCGGACAGATCACGCCTACGACGCGGACACCTGGTTCCCGGACCTGGACGCGGACCCGGAGTGGAAGATGACAAAGACAAGCGACGAGCAGACCTATTTTGATCTGGAATATTATTTCACTGTCTATGAAAGGATTGCCGGGGGAAAATGAGGATTTTGAGCATTACCGCGCAGAAGCCGGACAGCACCGGAAGCGGCGTCTACCTCACGGAGGTGGTGAGGGAGTTCTCCAGGCAGGGGCATGAGCAGGCAGTCCTGGCCGGGGTGTACCGGGAGGACGAGGTACGCCTCCCCGCAGGTGTGGACTTTTTCCCTGTCTTTTTTCACTCGGAGGAGCTGCCCTTTGCCATTCCCGGGATGTCCGACAGGATGCCCTACGAGAGCACGGTCTACAGCGCCATGGATGAGGGGATGACAGAGACCTACATGAAGACTTTCCGCAGAAAGATCCGGGAGGCGGTGGAAAGCTTTCAGCCGGACCTGATCCTCTGCCATCACCTGTACCTTGTGACAGCCCTTACAAGGGACTGCGTGAGGGAGATTCCTGTCTTTGGCTTTTGCCACAATACGGACCTGCGGCAGATGAGAAAGCACGATCTCCAGCGAGAGTTTATCTGCAGCCGCATCGGGAAGCTGGATGGCATTTTTGCCCTCCACCAGGAGCAGAAAAAGGAGATCCTGAAGGTGTACCCAGTGGAGGAGAGCCGGGTGCGCATTGCCGGGACAGGATACAATGACCGGATTTTCTTCCGGAAGGGGGAAAAGCCGGCGGCGGATCCTGTGCGCCTTGTCTTTGCGGGAAAGGTGAGCCAGGAGAAGGGAGTGGCAAGCCTGCTTTGCAGCCTGGGGCGGGTGAAGGCGGAGGGCAAAGGGCTGCAGCTTACCCTGGCCGGGGGAAACGGGGACGAGCGGGAGATGGAGCGCATCCGCTCTCTGGCGGACGCCTGCCCCTGGCCTGTCGCATTTACCGGCAGGCTTCCCCAGGAGAAGCTGGCGGATGTGTACAATGAGAGCCATATTTTTGTGCTGCCCTCCTTCTATGAGGGACTTCCCCTGACGGTCATGGAGGCGCTTGCCTGCGGCTGTCAGGTGGTGGTCACGGATCTGCCGGGTATACGTCCCTTTATGGAGACCTACGTGCCCCACGCGCCTGTCTTCTATGTAAAGCCGCCCCGGATGAGGAACACGGATCAGCCCTTTGAGGAGGATCTGCCGGCCTTTGAAAGAGAGCTGGCGGAGAAGATAGAGGTATGCGCCGGGCGCGTCCGGGACGGCCATATGCTCTGCCCGGACCTGGCACGGATATCATGGAAGGCGGTCTGCGGCAGGATACTGGAAGCGGTAAAAAGTGCGGGATAGAAGCCGGGGAGAAGGACGAAGCAGAGAAGAGGAGGACGGGTATGTTTATCGACCTGCATATGCACGAGATGCGCAATTCCGGCGACAGTTTCCTTCCGTTGGAGGAAATCGTTGAGATTGCAAAGAAAAAAGGATTGGATGCTATCTGTATTACCGACCATGACAACATGGATATACGGGAATTTGCCCGGGAGTATTCGGAGAAGACGGGCTTTCCCATATTTGTGGGGATTGAGTTTTATTCCCTCCAGGGGGACATCATTGCCTTCGGTGTCAGGGAGTATCCCAGGGAGAGGATCAGCGCCCAGGCGTTTATCAACCTTGTGAGGGAGCAGGGAGGCGTCTGCTACAGTGCCCACCCCTTCCGCAACAACAGAAGGGGGATGGAGGAGCATCTGGACGAGGTGACCGGGCTGTCCGGCATTGAGGTGCTTAACGGCAGCACCCACCGGGAGGCCTGCCTGACTGCGGCGGCCTACGCGAAGAAGCTGAACCTGATACCGGTGGGGGCCAGCGACTGCCACGTGCCGGAGAAGGTGGGAGTCTGCGCCACCTATTTTCCCATGGAGATACGGTCAGAGGAGGATTTGGTGAGGGCCTTTAAGACCGGGGGCATGAAGCCGGCCTATTACGAGGACGGCGCCTACCACATTGTGGACATCGACGCGCCGGAGTCAGAGTTTCCGGATGAAGTATGGATGAAAAAAAGCGCCCGGCCATTGTGACCATGGCCGGGCGTTCATACCTGTTTTCCTGATCAGGGATCAGTTCTCTTTTCTTGCAATTCCGTAGATGGCTGCGCCAAGCACCAGCGCGATGCAGTCAGCGATGCTGAAGCTGTCCTGTGTGATCTGAAGATAGATCAGTGAGACCAGTCCGAGCACGGCGAATACAAGACCGAGTGCTCTGCATACGCTGTAGACGCCCTTTATGCATGCGGCGCCGCAGATAATTGCCAGGATAGCGACGGCATAGGCCAGTACCACTACCAGAGCTTCCTGGGCCTCATGTCCCGGCAGCAGTCCGCTGACAGCTCCGGTCAGGGCCAGCGTGCCCAGAATGGCATATACGATACCAAAAAGCAGGGCCACTGCGCCGAAAATCTTTAGGGTTCCGGAATTAGAATTTTTATTGTTGCTTTGACTCATCTTATGTTCTCCTTTCCTAAAAAGCCTGTACGGCCAGTCCTGGAACCTGCACTGTAGCAACAGAACAGGTGTTCGAAAAACTCCCATATTGTAACACGAAAAATTTGCGGGCGCAACAGTGGTATGCCTGATTTCGATCAAAATGTGTGCAGGCCCGATAAAAAGGATAAAAAAGTCAGTTGACAATTGACAGGTATATCAACTATAATAATAAAAATTATCTGAATAAATGCAGTGACAAGGAGGAGTACATAGGTACCGGAAGCGCAGAGAGGAGATGGGTGGTGTAAATCTCCGTGATGGATGTATGGAAGTAGCCTTCGAGCAGTGGACCGAACCCGGGCAGCAGGATCTGTTGAGCAATGCGGATCGTATTAGGGCCTGGCAGTAGACTCCAACGGCATTCCCCCGTTACGGGAAACGGTATCGGAGCGCCCGCCGCATATGAGTGTGCAGAAGCTCCCGTACTGGCAGAGAGCAGAGACAAAGGAGCTCTGAATTTAGGTGGTAACACGGATGGATATTCGCCCTAAGCTAAAGGCTTAGGGCTTTTTTATTCCGTGTCCCGTATGAATAGTAGTTATTAAGGAGGTAAGGTATGAAAAAGATTTCTGGAAACAAACTGCTTGTAAAAGCGCTGAAGGAGGAGGGAGTAGACACCATCTTCGGCTATCCCGGCGCCTGTACCATTGACATCAGCGATGAACTCTACAAACAGGACTACACAAAGGTGATCCTGCCCCGCCAGGAGGTGGCTCTCGTACACGAGGCAGACGCCTACGCCCGGTCCACGGGAAAGGTGGGCGTGTGCCTGGTGACAAGCGGCCCCGGGGCCACGAACCTGGTGACAGGACTTGCCACGGCAAACTATGACAGCGTTCCCCTTGTGTGCTTTACAGGCCAGGTGGCCAGGCACCTTATAGGAAATGACGCCTTCCAGGAGGTGGACATTGTGGGGATCACAAGGAGCATCACAAAGTACGGTGTCACGGTGCGCAACAGGGAGGACTTGGGAAGAATTATCAAGGAGGCCTTCTACATTGCCAGGACAGGACGCCCCGGCCCGGTGCTCATCGACCTGCCCAAGGACGTGATGGGAGAGCTGGGGAGCGCCGACTATCCCTCCGAGGTCAATATAAGAGGCTACAAGCCCAACACCCACGTACATATCGGGCAGCTCAAGCGGGCTATCAAGATGCTCTCCAAAGCGGAGAAGCCTCTGTTTCTGGCAGGCGGCGGTGTGAATATCGCCCGCGCCGGGGAGGCCTTCACAGAGCTGGTGGAGAAGACCAATGTCCCCGTGGTGACTACGGTTATGGGAAGGGGAGCCCTCCCCACACAGCATCCTCTCTTTGTGGGAAACCTGGGTATGCACGGCGCCTACGCGGCCAACATGGCGGTGAACTCCTGCGACCTGCTCTTCTCCATCGGGACAAGGTTTAACGACAGGATCACAGGAAAGCTCCACTCCTTTGCACCCAAGGCCAAGATCGTCCACATTGACATCGACACCTCCGCCATCTCCAGGAATGTGCAGGTGGATATTCCCATTGTGGCCGACGCGGGAGAGGCCATCGACAAGATGCTGGAGTACGTGGAGCCATGCGAGACGAAAGAGTGGCAGGAGGAGATCAAGGGCTGGAAGGCGGAGCATCCTCTGACCATGAAGAAGAGGCCCATCATGACGCCCAAGGACATCCTGGATGTGATCAACGACATGTTTGAGGAGGCCATTGTGGTGACAGACGTGGGACAGCATCAGATGTTCACCTCCCAGTTTCTGGAGATGACGCCGAAGAAGCAGCTCATCATGTCCGGAGGACTGGGAACCATGGGCTACGGCCTTCCCGGCGCCATCGGTGCCAAGATCGGCAATCCGGACAAGACAGTCATCTCCATCTCCGGGGACGGCGGCATGCAGATGAACATCCAGGAGCTGGCCACGGCTGTGCTGGAGGAGCTTCCTATTATAAATTGCATTTTCAACAACAGCGTGCTGGGCATGGTGCGCCAGTGGCAGAAGCTTTTCTACGGCAAGCGCTATTCCATGACCTGTCTTCGGTCCGGTGCAGCCTGCCGGGGAAAATGCGGCGAGGTGGAGTGCCCGCCCTACACGCCTGACTTTGTGAAGCTGGCGGAGAGCTACGGAGCCAAGGGCATCCGGGTGACAAAGAAGGAGGAGATCCGTCCCGCCTTCGAGGAGGCTGCAAAGAGCAAAAAGACCCCCTATATCATTGAGTTCCTCATTGACCCGGAGGATCTGGTATATCCTATGATCCAGCCCGGCGGCACACTGAAGGAAATGATCATGGACTGCTAGAAAGGAGAAGAGTAGAATGAGCAACGGAATGAAAAAAAGATGGATATCCCTTTACGTGGAGAACCAGGTAGGTGTTCTCTCGAAAATCTCAGGACTTTTCTCCGGAAAGTCCTACAACCTGGACAGCCTGACTGTGGGGACTACAGAGGATCCCACAGTGTCCAGAATGACCATCGCCACGGTCAGCGACGACGAGACCTTTGAGCAGATCAAAAAACAGCTCAACCGTCTGGTGGAGGTGATCAAGGTCATTGACTTTACAGACATTTTCGTGCGGATGAAGGAGATCCTGTACGTGAAAGTGAAAAACTGCAGCGCTGAGGATAAGGTGGAGGCCTTCCAGATCGCGGAGACCTTCAAGGCAAAGGTCATCGACTACGGGAAGGACAGCCTGCTCCTGGAGTTTGTGCAGACAGCCACCAAGAATGACGCCGTGATCAAGCTCATGAAGGAGGAGTTCAGGAGCATTGAGGTGGTGCGGGGAGGAAGCGTCGGCATCGAGTCCATCAGCATGATGGAGAGGTAGCATTTTCCGGGGTGTCCGGAGCCCGCAGAGCGGACTCTGAAATTGATTGCAAAAAAACAGAGCGCACTCTTGAATTTTGTTAATGACCGTACTATAATGAGAAAAGATCAAGAAGATAACCATTGACCAATAAAATACAGAACGGGGGAATTATCCATGGAAAAAAAGAATATCGACTGGTCTAATCTCGGATTTGCCTACATGCAGACCGATAAGAGATACGTTTCCAACTACAAGGATGGAGCCTGGGATGAAGGTACACTGACATCCGACGCGAATATTGTGCTCAACGAATGTGCCTGCGTCCTCCAGTATGCGCAGACATGCTTTGAGGGACTGAAGGCTTACACAACGGAGGACGGACATATCGTTACTTTCCGCCCGGATCTGAACGCACAGAGGATGGCATCCTCCGCAAAGAGGCTGGAGATGCCGGTATTTCCGGAGGATCGCTTTGTTGAGGCTGTCCACAAGGTAGTGGAGGCAAATGCAGCCTATGTTCCGCCCTACGGATCAGGCGCTACCTTATACATCCGTCCCTACATGTTCGGTTCCAACTCTGTCATTGGCGTAAAGCCGGCAGAGGAGTATCAGTTCCGCGTGTTCACCACACCGGTAGGACCCTACTTCAAAGGCGGCGCAAAGCCCATCACCATCCGTGTATGTGACTACGACAGAGCAGCTCCCCACGGAACAGGCCATGTAAAGGCCGGCCTGAACTATGCCATGAGCCTGTACGCTATTGTTGACGCTCACGAGAAGGGCTTTGACGAGAACATGTATCTTGACTCAGCCACAAGGACCAAGGTGGAGGAGACCGGCGGAGCCAACTTCCTCTTCGTGACAAAGGACAACACAGTTGTCACACCAAAGTCTCCCACAATCCTGCCTTCTATCACAAGACGTTCACTCCTCTATGTGGCAGAGCACTACCTTGGACTGAAGACAGAGGAGAGGGAGGTCTATATGGACGAGGTCAAGGATTTTGCGGAGTGCGGTCTGTGCGGCACAGCGGCAGTTATCTCACCGGTTGGAAAGATCGTGGACCACGACAAGGAGATCTGCTTCCCCAGCGGTATGGAGAAGATGGGACCGACCATCCAGAAGCTGTACGACACACTGACAGGCATCCAGATGGGCCACATCGAGGCTCCGGAGGGATGGATCCACAAGATCTGCTAAGATTTGCTGACAGGAGACTTTCCGCAAAAGTATGCAGGCATAAAAAGCAATACAGAAGACAAAAAAGACACTGTGAGGACGCAAGTCCTTTGCAGTGTCTTTTCGTTTGGCTATTTGATGTCCTGTTATTTGATATCCCGCTTCCGGAAGCTGCCGGCTCCCACCAGGGCGGGCACGAGGAGGAAGCAGATGCCCACCAGGGCAGACCGCAAGAGAGTGCTCCTGTCCGGGTTCTGGGTCAGGGCAGTCATGCACATATCCGGCAGGTAGTCGGACAGAGTGACCGACCTGTCAAGAAAATGATGGATGAGCATCTCTCCCAGGGTGACCACAAGGGAGGTGAATTCCAGGAAGCAGATGTTGGCAGCCAGGGAGCCCCCGTTCTGGCGGATCAGGATGCTGAACATGACAAAGATGGACACGTAGGAGGCGCCAAGCAGCAGCTCCAGGACTCCTCTTTGCAGAAGCTGGGGCACAAAGGAGCCGGACACATCCCCGAAGCCCCACAGAGCCGTGGCGGTGAGGGTGGCGGCCAGGACAAACACCAGGGTGAAGAGGACGGAGGCCAGGATGCCCACAAGCAGCTTGGACAGATAGATCTTCAGCCGGCTGTAATTTCGCGATGCGATGATCTTGACGGTGCCGTTGTTGAACTCGCTCCCCACAAAGAGGGAGATGAGGACAGCCATCAGGAGCGTAGTGTTGCCCGCGAAGAAGGTCAGCATCTGGCTGGAGGCGCTGAGCTCATTGTGCCCTGTGGGAATTCCCTCCACAGACACATTCATGCCCGCGTCGTCCAGGGCGGCCTGCTCCTGGGTGAGCTGGGCCTCCATGGAGTCTCCGGCCAGCTTGTAGGTGAAGTCCAGCAGGCAGACAGTGCCGACGGCCAGCAGGATGTTGATGACCAGCAGGACCCAGAAATATTTTGCCTTTCTCAGCTTGAATAGATCACTTCTTATTAAATTTAACATGCCTGTTTACCTCCAATCTTGCTTAAAAAGTAGTCCTCCAGGTCGATCTCCTGGCGGCCGTCTCGCGCGCACCTGCGCCACAGATCCTCCTCCGTGAACTCCTCGATCAGCTTTCCGTGGTGGATGATGCCGTACCGGGTGGCGAATTTGGACAGCTCGCCCAGGATGTGGCTGGACACGAGGACTGTGATGCCTCTCTCCTGGTTCAGCTTCAGGATCAGGTCCCGAACCTCCTTCATGCCCTCCGGGTCCAGGCCGTTGGTGGGCTCATCCAGGATGAGGAGCTTTGGGTCTCCGATGAGAGCGATGGCGATGGCTAGGCGCTGCTTCATGCCAAGGGAGAAGTTTCTGCACTTTTTCTTTCCCGTATGGTCCAGTCCCACCAGCTCCAGGAGCTCCTCCACATGGGAGAAGTCGCGAAGCCCCTGGAGTCTGGAGAAGGCGATGATGTTCTCCCGGGCCGTCATGCCGGGGTAGAAGGCCGGCGCCTCTATGACTGTGCCGATCCTGCGGCGCCCCTCCAGGAGACTGCCGCTCCCGAAGAGCTGGATGCTGCCGTCGCTGGGGGCGGCAAGGCCGGTCACCATGCGGATGAGAGTTGTCTTTCCGGCTCCGTTTTTTCCGATAAACCCGTAGATATCCCCCTGGTGTATAGTCATGGACAGGTTTTCCACGACAGCCCGGTGACCGTAGCGCTTCGTCAGATGATTTGTCTTTAAGATCACTTGTTCCATTTGTGTGCCTCCTTCTTTTGGGTTGCATTTGTGTATTATTAATGTAGTACAATAATATAATAAGACAGATGAAATGTCAAGCATGTCTTGCCTTTTTTTTCGTATGCAGTTAAACTTAGTTCTGGATAAAGACGGCTCTGTAGAGGGCAGGCCGCCGCTAATTTAGATGGAGTTATGAAGAGGAGTGGAGTGAAAGCATGAGCAGAGAGTGCAGCGGCAGGGTAGATGCCCTATATATATTCGAGGAGAAAGGGAAACCAGGAAGGAGGATAAGAACCGCAGAAATCGTGGAAGGGAAAGGTGTCAGAGGAGATTTCCACTTTGAAGATGTGGATGCTCCAGTGAGCATAGCTGCGGTCAGCGCTGGAGAATGGATGTTGCGACAGAGCGTGCAGGGACTGTGCTTCAGACGTTTTAAGGCCAATATGTGGATTGATATTCCCAAGGACGAACTGGGAACGATCAAAAAAGGGATGCAACTGGTATGTAAGGGAATAGTTCTTGAGATCAAAAAAGGGAAGGGAAGATGCTTTGCAGAATGTGAGAGAGTGAAGCGGGGCCTGCCCTGTCTGCTCCGGGAAGGGTGCTGGTATGCCGTGAGTGTATCAGGTGGGAGCATTTGCGAGGGTGAGCGAGTAAAAATACGTCAAAAAAATAACGAATAGAACTATAAATTGTTAGAAAAAAAGAAATAAAATATAGAATAATCAGGTGATTTGTATTATAATGAATAAAAGAAACATGATATAAACTCCGAGTCCAGTGCTTCCGACGTGTGCGTGCCGATTTGTTTACGGGAAGGCGGGACCAATGGGTAGTCTTGGGAACGAGGCTGCCTGCCTGATTGCGAAGGAGCCATTATTATATCGGAAGATATGATAATGGATTTTTTTATGTAAAGGAGGTTAGAACGGAATGGGAAAACAATTAATGATCAAGCCTGAAAAATGTATCGGATGCAGAACCTGTGAACTGGTCTGTTCGTTTGGTCATGACCAGGCGTTCAATCCGAGAAATTCCAATGTGACAGTCATGGCATACGAAGAAGCAGCCGTCAATATTCCTGTCATGTGCCTGCAGTGTGAAGACCCCTGCTGTCTGGAGGTCTGTCCGGTAGGAGCGATCAGCAGGAATGAGATCGGCGCGGTTGTCATGGACCATGCGAAATGTATCGGCTGTAAGATGTGTATGAACGCCTGTCCGCTTGGCAATATCAGTTTTAACAAAGAGAAAAAACAGGTACATAAGTGCGATCTGTGCGGCGGGGAACCCAAATGCGCAAAATTCTGCCCGACCGGAGCGATCACATTTGAGGACCCGGATGAAGGAATGGACAGAAAACGTGCTGTGGCCGACCGTTTTAAAGACGTATTCGGAGAGGAGGCAAAGGCATGATGAACGGATATATGGGAACGATCATTCGCGTGGATCTTTCTGAGGGAACGATAAAAAAGGAGCCGCTCAATATGGAGGCTGCAAAGGATTTTGTGGGAGCCAGAGGCCTGGGAACCAAGTATTTCTGTGATGAGGTGGATCCGAAGATCGATCCTCTTGGGCCGGACAACAATCTCATCTTTATGACGGGACCTCTGACCGGAACGGCGGCGGCCTGCAGCGGACGGTTTGAAGTGGTGGCAAAAGCGCCGCTTACCGGCACCATCGGAGCGGCAAATTCCGGCGGACATTTCGGACCGGAGCTGAAGTATGCCGGATATGACGGGATCATTTTTGAGGGCGTGAGCGACCACCCGGTGTATCTCTATATCAATGACGATGAGGTGGAGTTGCGGGATGCCTCTGAACTGTGGGGCAAGACCGTCTATGAGACCACGGATGAGCTGAACCGGATCTGCGGCCAGTCCTTCCGGGTATCCTGCATCGGCCCTACCGGAGAAAATCTCTGCCTGTACGCCGGCGTGATGAACGACAAGCACCGGGCGGCAGGCCGGGGCGGCCTGGGCGCTGTGATGGGGAGCAAAAAACTCAAGGCGGTGGCTGTGAAGGGCACGAAATCTATCTATGTGGCCAGGCCGGAGAAGTTCATGGAGGCCATCGAGAACGCAAGGACAGTGCTGAAAGCCCACCCGGTTACAGGCACAGGGCTGGCGGCCTACGGGACAGAGATCCTGGTCAATATCATCAATGAGAGCGGCGGACTTCCGCTTCGCAACGGCCGGGACGGCGCCGTCTATGACAAGGCGGACAACATTTCCGGTGAGACGCTGACAGAGAAATACCTGATCCGGAACAAGGGATGCTTCGGCTGCTGTATCGGCTGCGGCCGCGTAGTGGATATTCCGAGCGGTCCCTTCAAGTCCAGAGGCGAGGGACCGGAGTACGAGGCGGGATGGTCCTTTGGAGCGGACTGCGGCATTGATGATCTGGAGGCGGTCTGCAAAGCAAACTTTATCTGCAATGAATACGGATTCGACCCCATCACGCTGGGAGCGACCATCGCCTGCGCCATGGAGCTCTTCGAGGCAGGTTATATGACCGAGGAGGATACGGGAGGCATCCCGGTGCGCTTCGGGGATGCCGCGACCATGGTGAAGCTGGCGGAGATGACAGGAAAGAACGAGGGATTCGGAAAGCAGCTTGCCAGGGGTTCCTACCGGCTGGCGGAAAAATACGGGCATCCGGAACTGTCCATGTCTGTAAAGAAACAGGAGATGCCGGCCTATGACGGCCGTGCGCTGCAGGGCATCGGACTGGAATACGCTACGTCCAACCGGGGCGGCTGCCATGTGCGCGGATACATGACTTCCCCGGAGGTCCTCGGGCTTCCGGTCAAGATGGATCCCCTGGTAACGGAAGGGAAGGCTTCCATGCTGAAGACATTCCAGGATCTGACGGCGCTGATCGACTCTGCGGGCGTGTGCCTGTTCACCTCCTTTGCCCTCGGTCTGCCGGAGATCGCGGCGCAGTACAGGGAGGCAGTGGGCAGCGATGAGAGCGACGCGGATATTCTCCTGAAGGGGGAGAGGGTCTGGAACCTGGAGAAGAAATTCAACATCGCGGCCGGCGTGGAAAAGGACACCCTTCCGCCCAGGCTTTTGAGAGAGCAGCTGCCGGACGGCCCGGCGCAGGGAAAAGTCAACGAACTGCACACCATGCTCCAGGAGTACTATCAGGTGAGGGGCTGGGATACAGAAGGCACGCCCACACCTGAGAAAGACAGGGAGCTGGGATTATAGAGATCACATGTGAGGCGGGCGGCCTGGCGGCTGCCTGCCGGGAGAAGAAAGATGACAGTGAAATTTTTTGCCTACCTCAGGGAGTATACAAAATGTAAGATCGTGGACTTTCCGTATCAGGAGGATGTCCGGAAACTGACTCTGGCTCTGAGCGAGACTTACGGGGACAGGCTGAGGGAAAAGCTGCTGACCCCGGACGGGACAGAACTGGGAGAGGAGATCATCATCCTGGTGAACGGAAGACATGTGGAGCATCTTGGAGGGATCGACACGAAGCTGTCTCCGACAGACGTTGTATCCATCTTCCCTGTGGTGGCTGGCGGTTAAGGATAAGGTGGTGAAACAGGATGGAAGTATCCGAAAAGCGGATTGAAGAGATCATACATTCTTACCAGCCGGACAGGAGATACGCGCTCGCGATCCTGCAGGATATGCAGCGGGAATTCCAGTATGTGCCAAGGGAGGGCATGGAGGCGCTGGCGGAGGAACTACAGTGTCCGGTGTCTTCCCTCTACGCCATGGCTACATTCTACAAGGCGCTGAGTCTCGTGCCGAAGGGCAGGCACATTATCAAGTGCTGTGACGGTACGGCCTGCCATATCAGGGGTGCGTCGACCCTGATCGACGGGATCAGAAGAGAGCTGGATATCGGGCCCGGGGAGACCACGCAGGACGGCATGTTTTCCCTGGAGACGGTGAACTGCCTGGGATCCTGTGCTCTGGCGCCGGTCCTGGTTGTGGACGACGTCTATTATGGAAAGGTTACCCTGGAAAAATTAAAGGAAATTATTCAGGGAGTGAGGGAAGGCGGTGCTGAGTAATATGAAGAAACAGATATTGATCTGCTGCGGCACCGGGTGCCGGGCAAACGGCAGTATGAACGTGGTAGATGCCTTCCGCAGTGAAATAGAAAAAAGCGGCGCAGACGCCGATGTGATCCCGCAGATCAAGACGACGGGATGCAACGGCTTCTGCGAAAACGGTCCGATCGTGAAGATCATGCCGGATAATCTGGTCTACTATAAAGTAAAACCAAAAGATGTGCCGGAAATCCTGGAGAAGAGTGTGCTGGAAGACCAGGAGATCCCAAGGCTCATGTATAAAGATAATGAGGGAAACCGGGTCCGCTCCCAGGAGGAAAATCCCTTCTACGCACATCAGCAGAAACTGGCTCTCCGCCATATCGGAAAGATCGATCCGGAGAATATTGAGGATTACCTGGAACTGGGCGGTTATGAGGCCTTGCGAAAAGCCCTGCAGATGACGCCGGACGAAGTGATCGCGGAAGTGGAAGAGTCCGGGCTCCGGGGACGGGGCGGCGCCGGATTCCCTGCCGGAAGGAAGTGGCGCACAGCGGCTTCCTATGATAACTTCCCCAAGTATGTGGCCTGCAACGGCGACGAGGGAGACCCGGGCGCATTCATGGACCGGTCGATCCTGGAAGGCGATCCCCATGCGGTGATCGAGGGCCTGGCCATCGCGGCCATTGCCATTGGGGCGGAAGAAGGCTTTTTCTATATCCGCGATGAATATGACCTGGCAGTGAAGCATGTGAAAAAAGCGCTGGAAGACGCAGAAGCGCGGGGGATCATCGGGAAATCCGTCATGGGTTCGTCAAAGAGACTGCATTTGTCGGTAGTCCGCGGAGGAGGAGCCTTTGTCTGCGGAGAATCCACGGCTCTCATGGCATCTGTCGAGGGAAGGGTAGGAGAACCCCGGGCAAAGTATATCCGCTCTGTCCAGAAAGGGCTCTGGAACCAGCCCACAGTTTTGAACAATGTGGAGACGCTTGCCAACATCCCGCTGATCATCCGGGACGGAGGGAAGAAATTTGCCGAAATCGGTACAGAGACGAGCACGGGGACCAAGGTATTTGCCCTGGTGGGAAAGGTGAAAAGGACCGGCCTTGTGGAAGTGCCCATGGGAACATCGCTCCGGCATCTGATCTTTGATATCGGCGGCGGGATCATCGGGGACCGGCCCTTTAAGGCGGTCCAGACAGGCGGTCCTTCCGGCGGCTGCATTCCGGAGAGCATGCTGGATCTGAAGGTGGATTTTGATTCTCTGGCAAAGTACGGCGCCATGATGGGATCCGGCGGCATGATCGTTATGGATGACAGGAGCTGTATGGTGGAAGTGGCCAGGTATTATACAAACTTCCTCTGTGAGGAGAGCTGCGGCAAGTGTACGCCCTGCAGGGAGGGCCTGCGGCGGATGCTGGAGATCCTGACGGATATCTGCGAGGGCAGAGGAAGAGAAGGAGACATTGAACTGCTGGAGCGGATCGGCCACGCTGTGCAGGACGCGTCGTTGTGCAGTCTTGGCAAGAGCGCGCCCAACCCGATCCTCACGACGATCAAGTATTTCCGGGATGAGTATGAAGCCCATATCCGGGAAAAGAGATGTCCAGCAGGCGTCTGCAAGAATCTGACCCGGTTTGAGATCGATGAGGCGAAGTGCATCGGCTGCGATATGTGCGCAAAGGGATGTCCGGCCGGAGCCATCAGTGGAGAAAAGAAGATGCCGCACAGGATCGATCCCTCAAAATGTATTTCCTGCGGAAGCTGCAGAGAGGCCTGCAGGTTTGACGCGGTAAAAGCAGTGGGAAGGGGGCAGGAAGCATGATAGAGATTACCATTAACGGAAAAAAATGCACCTGCGAAAAAGGCGAGTTCCTGCTGGATGTGGCAAGAAGGAATGGTTTTTACATCCCGACACTGTGCCATCATCCCGCGATCTCCGGACAGGCCTGCTGCAGGGTGTGTCTGGTGGAAGTCGTGGAAAAGGGCAGGAGCAAGATCGTAGTGTCCTGCGTGTATCCGGTGGAGCGGCCGTGTGAAGTCTATACCGACAGCGAGCGTGTCAAAGAAGACCGGGCCGTGGTGCTCATGCTCCTGAAGGAGAGAGCGCCGGAAAGCGGCGTGATCGACGCGCTGTGCAAAGCTTACGGCGCGGCGGACGGTAGCCGGTTCGCACAGATTGACGGGGAGAAATGCATTATGTGCGGTCTCTGCGCGGGGGCCTGTGCAAAGCTGGGGACGGGAGCCATCTCCACCGTGCTTCGGGGTACTGCAAAGAAGATCTCCACGCCCTATGATGAACCCTCCAAAGACTGTGTGGGCTGCTTAAGCTGCGCATCGATCTGTCCGACTGGCGCCATTTCCTACAGGGATGACGGACAGACGAGGGAAGTGTGGGGGCGGACCTTTGAGATCGTCCACTGCCGCGAGTGCGGCGCACCTGTAGGCACCAGGGAGGAGATGGAACTTGCAGCCGGAAGGGCGGGAGAAGAGCCAGAGGAACTTTGTCCTACATGCAGAAAGAAAAAGATGACAGATACCATGGCGCACACCTACGGAATCGTGTAAAATAGAGGTAGTGATTGAATAAGGGCAATGATTTGCGAGAGCCAGAAAGAGGGATACCGGCATGAAAGACCAGTACGGAAGACAGATCAATTACATGAGGGTATCGGTCACGGACCGCTGCAACCTGCGCTGCATATACTGCATGCCTGAGGGTGGGATCGAGCAGGTGTCCCATCAGGATATCCTGACTTACGACGAGATCGTCAGGATCGTGCGCGCGGCGGCAGCAGCCGGGATCACCAGGATCAAACTGACAGGGGGGGAACCCCTTGTCAGAAAGAACCTGGCGGGGCTTGCCGCCGCTGTGAAAGCGGTCTCCGGGATCAGGGAAGTGACGGTCACGACAAACGGCGTCCTCTTAAAAGAGCAGGTCCATGACCTTGTGGGGGCGGGCGTGGATGCAGTCAACATCAGCCTGGACACCCTGGATCCCGCCATGTACGCGTCTGTGGCAAGGAGGGACTGTCTGGCAGCAGCGCTGGAGGGGCTGGAGGCAGCCGCAGCCTGCCCGGGGCTGAAAGTAAAGATCAACTGCGTCCCCCTCAAGGGGATAAACGAGAATCAGTGGATCGGCCTGGCAGGGATCGCAAAAGACAGGCCGATCGACGTCCGGTTCATCGAGATGATGCCGGTGGGGCTCGGCAGGGATTTCCGCGGCAGCTCCCAGGAAGATGTGCTGGAGCGTCTGCGGGAGGCATTCGGGCCGGAGAGGCCGTGCAGCGGTCACTTCGGGAACGGCCCGGCGCAGTATGTCTCCTTTGCCGGATTTGAAGGAAAGATCGGGTTTATCAGCGCCATCTCCCACAAATTCTGTTCCGGATGCAACCGGATCCGCCTGACGGCGGAAGGTTTTCTGAAGCCGTGCCTGCAGTATGCAGACGGAGAGGATGTGAGAGCTCTTGTGCGGGGCGGCGCATCGGACAGGGAACTTCTCCAGGCTGTGGAGAAGGCGATTTACCGCAAGCCGGCCTGCCACCATTTTGAAGCGGGCGATTCATCGGAATTTGAACATAAGGATATGTTCAGGATCGGTGGGTAGGAGCCAAACAGCAACGGAGAGGAGGGACAAGGATCCGGCGGCAGTCTGATGGCAATATATACAATTTCATATAGTTTGCAGGAATTCGAGCCTGTCAGCCTAAAGCCGGTACAGACCATGGGGGCAGGCCAACGGGTATCTCCTGAAAAGAAGATGCCTTCCGCGTTTGAAAAGAATATCCGCAAAAAGAACAGGTTCCTTTTGTGTGGTCTTCTTTTTCAGAGGCCATTTTTCTTTTGAAAAAATGGCGCAAATTTTAGAGACAGCTGACTGAAAAGGAGGAGATTTTTATGAAGAAGTTGACAGCAGCTTTTCTTGTGACAGTAATGTGTATCGGTCTGACAGCCTGCGGCGGACAGTCGGAGGAGCCGGCGGAAAGCGAAGAGGCGGACGCTGCGGCTGAGGAGCAGACAGAGGAGGCGGCGCCGGAAGACAAGGGTACGCTTATGATGGCGACCACCACCAGCACAGAGGACACCGGGCTTCTGGATTATCTGCAGCCCCTGTTCAAGGAGGATACAGGCTGGGATCTGGAGTGGACGGCTGTCGGAACCGGTGAGGCGCTTGCCATGGGTGAGAGCGGGGATGTGGACGTTGTCCTGGTCCATGCCAAATCCAGCGAGGAGGAATTTGTGGCAGAGGGATACGGTGTCGAGAGATTTCCGGTTATGTACAATGATTTTATCGTGGTAGGCCCCTCTTCGCCGATCGAGAAGACAGATGACATCAACGCGGTGTTTACGCAGATCATAAACGATCAGCTGCCGTTTGTCTCCAGGGGCGACGACTCCGGCACAGACAAGAAAGAGAAAGGAATCTGGGAAGAGCTGGGGCTTGACCCGACGACAGACCCCAACTATGTGGAATCCGGACAGGGCATGGGAGCGACCATCACCATGGCGGACGAGCAGCAGGCGTACTGCCTGACAGACCGCGGCACATGGCTGAAGCAGAGCCAGGATGCAACCCTTGACTATCAGCTGGATATCGTCTGTGAGGGCAATGACAGCCTGCTGAACCAGTACGGCGTGATCGCTGTCAACCCGGAGAAATATCCGGAGGTCAACAATGAGGGCGCAAATGACTTTATCGAGTGGATCTGCTCGGATGAAGTGCAGAAACTGATCGGCGAATACGGGGTTGAGGAGTATGGACAGGCCCTGTTTACACCGAACGCAGGGACAGACGCATAGAGCAGGGAGGAAGTGAAGAATGCTGGAGTGGCTGAAAAGCGTTGTTTCGGACCCGGATATACTGAGCGCAGTGAGAGTGACGTTTACAATGGCAGTCTGCTCCACCGGGATCGCTTCCGTACTGGGGATCACCTTCGGTCTTATGCTGGAACGGTTCCGGTTTCCGGGAAAGAAGATCGTGATCCGGCTCAACCGTACGCTCATGGGCTCACCGCCTGTGGTGGTCGGGTTGATCGTATATCTGTTACTGATGCGAAGAGGACCTCTTGGTCCTCTGTCGCTGTTGTTTACGATACAGGGGATGGTGATTGCCCAGACGCTGATCATCACCCCTATCATCTGCGGCATGATCTACTCGTACCTCAGAAGATCAGCCCCTTCCATCCGTGAGTTTGCGGTGACTATGGGAGCAACAAGGTGGCAGACGACCGGGCTCATTATCCGGGAGCTGAGAAGAGAAATCTATTTTTGCATGGTGACCGGGTTCGGTCGCTCCATTAGTGAGGTAGGGGCTGTCATGCTCGTGGGAGGTAACATCAGAGGCCGGACCCGGACCATGACGACAACGATTTCCCTTCTGAAAAGCCAGGGAATCTTTACAGAAGGTGTGGCGTTGGGCATATTGCTTCTTGTAATGGCTTTTATCCTTCAGTGGATTTGCGACATATTGCAGAGAGAGGAAAGTGAAAATGAAAATTACTGACCTGGAAAAGAAAATTGGAAATTTCTGCCTTCAGATCGATCATCTTGATATAGAACCAGGTCGGATACATGGAATCATCGGACCAAATGGCTGCGGGAAAACAGTCCTTCTTAAGATTTTGGCGGGCATCTATACACCTGACAGTGGCATTATTGATTACGAAGGGATTGGCTTTCGGGAAATCACCATGCTGTCTCAGCGACCTTACCTGATGGACGCATCTGTGTACAAAAACCTCATCTATCCTTTGCAGATACGGCATATCCATCCTGATGAGAATAAGACAGATGAACTCCTTAGGAAGGCGGGGCTTCTGGGGCAGAAGAGGCAGTACGCCAGATCTCTGTCCAGCGGGGAGAGACAGAAGCTCTCATTTCTGAGGGCTGTGATCTTCCAGCCGAAACTGGTCATGATCGATGAGACATTTTCTAATTTAGATACGGAGAGTGAGACTCTTTTTATAGAGATGATCAGGGAAATACAGAAAAAGGAGCCTATCACCTGGATTATTGTGAGCCACCAGCTGGAAGCAGTGCATCAGCTATGTGAGACCATTCATTACATGGAAAAAGGAAGCGTGATAAAAAATGAAACTATTGCAGGTAGATACCGTGGCTCAGGCCAGAGAGAAATTGAAAAAGGCCATACAGGGGCTTGAAGTGAAAGTGCAGGAGCTTCCTGTGGAAGATGCCCTCGGAAAAGTAATGGCGGAGGATGTGCATGCAGAGGAGGATGTGCCTGGATTTGATCGGTCAACGGTAGATGGCTATGCTGTGAGGAGCGCCGATACATCTGGTGCATCGGAAAACCTTCCCACAATCCTGCAGGTTACCGGGGAAGTGGAGATGGGCTGTGCACCAACGCACGGCATCGGGCCGGGAGAATGTATGTATATTCCAACTGGCGGCATGCTTCCCCCGGGTGCTGATGCCGTTGTCATGGTGGAATACTGCGAACTTTTTTCAGATATGGAGATAGCAGTGTATGCATCCGTGCCTTCCGGCGGAAATATTGTCTACAGAGGTGACGACCTGCACTCCGGCAGGGTAGCCCTTGCGAAAGGGACTGTTCTGAGGCCCCAGGAAATCGGACTTTTGGCGGCACTGGGAAAACAGAGGGTCCAGGTTGTAAAGCCCTGGGAGATTACCATCATCTCCACAGGAGATGAACTGATACCGCCTGGTGGGGAAATGAACCCTGGAAAGGTGCGGGATATCAATACGTACGCCCTGCAGGCGGTTGCGAAAAAGACCGGACTAGAGGTCTGCGGCTGCCATGTACTGAAAGACGAGAGGGATCTGCTGAAAGAAACGATATGGGAAGCAATGAGGGAAAGTGATATCGTAGCGGTGTCTGGGGGGAGTTCCAAGGGGCGTAAAGATGAGACGGCATCCGTGATCGGCGAACTTGCAGATGGGGAACTTCTAACCCAGGGACTTGCCCTTAAGCCAGGAAAACCCACAATCCTGGGGTACGATGCGTCGACGGAGACAATCCTTCTGGGACTTCCGGGTCATCCTTCTGCGGCTATGATCGTGTTTCAGCTTTTGATCGGCTGGCTTTGGGAAGACAGAAGCGGTCAGAAAAAGTCCTGGCCGATTCCTGCGGAACTGACAGTGAATATCCCTGCAGCACCGGGGCGGGCTGTCTGTCAGACGGTCCAGCTTGTAAGAGATGAAGATGGCAGGAGAAAGGCAGTGCCTGTGTTTGGAAGATCAGGTTTGATAAGCATCCTGACAAAAGCGGATGGATATATCATGATCCCGGAAAATCAGGAAGGCTTGAAAAAGGGAGAGACAGTGGACGTATTCCTGATTTAGAAGGAGGACGGAGCAGACATATGGAAAAAAGGAATTTGTATCTGCACACCACGCCGGTGGATGAAGCAAAAGAACTATATAATAAAGAAATTAAGAAGTGTGTGTCGGTTCGAAAAGAGGAGGTACCTGTGCAGGACAGCCTGGGACGGATTACAGCGGAGGCGGTTCACGCCGTCTTGTGTTCGCCGCTTTTCAATGCGTCTGCAATGGACGGAATTATGGTGAACGCAGCACGCACGGCAGGAGCCAGCGAGGAGCATCCCCTCACGCTGAAGAGAGGGAAGGATTTTAAGGTGGTGGATACTGGGGATCCGGTCCGGGAGCCCTATAATGCAGTCATCATGGCAGAAGATCTTCTGGGGGTAGACGAGGATACGGTTCAGATTATTGCTGCGGTCTCACCTTGGAGTCATATCCGCCCGATTGGGGAGGATATTGTGGCCGGTGAAATGCTCCTGCCGGGACATCACAGGATCAGGCCGGTGGATATCGGCGTCCTGCTGGGAGGAGGGATCTGCCATGTGCAGGTGACCGCCCGGCCAAGGGTGGGGATCATACCGACAGGGACAGAGATGATCCCGCCGGGGCAGGAGCCGGGGGAGGGACAGATCATTGACTCCAATTCCGGCATGTTCGCCGCACTTGTGCAGCAGTATGGCGGGGTGCCGGATGTAAGCCCGATCGTAGAGGACGACTATGAGAAGATCCTGGCGGCAGTGAGACGGGCGGTGGCAGACAATGACATGGTGATCGTCAACGCCGGCTCCAGCGCCGGCACAGAGGATTACACCGTCCATGTCCTGCGGAAACTGGGGACGGTCCTCATCCACGGCGTTGCCATCAAGCCGGGGAAACCAGTGATCCTGGCGGTCGTGGACAACAAACCGGTGATCGGCCTTCCGGGTTACCCGGTGTCGGCGTATATTGATTTTGAGACGTTTGTGAAGCCTGTCATGGAGCTCTTTACCGGCGCGGCACCGGAAGACCATCCGGTGGAGGAGGCGGTGGTCTCCAGGCGCCTTGTCTCTTCGCTGAAGCACAGGGAATATGTGCGGGTAAAACTGGGTGAAGTGGACGGCAGGCTGATCGCCTCCCCCCTCGTAAGAGGCGCGGCGGCAGCCACCAGCCTGGTCAGGGCGGACGGCGTGTGCGTGATCGGCCAAAATCTGGAGGGGTACGAAGCGGGAGAAAAGGTGCCGGTTGAATTGTGGCGGTCCCGGGAGGAGATCCGGCATACTATCGTCTCTATAGGGAGCCACGACATGATCATGGATTTCCTGGCGGATCTTCTGCCGGATCTGTCGCCTGGCGTACACCTGTCCAGCACCCATGTGGGAAGTATGGCAGGGCTGATGGCGCTGAAGCGGGGCGAGGCCCACATCGCGCCTACCCACCTCCTGGACGAGGAGACCGGCGTTTACAACACCGCCTATCTGCGCCGGATCTTTCCGGACAGGGAGATGGCTCTCATTAAAGGCGTGACCCGGATCCAGGGATTGATGGTGAAGAAAGGAAACCCGGCGGATATCCGGAGTATCCGCGACCTTCTGCGCTGCCGGTATGCCAACCGGCAGAGGGGGGCAGGCACCCGGGTGCTTTTGGACCATCTGCTGAAAAAAGAGGGGATCCGCCCGGAGCAGATCGACGGGTACGAGTTGGAGGCGGCGACTCATATGGCGGCCGCGGCGCTTGTGAAAGAGAGCGGTGTGGATGCTGCCATGGGAATCTATGCAGCGGCAAAGGCGATGGATCTGGATTTTATCGAGGTGGGGGAAGAGGAATATGATTTCGCCATTGAGAGGAAAAATCTGGCACTGCCCTTTATCCGGGATTTCATCCGGGCCCTGCAGTCAGAGCAGTTCCGCGCAAGAGTGCGGGAGGCCGGCGGGTATGGCACGGAGGGCATCGGGGAGATCATCCGTGTATAGAGGCAGAGGAGGGCTGTATCAGGAATGGAGGAGGATGTGTATGGACGGGAGATATGACAGGCAGATCCTGATGCCGCAGATCGGAAAAGAGGGGCAGAGGAAACTGGAGCAGTCTGTGGTGACTGTGATCGGCTGCGGGGGCCTTGGCTCACCTGTCCTGACTTATCTTGCGCAGGCCGGCGTGGGGACCATCCGGGTGGTGGACGGGGACACCGTCTCTGTATCCAATCTGAACCGGCAGTTCCTACACGGGGAGAGTGATATCGGGAGGCGGAAAGCAGATTCGGCGGCAGAGAAGCTGGCACGGATCAACCCGCATGTCCGCGTGGATGCGCACGCCTGCTATCTGACAGAGGAGAATGCAGGCCGGATACTGGCCGGATCGGATGTGGTGGCAGACTGCGTGGATCTGCTTGACGCCAGGCTCCTTGCCGGCAGAGCCTGCCTTTCCGGGGATATCCCTCTTGTGGAGGCCGGCATAGAGGGCTTTTACGGGTATGTGCTTGATATTTCCAGAAGGACGGCCTGCCTGGAGTGCCTTGGATATCACCGGAGAAAAAGCCCTTCGCCGATCCCGGCCCTCGGGGCTGTGGCCGGCGTGATCGGCTGCCTGCAGGCGGCGGAAGTGCTCAAGATCCTTCTTGGGAGGAGGGAGCTGCTTCTTGGGACGATGCTGCAGTACGACGGGCTGCGCTGCGAATTTGACAAAATAGAGATTGAAAAGGATCCCCGGTGCAGGGCGCATCGGTCCTGCGGGGAAGAGTAGGAGGGGTACGATGGGAACACTGCTTGGCATCTGCATCAGCGAAAAGAGAGGTACGAAGAAGGGGGAAGTGGAAGAGGCGGTCCTGAAGGAAAACTGGGGCATCGAGGGCGACGCCCACGCCGGGGACTGGCACCGCCAGGTGAGCCTTCTGTCCTTTGAGAAGATCGAGGATTTCCGGGCGAGAGGCGCCCGGGTGGACTTTGGCGCTTTCGGGGAAAATCTGATCGTGGAAGGGTTTGACCTCCGCCGCCTTCCGGTGGGCACCCGCTTTCACATAGGGGAGGCTGTCCTGGAGCTGACCCAGATCGGGAAGGAGTGCCACAGCCACTGTGAGATCTACAAAACGATGGGCGACTGCATCATGCCGCGGGAGGGTGTATTTACAGAAGTGGTGAAAGGCGGGCGCATCCGCAGGGGGGACGCGGTGGACGTGGAGCCGCCGGCCCCGGACCGGCCTTTCACGGCAGCAGTCATCACCCTGAGCGACAAGGGGGCCAAAGGGGAGCGGGAGGACAAAAGCGGCCCGAAGATCTGCGAACTGGCGAGGGAGGCCGGCTACGAGGTGAAAGAGACGCTGCTCCTCTCGGACGGCACCGAGCCCTTAAAGAGCCAGCTCATCCGCCTGGCGGACCAGCGGCAGATGGATGTGATCTTCACCACCGGCGGCACCGGATTTTCAGAGAGGGACTTAACGCCGGAGGCAACGACCGCCGTCTGTGACCGGATGGCAAACGGGATCGCGGACGCCATCCGCAATTACTCCATGACCATCACGCCCCGGGCCATGTTCAGCCGGGCCGTGTCCGGCATCCGGGGGAAGACGCTGATCATCAATCTGCCGGGAAGTCCTAAGGCGGTGGAGGAGGCGCTGGAATTCCTCCTGCCCCATCTGGAGCACGGCCTGGGGATCCTGCGGGGAACGGCCGGGGAGTGCGGCAGAAAGTGACAGTATATCTTTGAAAATGTATATTGAAACGGGAAAATGCATATGCTATAATGCCTTTAGGCAGAAAAGATATAATCATTCAATAGCAGTACGGACGAACACCCCGGAGAAGGCAGTCTCCGGGGTGTGTTTTGTTCCGTTTTTTTGATGGTGGACCAGTCCATAGGCCAGTTACCGGTTATTCGTCACTGTCTAACCATTTGATGATGTAGTGGCAAGCTACACCAGCCATGACAGTGAATAAAAAAGAAAATTTTCTTGCCATTGCACGGCGAAAAGCGTACACTGAATGTTAGAGTGAAAGCCCCGGGAGGGCAGGAGGAAGAGAAAATGAAGATTTACGACACAGTAAAAAAAGAGGATGTTGAGATCAGCGATTACAGGGATCTCATCAAGATCATGCAGGACGGACGCCAGGTAGACCTCTACCTGAAGGAGAAGAAATCCGACGAGGACGGCTACATGTCATGGGATGTGGAGCACTGGTCCAGCGTGGCGCCGAAGCGGTTTATCCGCTGCTATTCCCTGGAGGGGCGGGTCCTCGGCGAGTCCACGGGCCACAACATCTACGACCTGGAGAACGAGTTCAAACCGGCGGAGGCCGCGAAGATCGAGCTCAGCTAGAAGAGAACTGCTGGAAGAGAACTACCGGAAGAGAACAATTCCAGATCATAGGACAGAGAAGGTTTCGGAGAACGGGAAAAGCTCCGAAATCTTTTTTTGTTGAATAGGAAATTTTGTTCCCTGTCCAATAAAATACTCCGCAGACGGAACTCTTTGTTTTTGGAGGTGTTCAGGCCGTTCAATTTTGACAAAAATGGAAAGCGGACTTGACATTTTTCTGCCTGTTTGCTATAATCAGAATAAGAAATGGAAAGTAAACTTTCCAAAACTGGGAGTGATCACATATGAAAAACCGCCTGGAGGAACTGCGGAAGGAGCGGGGCATCCGGCAGGAGGAGCTGGCTGCCAGCCTGGAGGTGTCGCGGCAGACCATAGGTTCCCTGGAGAACGGAAGATATAATCCGTCCATCCTGCTGGCCTTCAAGATTGCCAGATACTTTGGCCTGGCGATCGAGGATATTTTTATCTATGAGGAGGAGTCGAAATGAGTGAAAGTGAAAGAAAGAAGCGGAACAGAAGATACGCCCTTGCCTGCACAGTCGTCGGCATGATCGTGCTGCTGGGAGGGCTTCTGGCTTACGGGCTGGGGGCAACGGAGCTGCTTCCGGTGCCCCGGCCGGAGCTGGTGGCGGCGGGCACCACGCTGATCGGCACTGTCCTGCTCGCAACCGGCGCCTGTGAGCTGTTTGTGAAAAAGACAAAAGAACTGGAGATCGAGGAGCGGGACGAGCGGAACGTGGCTCTCTCCAACGCGGCCATGGCCGCCGGATTTAAGGTCATGTCCATGGCGGTGGCCCTGTGCATCGCGGCCCTCCTCTTTACGGGCTGCGTGGCTGCGCTCCCCGGCCTTGTCCTGACAGGGGCCTATTTCGTCGGCCAGGCAGCTTTCATCATCACCCTTGTGAAGCTGGAGAGGACGATGTGACCCGGAGGACCCTTTTCATATCCTCCGGAAGGGGCGCTGTAAATTCCATGGGTTCCCCGGTCATGGGGTGGGGAAAGGACAGACGGTGGGAGTGGAGCGCCTGTCGGCTGATGTACTTCATATCCGGGTTGTAGAGGTAGTCGCCGATGAGGGGATAGCCCAGGTACTGCATGTGGACCCGGATCTGGTGGGTGCGGCCCGTCTCCAGCTTCAGGCGTACCAGGCTGTGGGGGCCGCAGAGGCCTATGGTCTCGTAGTGGGTGACAGCCTCCTCCCCGTGTTCAAAATCCACCTTCCGCTCCACGATGGATGTGCCGCTGCGGGCCAGAGGGGCGCGGACCGTGCCGGCGGGGGGCGTCACATGGCCGGAGACGATGGCCAGGTACTCCCGGCCCAGCGTCTTGTCCGCCGTCATGGCGGAGAGGATCCCGGCGCTCACCAGATGCTTGGCCACCACCGTGAGGCCGGATGTATCCCGGTCCAGCCGGTTGGAGCAGCGGAAGATGAAGGGCTTTCCCTGCTCTTTGTAGTACCAGGCCAGGGCGTTCGCCATGGTGTTGGTGTAGTTGTTGACAGAGGGGTGGATGGGCATGCCGGCGGGCTTGTTGACGACGATGATGTCCCCGTCCTCGTACACGATGTCCAGCGGCAGAGGGACGGGAGGGATCTTTTCGGAGACGCCTGTCTCGCGAATGCCCACTCTCAGCAGATCCCCCTCCCGGAGGGGCTGGTTCATATAGCGCGGCGCGCCGTTCACAAGGATGCTCTCGGGCATCCTTTTTATGGCGGAGAGGTTCTGACGGGAGTAGCCCTTCCTCCTTAGAAACTGTTCCACGCGGAGCCCATCCGCCTCTTTTCCTATTATATAATCAATGATCCTGTCCATGTCTTATCCGGCCTTTCCGCTGTGAAGAGGGGGGATGCCCCGCTTTGCTTTACGGCCATTATAGCAGAGAAAAATCAAATTTTCACAAATTTCGCATAAACTGTAAAAAATTTATAAATCCTGTTGACAAATAAAAACCATAGTGATACATTAGTAACCGTAGAGATTAGCACTCGTACCAAATGAGTGCTAACAATACAAAAAGGAGGCAGTAAGGATGCAGGCCAAAGATGGACTGGGTGAAAGAAAACTGAAAATCCTTCATGCGATCATCCAGAACTATCTGGAAACAGGTGAGCCCGTGGGCTCCAGGACCATTTCCAAATACACGGACCTGAATTTGAGTTCTGCGACGATCCGCAATGAGATGGCGGATCTGGAAGAGCTGGGATATATCCTGCAGCCCCATACATCAGCGGGAAGGATCCCTTCCGACAAGGGATACCGCTTATATGTGGATATGCTGATGGAGGAGAAGGAACAGGAGCTAAATGAGATGCAGGAGCAGATGCTGGATAAGGCAGACAAGATGGATCAGCTCCTGAAGCAGGCCGCAAGAGTGCTGGCGGCAAACACCAACTACGCGACCATGGTTTCTACTCCCATGAACAGCGCCAACAAGCTGAAGTTCATTCAGCTCTCCCAGGTGGATGATGAGCAGATCATCGCGGTGATCGTGCTTGGAGGAAACGTCATAAAGAACAAGATCATCAATGTAGATGAGCCGCTTGGCAATGAAAATCTCCTGAAGCTGAACATGCTGCTCAACACAACGCTGAACGGTATGTCCATTGAGGAGATCAACCTGGGACTGATAGCAAGGCTGAAGGAGCAGGCGGGCATCCACAGCGCGGTGATCAGCGATGTGCTCGACGCGGTGGCGGACGCTATCCAGGTAGACGAGGATATGCAGATCTACACAAGCGGAGCCACGAATATTTTCAAATATCCGGAGCTCAGTGACAAGAAGAGCGCACAGGAGATCATCAGTGCCTTTGAGGAGAAGCAGCAGCTCACGGAGCTGGTCACGCAGACCCTTTCCCAGGAGGACAACACAGGCATCCAGGTGTATATCGGAGACGAGACGCCGGTGCAGACCATGAAGGACTGCAGTGTCGTCACCGCAACCTATGAATTGGGGGACGGCATGAAGGGAACGATAGGAATTATCGGACCGAAGCGGATGGATTACGAGCATGTACTGAAATCGCTGAAGCACCTGCAGGGCGAGCTGGATGCGATTTTCCATAATAAAGAATAAGAAAGGTGGATGGACCCTTGGAAGAAAATAAAAATAATCAGGAAGAAGTAAAACAGGAAAAAAGCCAGGAAGAGATGGTTAAAGAGGCTGTAGAGGAGGCTAAGAAGACCGCCTCTGCCAAGGAGGAGCCGGGCGACGGCGAGATCCCCGTTGAGGACGGAGACAAGGAAGATAAAGCCGGGGCAGAGGGCCAGGAGGAGCCTGAAGAGGAGGCCTCCCCCGAGGAAGGAAAGACCGAGGGGAAGAAGCTCTTTGGCAGAAAGAAGAAAGACAAAAAAGACGAGAAGATCGAGGAGCTTACAGATAAGCTCACAAGACAGATGGCTGAGTTTGATAACTTCCGCAAGCGCACGGAGAGGGAGAAATCCCAGATGTACGAGGTTGGTGCGAAAGATATCATAGAAAAGATCCTCCCCATCGTGGACAGCTTCGAGAGAGGCCTGGACGCGGTCAAAGAGGAGGAGAGGGAGCACCCCTTCATGCAGGGCATGGATAAGGTGTACAAACAGATGATGACCACACTGAAGGAGATCGGCGTGACGCCGATCGAGGCGGTGGGCAAGGAGTTCGATCCCGCCTTCCACAACGCAGTGATGCATGTGGAGGATGAGAGCTTAGGCGAAAATATAGTAGCCGAGGAATTCCAGAAGGGCTACATGTACCGTGACAGTGTCGTGAGGCACAGCATGGTGAAGGTGGCCAACTAAAGAGCTAACAATCAAAAATCAAAATATAACAGGAGGAATTACATCATGGGAAAAATCATAGGTATTGACTTAGGTACAACAAACAGCTGTGTAGCCGTCATGGAAGGCGGACAGCCGGTAGTTATCGCGAATACAGAAGGCGCGAGAACCACACCCTCTGTAGTTGCCTTTACAAAGACAGGTGAGCGTCTTGTGGGCGAGCCCGCAAAGCGTCAGGCAGTCACAAACGCTGAGAGAACGATCTCCTCCATCAAGAGAGAGATGGGAACAGACTACAAGGTAGAGATCGACGGCAAGAAATATTCTCCCCAGGAGATTTCAGCCATGATCCTGCAGAAGCTGAAAGCGGACGCAGAGGGCTACCTTGGCGAGAAGGTGTCTGAGGCTGTCATCACAGTTCCCGCATACTTCAACGACGCACAGCGCCAGGCCACAAAGGATGCCGGAAAGATCGCCGGCCTTGATGTAAAGCGTATCATCAACGAGCCTACAGCGGCAGCGCTGGCATACGGCCTTGACAATGAGAAAGAGCAGAAGATCATGGTATACGACCTGGGCGGCGGTACCTTCGATGTGTCTATCATCGAGATCGGCGACGGTGTTATCGAGGTTCTCTCCACAGCCGGAAACAACAGGCTGGGCGGCGACGACTTTGACCAGAAGGTTACAGACTACATGATCTCCGAGTTCAAGAAGATGGAGGGCGTGGATCTGTCCACAGACAAGATGGCTCTCCAGAGACTGAAGGAAGCTGCTGAGAAGGCTAAGAAGGAGCTTTCTTCCGCTACAACGACAAACATCAACCTTCCGTTCATCACTGCAACAGCAGAGGGACCGAAGCACTTTGATATGAACCTGACAAGGGCAAAATTCGACGAGCTGACACACGACCTGGTAGAGAAGACAGCAGAGCCTGTACAGAGAGCTCTCTCTGACGCGGGCATCACAGCATCCGAGCTTGGCCAGGTACTGCTGGTAGGCGGTTCCACACGTATCCCGGCTGTACAGGATAAGGTAAAACAGCTGACAGGCAAGGAGCCCAGCAAATCCCTGAACCCGGAC
This sequence comes from Faecalicatena fissicatena, assembly GCF_016900595.1. NCBI lineage: Bacteria > Bacillati > Bacillota > Clostridia > Lachnospirales > Lachnospiraceae > Faecalicatena > Faecalicatena fissicatena. Next base: position 194,279 of record NZ_JACLYY010000006.1, read on the forward strand.
GAGTGCGTGGCACTTGGGGCTTCCATCCAGGGCGGCAAGCTGGCAGGCGACGCAGGCGCAGGCGATATCCTTCTTCTGGATGTCACACCTCTGTCACTGTCCATCGAGACAATGGGCGGCGTAGCTACAAGGCTGATCGAGAGGAACACGACTATTCCTACAAAGAAGAGCCAGATCTTCTCCACAGCTGCGGACAACCAGACAGCCGTTGACATCAACGTAGTACAGGGTGAGAGACAGTTCGCAAAGGACAACAAATCTCTCGGCCAGTTCAGACTGGACGGCATCCCGCCGGCACCCCGTGGAATACCGCAGATCGAGGTTACATTCGACATCGACGCAAACGGTATTGTAAATGTTTCCGCTAAGGATCTTGGAACAGGAAAAGAGCAGCATATCACCATCACAGCCGGATCCAACATGTCCGAGGAGGATATCGACAAGGCTGTGAAAGAGGCGGCTGCCTTCGAGGCACAGGACAAGAAGCGCAAAGAGGGCATTGACACAAAGAACGACGCCGACGCCTTCGTATTCCAGACAGAGAAGGCTCTCGAGGAAGTGGGAGACAAGATCGACGCCTCCGAGAAGGCCGCTGTTGAGGCTGACTGCAAGGCTCTGAAGGAATTACTGGAAAAAGTAAACATGGAAGATATATCCGACGCGCAGATCGCTGAGATCAAGGCGGGCAAGGACAAACTGATGCAGAGCGCACAGAAGGTATTTGCCAAGATGTACGAGCAGGCAGGCGCAAATGCAGGCGCAGGCCCGAACCCGGGAGCAGGAGCCGGCGCTGACACAGGAGCAGGAGCTGGCCCGGAGGGCTACGGCAGCGATGACGTGGTAGACGGAGATTACAAAGAAGTCTAAGAGACAGGCGGAGCTGTCAGGCAGGCCTGAACCAGGATAAAACCTTGTAAGACTTCAAAGGAAAATCGTTCTGCGGAATTCGAAGGGTGGAGGGTTCCACTTCCTGCGGATCCCGCAGAACTTTGTCTACATGTACTGCACCCGTGTGGAGGGCATGTACGGCATTTCCCTGAATAAAACGAAAGGTTGATAGAGAATGGCAGAGTCAAAGAGAGATTACTACGAGGTGCTGGGCGTCAGCAGGGACGCGGACGAGGCAACTCTGAAAAAGGCATACAGGAAGGTGGCAAAAAAGTACCATCCTGATATGAATCCCGGAGATAAAGAGGCGGAGCAGAAATTTAAAGAGGCGTCGGAGGCCTACGCGGTCCTGAGCGATCCGGAGAAGCGCCGTCAGTATGACCAGTTCGGCCATGCTGCCTTTGAGGGCGGCGCCGGCGGAGCCGGAGGCTTCGGAGGATTTGATTTCAGCGGCGCTGATTTCAGTGATATCTTCGGAGACATTTTCGGCGATCTGTTCGGCGGAGGCCGGCGCGGAGGAAGGACAAATCAGGGTCCCATGAAGGGGATGAACATCCGCAAGAGCGTCCGCATCACATTTGAGGAGGCTGTGTTTGGCTGCGAGAAGGAGATTGAGGTTGTCCTCAAGGATCCCTGTCCGAAGTGCAACGGGACAGGGGCCAAGCCGGGTACATCCCCCCAGACCTGTCCAAAATGCGGCGGCAAGGGCCAGGTTGTCTACACCCAGCAGTCCTTCTTCGGCACAGTGCAGAACGTACAGACATGTCCGGACTGCCACGGCAGCGGACAGATCATCAAGGACAAGTGCCCGGACTGCGGCGGAACCGGCTATATTTCCAGCAAGAAGAAGATCGCTGTGTCCATCCCGGCGGGTATTGACAACGGACAGAGCGTCCGCATCCGCGAGAAGGGAGAGCCCGGCGTAAACGGCGGCCCGAGAGGAGATCTGCTTGTGGAGGTGGCAGTGTCTCGTCACCCCATCTTTATGCGGCAGGATATGAATATCTTCTCCACAGTGCCCATCTCCTTTGCCCAGGCAGCTCTGGGCGGAGACATCCGCATCAAGACCGTGGACGGCGATGTGGTGTACAATGTAAAGCCGGGCACAAAGACAGACACAAAGGTCCGCCTGCGCGGAAAGGGTGTTCCCTCTGTGCGCAATTCCCAGGTCCGCGGCGACCACTATGTGACGCTGGTCATCCAGACACCGGAGCACCTGAGCGCGGAAGCCAAAGAAGCCCTGCGCCAGTTTGATGCCCTCTCCGGCAACACGCTGAACCAGACACCGGAGGAGCTGGAGAACCACAAGAAAAAGAAAAAGGGATTTATGGATAAAGTGAAGGAGGCCTTTGATGATTAGTCATCAGGGCCTCCCTTTTATACAGTCGTTTTGTGCAGTCGTCTTATACGGCAGCTCTATATGGTCGTGTCCCTGCGGATCAGCACCGGGGGGATGACCCTGTGGACCGGTTCCCTCTGGGGTGCCGGTCTTCTCTTTTTCCGCTCTGCCATCTGCTCAGACAGGAGCTCCATGGCCTGGTCTGCAATGACGGAGACCTGCTGTCCCACTGTGCTGATGGGGATGACTGCCTCCCGCGAGATAGGAGAGTTGTCAAAGCCGATGATTTGGTAGGTGTCCGGCAGTTTTCCGTATTTTTGCATGAGGGCGTTGAGGAGCACGTTTGCATGAGTGTCGTTGGGCATGAAGACACCTTTTTTCTGGGCGGGATATTTCTCCTCCATATAGTCTATCAGCTCCAGCACCTTTGCCTTGTTTTCATCGAACGTATTTCCCATGTGAGTCAGGATGAGCTCGTAGGGGACGTGATAATCCCGGCAGGTGTCCTCAAAGCCGTGGACACGGCCGGAGGCGGGGACGGAGTCGGGCATTTTGGCATTTACGTGGATCAGGATGTCGCAGCCGCTTTTTCGCAGGAGCCCGGCAGCCTGGACGCCGCCCATGTAGTTGTCCGTGTTGACGCTGGATATGAACTCGTCCTCCCGCTCGATACCCACCACAGGGACGTGGCAGGAGGCCAGCTCCCGGGAGGAGATAGTGGGGCTTAAAATGATCATGCCCTCTATATTGTAGGCCAGTAGCTCCTCGATGTATCTGCGCTCCACGTCAGCCTTGTCATTTCCCGAGAAGACGAGAAACTTGTAGCCGTATGTCTCGTAGGTGGAGAGGATCTGGTTGAGCATCTCCGAGTAGTAGTGCATGTACAGGTTGGGGATGATGACCCCAACGAACTCCGTCTGGCCGCTGGCCAGGATCCTGCCCACCTTGTTCTCCTTGTAGTCAAGAGCCACCAGGGCGTCCGCGATCTTCTGCTGGTTCTCCAGGGTGAGGGAGTCCGGGTTGTTGAAGTAGCGGGAGATGGTCGTCTTGGAAAAGCCGGTGTAGGCCGCTATGTCTGCAAATGTCACTTTTTTCGCTTTCATATGATTTCCGATCCCCTTTTCTTTGGCTCCCCGGAGGAAGCAGGTTTAAATACTGCTTGTAGTATAACAGAAAAAAGACCGTATAATCAATAAAGTAACCGGTAACAAAACCGGTTTTGTGAAAGGTGCACAAATTGGAGGGATAAAAAATGGCAGAAGCGACGAAACCCCATTTTTCTGTTGACATCCGGCTTTCAGAGGGATATGATTTTATTAAAGGAACCGGTTACTTAACCGGTAACTAAAACGGTTACACGCAAAAAGAGTTTTATAAAGGAGGAGATGTGATGAAGAAATGGAGGCTGTGCCTGACCGGAGCGGTCCTGGCGGCGGCCTGCCTCACCGGCTGTCAGCAGAAAGACCCGCAGCCGGGGGAGGTGGCAGGCTACGATGAGGGGGAGGAATACCTCTCCATATGGGTCCACTCCATCGAGGACACAGAAGAGGGACAGGCCTACAAGGAGTCTGTGGACACCTTCAACGAGGCCTACGACGGGCAGTATTTCGCGGATATCGAGTTCGTGCCCAGGAACGACAGCGGGGGAGGCTACTCGGACAAAGTCAACGCCTCCGTCATGTCGGGGGGACTGCCGGACGTGCTCACTGTGGACGGGCCCAATATCTCGGCCTACGCGGCCAACGGGATCATCCAGCCCCTGGCGGACCTGACCGAGGAGGAGGAGAGCGAGTACCTGCCCTCCATCATCGAGCAGGGGACAGTAAACGATGAGCTGTACGCCCTGGGAGTCATGGAGTCCAGCGTGGGCTTCTACTATAACAAGGACATCATCGAGGAGGCGGGCATCGAGATACCGGATGCGGACCATCCCTGGACCTGGTCCCAGTTCCTCGAGATCCTGGAGGAGTTGAAGCCCCTCATGGAGGAGAAGGACGGGTACTGCCTGGATATGACCTTCCCGGTGGGCGAGACGAGCATCTACTACTACGCGCCCTTCGTGTGGTCCGGCGGCGGTGAGCTTGTCAGCGACGACGGGCTGACAGTGGACGGATATTTCAACTCAGACCAGACTAAGGAGGCCATGGAGTTCTTCCGGACTGTCGTAGAAAATGGCTACATGTCCGAGGCCCCCATCGACCACCTCTTTGAGAGCGGGCGGGCGGCCTTCAAGTTCGACGGGGCCTGGGAGGTCAACACCGTGTACACCAGCTACCCGGATCTCAACCTGGGCGTGGCGCCCTATGTGGTCAGCGACGACTGGGACGGCGGGACCTACACGCCCACGGGCTCCTGGGCCTTCGCTGCCTCCTCCGAGGCGACGGACATCGACGCGGCCACAGAGCTGGTGAAGTGGATGAGCGGCGTGGACAGCGGGATCCGCATCTGGGATATGACGAAGAACTTCCCGTCCACCTACGAGGCATTTGAAAACATCGACGTGTTCCAGACAGATGAAAACTACAATGCTCTGTATGAGCAGCTCACCAACTACGGGCACCCAAGGCCGAAGACGCCGGTCTACCCCCAGGTGAGCACTTCCTTCCAGGAGGTACTGGAGAGCGTGGCCCTGGGAGGCAAGGACGCCCGGACCGAGCTGGATAAGCAGGTGGAACGGATCGATCAGAAACTGGAACGTTATACAAGGGAGTAAGGAATGAAAAAGAAGAATTCAATTTTGGGAATGGCGTTTTTCGGCCCCGCGCTCGTGCTGCTGACCATCTTTCTCTTTCTGCCGATGGCGCTCACATTCGTGTTCAGCTTTACCGACTACTTCGCGCTGAACCCGGAGCTCACCCACTTTGTGGGACTGGAAAACTACTTCAATATTTTTAAGGACGAGCTCTTTGTACAGTCCTTTTTGAACACAGTCAAATTTGTCGTCATCATCGTGCCCTGCCAGTGCATCGGGGCTCTGGTGCTGGCGCTGGCCATCAACAAGGCGGCCCACTGCAAGAAATACTTCAAGGTGGCGTTCTTCGTGCCCGTGGTCATGTCCCTGGCGGTCGTCTCCACCCTGTGGATGCAGATTTACAGCCCGGAGGGCATCCTGAACACGCTGCTTGCCAACTTCGGCATCGACGCCCAGCCCTTTATCCACAGCGCGGACCAGGCGCTCCCCTCCATCGCCGTCATGAGCGTATGGCAGGGCGTGGGCTACCAGATGATCATCTTCCTGGGCGGCCTGCAGAACATCAACCCGGCCCTCTACGAGGCGGCGGAGATGGACCACGCCAGCGCATGGCAGCAGTTTAAGGACATCACCCTGCCGGAGCTGAAGCCCCTGTGCGTGTTCGTGTTCATCACGGTCACCATCGGCGCGTTCCGCATGCTGGTGCAGCCCATGGTCATGACAGGAGGCGGGCCGGACCACTCCACCTACACCATCGTGTACGACATTTACGAGACCGGCACCGTGAACTGGGAGATGGGCCTGGCGTCCACAATGGCTATCGTATTCACCGTATTTGTGGTCATTCTCACGATCATCCAGAATGTACTGACTAAGGACAAGGAGGAGAAAAAGCATGGTATCAAAAAAGCAAAGGCGAATTAACTGGATCCTGGTAGCTGTGCTGCTGGTCCTTTCCATCTTCTTCCTGTTCCCGGTGATCTGGATGCTGGCCAACTCCTTCAAGCCGGACGCGGCAATCACGGCGGACATGAATTCCATCGCGGCCTTCATCCCGCCGGCGCTGGACGGAAATTTCTTTGACAACTACATAGAGATCATCACAAACACCAGTTTCCTGCGGTATATGGGCAACACCCTCCTCTACGCGGCCATCCTGATCGTGCTTGGCATCATTGTGAACGGCCTTGCGGGGTACGCCCTGGCGAAGATCGATTTCCCCTTCCGGGAGCAGTGGCTTTTGATCATCATGATGCTGCTGATCGTGCCCACAGAGACGGTCATCACCATCCACTTCCTGATCATCGCCAAAGCGGGACTTTTGAACACGATCCTGGGCTACATCCTGCCGTCCATCGTCAACCCCTTCAACATCTTCCTGTTCCGGCAGGTGTTCGTAAGCCTCCCGGACGACGTGTACGAGGCGGCGCAGCTGGACTTCTGCGGACCTGTGAAATACTTCTTCACCATGGTCATCCCCATGTCCAAGACAGTGGTGGCGACAGTCAGCGTATTCACGTTCCTGAATGTGTGGAACGACTACCTGTGGCCGGCGCTCGTATTTACATCCAGCGACATGCTGACAGCCCAGATCGGTCTGAACTCCATCACGTCCAATGAAAACACCACAATGGGACAGACCCTGGCGGTCATCACGCTTGTAACAATCCCTGTCATCATCATCTACTCCCTGTTCTCCAAACAGATCGTGGAGGGTGTGACATCAACAGGTTCAAAGGAAGGATAAGAGAAGATGAGTTTCATAGAATTTAAGAATGTATGTAAAAGATATCCCGGATCAGATAAGGACACAGTGGAAAATTTAAATCTCAATATCGAGGAGAAGGAGTTCATCGCCTTCGTCGGCCCCTCCGGCTGCGGCAAGTCCACCACCCTGCGCATGATCGCGGGTTTTGAGGAGATCACCGGGGGAGAGCTGTTCATAGACGGAAAAAAGATGAACGAGGTGGCGCCCAGGGACAGGGGCATCGCCATGGTGTTCCAGAACTATGCCCTCTACCCCCACATGACGGTGGAGAAGAACATCGGCTACGGCCTGAAGAACATGAAAATGCCCGCGGATGAGATTAGGAAGAAGGTGGACTGGGCCATTGAGATGCTGGGCCTGGAGGAGTACCGCTACCGCAAGCCCAAGAACCTCTCCGGCGGCCAGCGCCAGAGGGTGGCCCTCGGAAGGGCCATCGTGAAGAACCAGAAGCTGTTCCTCATGGACGAGCCCCTCTCCAACCTGGACGCCAAGCTCAGGGTCAGCATGAGGACAGAGATCAGCAAGATCCACCGGGAGCTGGGAGCCACCACCATCTACGTCACCCACGACCAGGTGGAGGCCATGACCATGGCGGACCGGATCGTCATCATGAAGGAGGGCGTGATCCAGCAGGTCGGAAAGCCCATGGAGCTCTACGACCACCCGGTGAACCAGTTCGTGGCGGGATTTATCGGTTCGCCCCAGATGAACTTCTTTGACGTGACCGTGGAGGACGGCACGGCGACATTTGCCGACGGCAACTCCATCACCCTCTCGGAGGGCACGCTGAAGAAGCTGAAGGGACGCCAGGGGGAGATGACCCTGGGCATCCGGGGAGAGGACATCAAGATGGACGCCCAGAACATGGACATCAACGACGGCAACAGGCTCCACGCGGTCATCACGGACACAGAGGTCATGGGAAATGAGAACAACCTGTATTTTGGCTTCGGCGGGGCCCAGGCAGTGGCCCGGGTGTCCAAGTATGAGATCAGCCAGATAGGAGACAGGATAGACTTCGTGTTTATGCCATCAAAGATGCATTTCTTTGACAAGGAGACAGGCGTCAACTACATGGAGATGCAGTAAAAAGGCTGTTAGACAGAAAAAAGAAAAAATAGCATTTATTACGGAGGCAGTATGAAAACACAGAGATTACACTTGAAAGCGCCGGACAACTGGGTAAACGACCCCAACGGCTTTATATACTACAAAGGATACTACCATCTGTTTTATCAGTATTTTCCCTATGGTCCCCGGTGGGGGACCATGCACTGGGGACACGCGGTGAGCAGGGATCTGGTAACCTGGGAGCACAGGGATCTGGCCCTGTACCCCACCATGAGGGAGGACCGGAACGGCTGCTTCTCCGGGAGCGCGGTGGAGAAGGACGGCAAACTCTACCTTATCTACACCGGCGTCCGGTACGAGGTGGTGAACCCGGAGGACCCTCACACATGCCTGGACGATCAGTTTGAGTCCGCCCAGCTCATGATCTCCTCGGAGGACGGATTTCACTTTGACAACGAGAACGGGAAAAAGGTGATCATCCCCCCCATCACGGACCCGGCCATCGGCGACCGGACCCACACGAGGGACCCCAAGGTCTGGAAGAGCGGGGACCACTGGTATCTCGTCCTCGGGAGCACGGTGGGAGAAAAGTACGGGGAGGTGCTCTTCTACAGGAGCGATGACCTCCACACCTGGACCTACGTGGACAAGGCATTCAAGGGACCCGAGTACGGCTGGATGTGGGAGTGCCCGGACTACTTTGAGACGAAAGGGGGCAAGGTGCTGATCCTTTCCGCCATGGGCTTCCTTAAGAACGGGGAGAAGGAGAAAAACCAGTCTATCTGCTTTCATGTGGAGTTTGACCAGTCCTCCTGTCGGATGGAGATCCCGGATGTGTACCAGTTCCTGGACTGCGGCCTGGACCTGTACGCGCCCCAGACGACACTGGACGCGGAGGGGCGGCGGATCCTCTCCGCCTGGGTGCGGATGCCCAAGGTCACGGACGAGGGATGGATCGGCATGTTCTGTACCCCCAGAGTGGTGGAGGTAAGGGACGGGCACATCTTCTTCCCCATGCACCCGAACGTGCGGGCCGCCTACTCGCAGGAGATCCCGGCCGGCTCCCAGCGGGCGAAGGACGGCTACCTTGTCTCACTGGACCTGGAGGACGGGGAGGAGCTTGATGTGGGCGGATTTGTCATCCGCCGGGAGGGCGACCGGATCTGCACGGACCGGAGCGCCGTGTTCCCCTCCTTCCCGGGGGCCCACCTCCGCTCGGAGACGCCGGCCCTGAAGGGGGGCTTCCACCTGGATGTGGTGGTGGACAAAGACCTGGTGGAGGTCTTTGTGAACGAGGGAGAGTGTGTGATCAGCAACGCCGTGTACGGCCTGGAGGACAAGATAGGGTGCAGCGGTGAGGGGAAGAAGATGAGGATTTTTACCGGAAAAGAGAACTGATGAAAGACTGCCCCTCCTAGACAGATGAAGCAAAATGCTGGAGCTGTTTAGGAGGGGCTTTTACTATGGAAAACTTTTTGACATACACGTTTACAGTTCAATGTTCTCTCTCTTTAAGGCCTTCAGCAGCAGGAAAGAATGGGCGAGAGAAATTAATGAAAATCCTACTGTCAGAAGGAATGAAAGGATCCATTTCACTTCCCCTGGAAATAGTAGAAAGCATCCGACTGGGAGCAAGGAGATACACAAGCAAACCAAGCTGGTGGGGAGATGCTTAAATGCCAGATAGAAAACATTGCGTAAGGCATTTTTCAGTGTCCTTCTGTATGGCTTTGGAAGAATGCTGATATAAAGTAAAAAAACATACAGACAAAACAGAAATAACAGTTGCAACCAGAAAAGAACTATACCAGCAGATCCTTTGTGTAAAAAAGGAAGTGTTCTGAGATTAAGAACGCATATACAGACACATCCTGTTGAGAGAAGTCCAGCAAGTCCATTGGGATACAATCCCTGCTTCAGGTTGCGAAAAAAATCCTGGTGTATATACGATTCTGTATGTTCGGTTATCTGCATGGCAGTCTGATAAAGAGCGCAGAGAGCTGTTCCCACAGTGACAATCGGAAGGCAGCTGATGATAAATAAAATATTCAGCAGGATTATATCTGCCAGACGGGTGAACATAGAAAAAAATTTCCCGTTTATATCAAAAATATGTTCCATTTGGGTCCCTCCTCATCTCTATTTTGTGGAGTCACGTATGAACAGTTGGGTGCTGTACTCTGAATATACTTTCGGTGAATCAGGATATTGGATGCGCTCAAGCATCTGCCGTGCAGCAGCTATGCCCAGGTATTTTTTGGGCGTATAAATAGTGGTCAGCGAAGGGACAATACGCTCGGATGCGGGAATACCATCAAAACCTACTATACTTACGTCTCTGGGAATCTGATAGCCCAATGCCTGGAGCGCATATATCAGTTGAATAGCTGTCCAGTCGTTGCCGCAGATGAAGACATCTGGAAGATAAGGCATATCCTGTATTTTTTTGATGACAAACTGAAAATCTCTGAAATCTTCAGATGTCTCATGCAAAAGACAACAGGCCTGCTCAATCTCTAGATGGTGGTCTGACAGACATTCACAGAGAGCTTCGTATCTTTCCTGAAATCCCCGTCCCACGTTTGCTGAATATAGGTCTCCGATAAAGGCGAATTTTTTGGAACCTTTTTCAATCATCTGGCTGACAATCGTATATACATTTCTTTTATTTTCCATCGTGATCACGTCAATATGTTCCATGGCGCTTGTATATTTCTTTGGCATATCAACTGTCACAATGGGCAGGCCATACTTTAGCAGTGCGTTGCACACGGTTTCATCACAAATCTCCACCATAATAATGCCTTTGATAGAAGGATCTTCTATTGCATTTGGAAATTCCAGCTTTTTCAGGTCACTTTCAGACATAATTCCAATGACCAGGTGGTAATGAGCAGCTGAAAGAATGGATTCTATGCCGGTCAACACAGTTGTCCAGAATTCGGAATCGGTTGCATATGTTCTTGTGAGAAAAAGGATGGATCCATTTGTTACCGGAGATTCAGGAATCTCCTCTTGTTTCGGCAATTGACTTAGAGTGTCCGGATCAAGTTTTTTGTAATTTAGTTCTTTTGCTTTGGCTAGAACAATCTGTTTTGTTTTGTCAGAAACATCGCTACTGTTTTTCAACGCCTTTGCGACGGTATTTCTTGAAAGACCGAGCTCTTCTGCTAGTTGCTTAATTGTGCATTTCATGCATTCACCTCCTGCGCATATTCTAACACGAATTTTCTCATAAGGAAAGAGAAGTTTGAAATAAAAACAAAAATGCACAAAATGCACAAAAATAGTAGAACAAATTATAGAAAATATACAAAACAAAGGCTTTTTTTATATGGAAAAGGGAGGAAAAAAGGAAAAAGAGGACAAATAATTGAAAATAAATAGTGCATATGGTAATATATATGCACAGAAACAAAAAAGAAATGCACGAAATACATAGTGCAAAATGTGCATTTTAGAAAGGAGTGAATATGGAAGAGTTACTTTATCAACCAAAGGACGCCTGGGTAGGAGACCTTATACCCTATTATGATGGCGGAATGTTCTATGCGTTTTATTTGCATGATCCGAGAAAAAATCCTGAAGAATATGCAGAGGAGACGACGTGGCATCTTGTAAAGACAAAGGATTTTGTGAATCTGGAGTATAAGGGTGAGGCGATAAAGAGAGGGGGAGAGAAAGATCCAAATTATAATATTTATACGGGGTCTGTTATAAAGGACAGGGACGGAATATATCATGCGTTTTACACGGCATATAACAGTCGTGTAATGATAAATGGAAAGAGTATTCAGTCGGTCATGCAGGCGACAGGCCTGGATCCTGAACATTTGGAAACTGTTGAAGATTTCATTTTTACAGCAGATGGAGAACTGTACGAAGAGTTTGACTGGAGAGATCCATATGTTTTTTGGAATGAAGAAGAAAGCTGTTACGATATGCTTTTGGCAGCTCGTATAAAGGGATCAGGCGAACGGAGAGGAGGATGTGTGGCTCTGTGCAGGTCAAGGGATCTTATGCACTGGAGTTACGAAAAACCTTTCTATGCACCGGGAATGTATATCACAATGGAGTGTCCGGAAGTTTTTAAGATGGGAAAGTACTGGTATCTGGTCTTTTCAACATTTTCAGATCGTTTTGCCACTCATTACCGTATTGGCAGGAGCTTGAACGGAGAGTGGGAGATCCCGGAAGAAGACTTGTTTGATACGCGTGCGAACTATGCCATAAAGACCGCCTCTGATGGAAAAAAAAGATATGCTTTTGGATGGATAGCAAGCAAATATGAAAATCGGGATTTCGGCCCATGGGAATGGGGAGGAACGATGGCTTTTCACGAGCTTATACAGGATCCGACAACAGGCCGTCTTGGGACAAAGATGATCAAAGGTATACAGGAGTCATTTCAACATGAGGAGAAAGATCTGCAGATAAAAAGCTATCAGGGAGAGATCAGACAGGAGCAGGATGGAATTTGTCTTGCCGGCAGAACGCTGGGGGCGGCCATGTATCCGCTGTCATCGGAGTGCTTTCTGGCAGAATTTGATGTGGAGGTCCGGAAAGCATCAGAATTCGGGATTTTAGTGCATGCAGACGAGATGATGGAAAAAGGGTACTTTCTCAGAATGGATCCTCAGAAGGGTACAGCTGCATGGGATATGTGGCCCAGATCTGAAAAAGGATTTTACCAATGGCAGATAAAAGGAGATGTTCCCTGCCAGATCGAGACAGAAAGAAAAATCCCACATAATGATATATATCATATCCAGCTTCTGAAATATAAAGATATCTGTATAGTCTACATCAATGAGGAGACGGCACTTTCCTGGAGAATGTATGACCATAAAGGTGGAAATATTGGAGTATATGTTATCCAGGGCGAAGTAAAGGTGAAAAATTTTCATTTGTTAAAGAGATACGAGGAGGAGAAGAATGAAAAAGAGACTTGTAAGTATAGTATTGGTACTCGGAATGGTGACAGGTTTGGCGGCAGGATGTGGCTCGACGAAAGAAGAAAACAGTGCTGAAGAGGATGGTGTTACAACAGTTACATGGATGACCTCCAGACCGGTAGATGGAGCGATCGATCAGGTGATGAGACAGATTGCGGACGACTACAGTGAGGAGCAGGGCGGAAAATGGAAGATAAATATTGAGACAACTGCGGATCGCCCATCTTATCTTCAAAAACTGCGTACGCTGATAGCTGGAGACAATATGCCGGACATCATAGACATCGATGCAGATCCTTACTGTCAGGAGCTTGTAGACCAGGGGATGCTGGTGGATGTGAAGAAATTCCTTGAGGATAATGGCAAATACGATGATTATTATCCTACCGCACTGAAATATCAGGAGTTTACAGATGGATCCATGTATACGCTCCCATTAGAGTATCATGTGGAAATGACATGGTACAATAAGGAAATCTTTGATCAGTATAACCTTACACCGCCCAAAACAATGGATGAGTGGCTGCAGGTGTGCAGAACACTGAGTGAGAATGGAATTACTCCTATATCTGTAGATGGAGTGGATAGATGGCCGGTGCAGAGATATCTTGCAATGCTTCCTTTCCGTGAGACGGGAAATGAGTTTATCATTAACCTGAGAGATGGAAAAGAGAAAATGAGCAGCGAAACCGGGAAAAAAGCTGCGGAGTTTGTTCAGGAGATGGGACAGTATTTTAACGAAGGATTTGGAGCCACAGACTATGCTACGGCCCAGTCAATGTTCCTGGATGGAAAATCAGCAATGTACTATATAGGTGATTGGGAGATTGCAGCTATGCAGGATGCGTATGAGCAGGGGAAAATTGACTACTTCTACCTGCCTATGACTGATGATGCAACGACCAAAGAAAATGAGTTTTGTGTGAATTCCGGAATTGGAATGGCTTTTAATGCGGAAACCTTTGATGAGAAAACAAAAGACTTTGTTCTTTACGTAATTGATAATTACGGAAAACTCTATGCTGGTAAGCAGCAGATGTCACCTATTAAAACAGATTTGCCTGATGATGTGGAATTTTCAGATCTTTATCTGCGTATTAGGGACGATATGGAAAATACAGGAGAAAACTTTTTGAAGCCATGGGATACTTATCTGGATTCGGATACGAATACAGTTATGCAGGATAATCTTCTTTTGTTAGCTTCCGGCGATATGTCTGTGGATGACTTCTGTACTATGATTGATGATTCGATTGCGCAAAACGCAAAATAGGAGGGAAAGATGGGCGTCATAAGAAGTAGAAAAGCTTTTTTGGCATTTTTGTTGCCGGGTCTGCTATTCTATATATTTGCAGTCTTCTATCCAATAGAAGAATCTATCCGGTTAAGCTTTATGGAGTGGGGCGGTATCGGCGAGAAAACCTTTGTCGGACTGAATAATTATATTCAGATGTTCCATAATAAAGTGTTTTACACAGCATTTTTAAATAATCTGATCTATCTCGTGATTGTTGTGGCTATGCAGCTTGGAATCGGCCTTTTGTTTGCCGTTATGCTCACCTACATGACCAAACACGTGACGCTGATCAAGACATTGTATTATGTGCCGTGCATTGTTACGACTGTAGCCATTGGTCAGCTTTTCAGAAGTATGTATTCCACGGAACCTATGGGACTTATAAACCAATTTCTCCAGGCTATTGGCCTGGAGAATCTGGTTACATCCTGGCTGGCAAATGTAAGTACAGCATTGGCGGCAGTTTCCATACCGGAGGGATGGAGATTTACCGGAATGTATATGGTGATTTTTTACGCAGCGCTTGTCTCGCTGGATCCGTCAGTGTATGAAGCGGCTAAAGTAGATGGAGCGACTGAATTCCAGATTTTTTTCCGTATCAAACTGCCGTTGATCAAGGATATCATCCTGCTGACGTTAACTATGTGTCTGACAGGGGCTCTGCGGGGATTTGATATACCGTATCTGCTGACAAATGGTGGACCTGGGAATTCCAGTGAACTGATGTCGACTTACATGTACAAAAAAGCGTTTTCAAGTAATCAATATGGCTATGGAAGTGCTCTGGCAGTATTCATAATAGTGGAAAGTATTCTGGTAGTGTTTATTCTTCGTAAGATTTTTATGACAGAAGAGGAAAAAGAGGCCAGGAGGATGAAAAGAGAGAAGAGAAGGAGGAAGGATAAATGAAAAAGAAAGTGATGAAGATAGCGTTTGTCCTAGTGATCCTGGCTTTCTTGATCGTCCAGATCTATCCGGTTATTTGGCTATTTATTGCGAGTATAAAACCGACCGTCGAGCTATCAAGTCAGCCGTTTGCTCTGCCAAAAACTATTACTTTTGAGAATTTTGCCAAAGTACTCGGAGATGGAAACATCGGAACTTATATGTGGAATAGCTTGAAGGTGACAGGAATTTCTCTGCTTCTTATTATTGTTTTGAGCGCAACAGCCGGATATGCTCTTTCTAAGTTCAGGGTACGGGGAAGAAGAAAAGTTTATTCTTTCTTTACTTTTGGCATTATGATTCCAGTGCAGATTACACTTATTCCGCTGTTTATCTTTTATAGCAAAATGGGGATATTGAATACAAGCTTTGCTCTTATTTTGCCGCAGGTAGGGTTTGCGTTACCGCTTTCAGTCATGATGTTTGTAAGTTTCTATGAGTTTGTGCCGGATGAACTGATTGAAGCTGCTATTGTAGACGGATGCTCCCCATTCCGCACTTTTATCCAGATTGTATTTCCGCTGGCGAGAAATACTGTGATTACTATCGCATCAATGTACAGTATATTGATATGGAATGATTTTATATTTGCCAATACGTTTGTCAGTGAAAATTCCGCCAAAACAGTGGCCATGGGATTGAAAGATTATGTAGGGGCATTTGGAAATGTAGATTGGGGAGCTACATTTGCGGCAATTGCAATTTCTATACTTCCGCCGCTTATTATCTATTTTGCCCTAAATAAATGGGTGACTGCAGGAATGACTGCAGGCGCTACCAAAGGATAGAAGGAGGAGAAATATGAAAATGTGGTTACCAGGCAGCATGGGAATGCTGCCTTCAGACTGTAGACAAAGTCCCCGGTTTACCCCGGGGCTTTTCTATTGTAGTTATCAACATTTCAATGATCCTTCCGGTTTTTATCAAGAAAAATCCCCTACTTATCAACTCTAAAGTTAAGCGGTACGTTCCCTGCACAT
>NZ_JACLYY010000007.1:0-180544 GCF_016900595.1 Faecalicatena fissicatena
AGGTAGATAGGGCAGAGGTGGAAGTGTGGTAACACATGGAGCTGACTGTTACTAATCGGTCGAGGGCATAACCAAAGAGGTTCGGGTAGAGAGAATGGATGGAAGATTTCTTGTATGTGGTTTTGAAGGTACATGTACCTCAATTAAATATTCCTCCTTAGCTCAGTCGGTAGAGCACTCGGCTGTTAACCGAGTTGTCGTTGGTTCGAGTCCAACAGGGGGAGCTGACAGAGTCTTATATTACTGAGGTGATATGAGACTCTTTTTTACTATTGGCGCAAGGAAAGAAGCAAGGGACGTGAACTGATGAAAGTGAGAGAAAAGATAAACTGGGGAAGACCTATGACCGTGACAGCTATACTGATTGCCTTGATCATATCGGTTTCCTGCGGCGTAAGTGCCTGGATCAATCACAGGGAGGAGGAGCGGAGCTTTGAACGTCTCTATGAAGAAGCCGGCGGTATTGCGGACGAGATTGAGTACAATATGAAGAACGACAGGGAAGAGCTGGAAATGATCGCGGCAGTTGTAGCCAGCTATAACGATCTGGGCTCAAAGGAGCTATGGAGCCTTCTGGATTCGTATACAACAATTGGGATGATGTCCAGAGTGGAAATGCTGCTTCCGGACAACACGGTCATAACAAAGGGAGGGCAACGGATAGACGCGGAGGGAAGGCTTTCCTTTTCAGAGGAGGCTTCCCTTGGAGAGCATATTTCAGACCGGGAGACGGATCTGACTGGAGACGAGGAGTATATTGTCAGGCATTATGTGCCAGTAAAGAAGGACAATGAAACGATTGCTATGCTCTATGGTGTGATAGAGCTGGGTACGCTGCCGGACAGTATTGCGAACAAGCCTTATGACGGAGATGCGGCTATTTATGTTATTGATGGAGAGACGGGGGATTTCCTGGTCGATACATGGCATCCCGGCGAGACGGGAAATATATGGGCTCTGGGCGAGCGTAAAATGGCGCCGGGATATGACCAGAAACAGCTGGAGCAGGGACTGATTGATGGAAAAGACGGGTATGTGGTCTTTGTTTCTGCGTCTATTGGGGAGTATCTGTATTTCTGCTACAAACCTATGAATATCAATCAGTGGCGGATTGCGCTGTCCGTGCCAGAAGATGTTGTGTTTCAGAATGCGGACGAGATCAAAGGCGCGCTGAATTATGCCTTTATATTTGAAATTATTTGCTTTATCCTCTATTTCCTCTGGATCAGCCGGTATTTCCGCAGTGTGACAGATGAGAAGCAGCGAAAGCTGGAGACGATCAACTACATGTATGATGTAGAAAACCTGCTTTTTAATGCTCATGAAAAGCAGGAGAATATTGCCACGACCCTGGAAAAGATCGCTCATATCCTGTCGGCAGAGAGAGTATGCTTTTGGATGGTTGGAAGATCCCGGGAGGAAAAGCGGTTTATCTGGCAAAGAGATGAAGGGGCGGCAGACCAGGATTTGAGTACCAGAAAGGAAAAAATTTACAGACTGCTGGAATATTTTGGACAGGGAAACAATGAGTTTGCCGCGTACAGCCCGGAGGAGATTGAAAGGAAGCTGCCTGGCAACAGCCAGGGTATGATGGAAAACATCATCGCTGTTCCAGTGAAGGATCTGGAAGGGCGGATCTGCGGTATCCTGATAGGCTGTAATATGGACAGAAACAAGGCAGATACCGCGTTCCTGGAGAGTGTAAAATTCAGCTTCAGTATGTTCTGTCAAAATCTGGATACGCTTAACGCTGTCAGGGAGTATGGAGAAAGGGATGCGCTGACAGGACTGTACAACAGGAACAAATATGAGGAAGACCTGCCCAAAGTACAGGGGTGCTATGAACATTCTCTGGCATGCGTCTATATTGATGTCAATGGACTGCATGAGCTGAACAACACAAAAGGACATGAGGCTGGCGACATGATGCTTAAGACTGTATCCCGGAAAATAAGAGACAGGTTTGGCGAGGAGTATGCCTACAGGATAGGGGGAGATGAGTTTGTCGTATTTGTGCCTGACCAACCGGAGGAGGTCTCCGGCAGGCTCGCTGAAGAGCTCATCGGATTTCTGAAAGAGGATGGGTACTATATCTCTGTGGGAATCGCATGGGAGGAGAACGGAGCTGTAGACGGCCTGATCAAGACGGCGGAAAGGAAAATGTATATAGAGAAAAAGAAATTCTATGAGCAAGCGGTAAATGACAGAAGGGGCAAGAGTCGCCTGTAGGCAGCTGACTGCGTTTCTTGTTTCAAAATGAAATATATGATAGACTAACTGTTATATTTGTAGCTTGTGGGACAAAAGAGTGGAGTGGTAGAGTGGAAAAGAATTTTGGAGATAGCCTGAAAAAATATCTGAAGCGTTCAGGACTGAAGGAAAAGGACCTTGCTGCTTTTATTAACTATGATATTACATCCATAAGTAAATGGATCAATGGGGCGAAGCTGCCTTCCAGCAGAAACGGCGAAGACATTATCCGGAAGATGGCTAAATGCTTTGCCGATGGGGAAGGGGCTGATCTGTCCGAGGAGGAAGTCGCGGACAGTCTGCGCTCAGCCTGGGAGAAGGATCTTGCCTATCAGGATATGAATGTGCCAGGACTATCCGGGAGTCTGGCTTTTGTAGACGACAGAAGAGCTTTTTTTGATCTGATGAGGAAGATTTTCAGGCAGACAGGCGTGGTCAGAGAAAAGTCTATTGAAATCTGTGCGACCTTTGATGTTCTGAAGCTTCTTGGACATAGATTTTATGAGCTGATCCGCGAGCTCCCATCTCTGGGGATACATTTCATTTCTCTTCAAATGTGTATGGACATGGATGAGGCAGTGGGGGACTATCACTTTTACTGCGAGACTCTACTGAACATGGTGGCCGGATTTGAACGGGCCGAGATTACGATCATACAGAGCGAGAGGGACATGCCAAGGATGCTCATGGTGGGAGACCTGTTCTATGTCCAGATACTCCACATGTCCGGGGATGAGTTTGCTGCCTGCTACAGCGCGGCCAGGGAGATTACGGAAAAATTTGCAAAGATATGCGCGGAAATACTGGAGAGGCCTGATAAGCTTCTGACCTATGCGTCTCCTGAAAATCTGAGAAAGACAAATATTCAGCTGGATTCCTATTCTTCTGAGAGGCAGAGGCTGTTTTTCAACGAGGCACCCGCTATGCTTCTGCCGGACTCTGTCATGGATGAGCTGATCCATGGGACAGAAAACAGAAGCTATCAGGAATATCTCCGGAAATTAAAGCGTGTGTTTCAAAAATACACCTGTAAGGCTCACGTGGATCTGATCCTGTACTCTTCCGTGATCAGCGACTATATCATGACCGGTGAACTGAGCCTTGGCAATGTAGCCCATCAGATGGAGCCGGAGCAGGTGAAAGCACATATCAACTACCTGGCAAGGTGTCTGGAGGAAAATGAGAATTTTCGGCTGTTTGTCTTGAAAGATACCTCCAACATGAGGACGAATTTTCCAAAACCGCCCTCCATTTTTATTGATACAAATGCGGTCACGATTGAGAATTCCCAGAGAAAGCCTAATGAGAACTATCATATCTCTATGTATCCGCAGATGATAGAAATGTTTGCGAATTATTTTGACGATATAAAACAGAAGCCTAACTGTGTGGAGCTGACAGCGGAAGAGCTGCGCAGGTACCTGTAAAAGGATGCTGAGAAAGAGGTTGAACCATTTGAATTCAACCTCTTATTTTTTGCGCAAATTTGACGGTAAATGATGAAAATAAGGTTCAATTGAATGATAATTTCCTGAAGTGTATAGTGAAATTACAAGGACGGAAATAAAATGAAAAAGGAGGTTTCTCATGGAAGGCAACAAAATCAGTATTCCCCAGATTATTGCCATAGGCGGAGCTTTTATGGGATTCGTGATCGGCTCCAGCTTTGCGTCTGGACAGGAATGTATGCAGTATTTCACGGGCCACGGGGTCCTGGGCAGTATTGGTGTTGGCATCATCGCAATGATCCTGTATATCTGGTTTGTCACAGTGATCGTAGAAGACGGAAGACAGCTGAAGCTTCAGAATTCCGGAAAGATGTTTAACTTCTATCTCGGAAAATACCTGGGCTATGTCATGGAGTGGTTTACGCCCATCATGCTTTTCTTCGTGTACTCTACCATGATATCAGGAGCGGGATCGACCTTTGAGGAGTATTACGGGGTAAACGGAAATATAGGGAGGGCGTTTATGATCATCGCCTCACTGGCCACAGTGCTTCTGGGGCTGAACAAGCTCGTCAAGATCGTCGGATACATAGCCCCTGTGCTTCTTGTGGTGACTATGGTGATCGGAGTGATTTCAATTATCAACAACCCGGCAGGTATTGCGGAGGCGGACGAGGTTCTGAAGCATGTGGAGGTCAAAAACACATTTAACAACTGGGCAGTATCCGGTTTTATGTACGGGGCTTACACGGTTACAGGGGTGGTGCCGTACCTGGCGGATATAGGAAAGTCTACGGCGACAAACAAGAAAAATGCTCTTCTGGGAGGATTTTTCGGGGGCGGCGCTTTTCTGATCGCGGTGATGATCCTGAACTTCGGGCTGCTGGCCAATCTGGCAGATGTGTACAATCTGGAGATTCCGTCGCTTTTTGTGGCGGCATCCATCCATCCGGTGTTTGGCACTATCTTTTCTGTCCTGCTGATCGGAGCCATTTACACAACTGCAGTGCCGATGCTTTATACTGTATGTAACAGGGTCTCATCGGATTCAAAGAGTACACCGTACCGGGTGGCGGCGATCGTGACGGCTATTGTTAGTATCTTTGGCGGACAGCTTTCGTTTTCCACTATGATCGGAATTATTTACCCGATTTCCGGGTATGCGGGAATTGTCATTTTTGCGGGAATGATCTACACAAAATATATTAAGAAGAAAAAATATGAAGATTTTGATGAAAATGATGTCATAGGAAAAAGGAGGGCATAAGTATGAGAACGTATGAAGATGGAAGAGAGTTTGCGCAGAAGAAGGATGCGGCGGACGGATTGAAGAAATTTCAGGAGCGCTTCTACAAACAGGAAGGGATTATCTATATGGACGGCAATTCCCTCGGACTTTGCAGCAAGGATGCGGAGGCGAGCCTGATGGAGGCGCTGGATGCGTGGAAGAAGGCAGGAATCGATATCTGGAGCCAGTATGGATATTTTCTCTATCAGGATAAGTTGGGAGAGCTGTGCGCGCCACTTGTGAACGCTGATCCGGACGAGGTGACGATCTGCATGAGCACAACAATGAACGTGCATCAGGCCATTGCCACTTTCTATCATCCCACACCGGAGAGAAATAAGATTATCATGGATGATCTGAACTTTCCTACAGACCGCTATGCGGTGTACAGTAATATACGGGTGCATGGCTATGACCCTGAGGAGTGCCTGAAGGTGGTCAAGAGCCGCGATGGTGAGTATATCTATGAGGACGATGTGATCGAGGCCATGACAGATGATGTGTGTCTTGTGCTTCTCCCCTCTGCCCTCTACAGGAGCGCGCAGCTGATTGATATGAAGAAGATTGCGGATGCGGCTCACGAGAGAGGGATCTATGTAGGATTTGACCTGTGCCACTCCATAGGAGCTGTGCCCCATGACTTCAAGGAGATCCAGCCGGACTTTGCGCTCTGGTGCACCTACAAATACTTAAATGGCGGGCCGGGAGCGATCGCGGGACTGTATATCAACAGGAAGCATTTTGGCATGGAGCCGGGACTTGCGGGCTGGCACGGCAACAAAAAGGATACCCAGTTCAATCTGGAGCAGTATTTTGACCATGCGGAGTATGCCGGAGGCTGGCAGACGGGAACACAGCCTGTTCTGTCCATGGCGCCCCTGGAGGGCAGCCTGAAGATGATCCAGGAGGCGGGGCTTCAGAATTTGAGAGAGAAATCCCTCGACATCACAGAGTATCTGATGTATCTGATCGACACCAAGCTGGCAAAATACGGATTTTCTGTAGGAAATTACAGGGAGGACTACAGGCGCACCGGACATGTGGCTCTGGTACATGAGGATGCCATCCGCATTAATGCGGCTATGAAGGCCCGGGGAGTGATCCCGGATTTCCGGTTCCCGGATGTGATCAGACTTGCACCGGTTCCTCTTTACATATCCTACACAGAGGTTTATGACATGGTGGATATTATCGTGGACATCATGGAGAAGAAAGAATACGAAAATTTTGAAAATAAGCGTGGAACAGTAGCATAAAACGAGGATCAGGTCCTCCGGCTTACAGAAGCCGGAAGACCTGGTTTATTGTCTGTCTGATATTTTCTTTTGCGTTCTCTGGTTTCATAGCTTCTTCCAGTGTGGTGACGCCCCGGACAACGGGGAAGAAGGCGTCGATGCCGGCGTCGTTGCAGGCGGTGGCCTCTCTTGTGACGCTGCCTGCAATGGCAATCACCTTTGCGCCGTGCTTGTGGGCCAGCTTTGCCACGCCAACCGGGGCCTTGCCCATGGCTGTCTGGTGATCCAGACGGCCCTCTCCGGTGATGACCACGTCCGCGCCCTCCAGCTCGTCCTCCAGTCCCACAGCGTTCAGGATCAGGTCAATGCCCGGCGAGAGCTCCGCGCCCAGGAAGGAGAGGAAAGCAAAGCCGAGTCCGCCGGCAGCTCCCGCGCCCGGATACTCCGCGTAGTCGCATCCCAGATCCCGGGAGACTGCCTTTGCATAGTGAGCCATACCCTGATCCAGGGATTCCTTCATCTCATCGGTGACACCCTTCTGGGGGCCGTAGATGTAGGTGGCGCCGTTCTCGCCGCAGAGGGGGTTGTTCACATCGCAGGCGATCCGGAAGTGACATTCCTTCAGGAGGGGATTTTGCCCTTCTGTTTTGACTGAGGCTACCTTTGCCAGGGCCTGTCCGCCCTCGCCGGGGTCATTGCCGTCCGCGTCTGCAAAGGAGAAGCCCAGAGCCTTGAGCATGCCGATCCCTCCATCGTTGGTGGCGCTCCCGCCGATGCCAATGATAAAATTTCGGCAGCCTTTCTCCACCGCGTTCAGGATCATCTCCCCCACGCCGTAGGTGGAAGCGCGCAGAGGGTCTTTCTCCGCATCGGTTACAAGGGTGATGCCGGCCGCGGCTGCCATCTCGATGATGGCGGTCTGGCTGTCAGGCAGGTAGCCGTAGTAGCAGTCCACAGGCTTGCCAAGGGGACCGGTGGCAGTCATTTCCACCTTTTCTCCGTTCATTCCCTCGATGAGGGCGTCTGTGGTTCCTTCACCTCCGTCCGCCAGCGGCTTTACGGCAATCTGCGCGTCCGGCTTTGCCAGGAGTATGCCTTCTTTGGCCGCGTTCCCGGCCTCCATGGAAGAGAGGCTTCCCTTGAACGAGTCTATTGCAGCAACAACTTTCATTAGAAATTCCTCCTTATTCTGATCTGTTATTCTTAGTCTATCATCTTTCCTTTGTTATAGAAATAGAATTTATGACAAAAAAAAGAAAAAATATGTTATATATAACAATACTTGGCCTTTAAGGCCAGATAGAGGACAGCGGCGTCCCGGAACCTGCGGGGATTGAGGCCGCAGAGCCGGTGGATTCGGTTCAGCCGGTATTGGACCGTATTTTTG
Organism: Faecalicatena fissicatena; assembly: GCF_016900595.1. NCBI lineage: Bacteria > Bacillati > Bacillota > Clostridia > Lachnospirales > Lachnospiraceae > Faecalicatena > Faecalicatena fissicatena. The sequence continues at coordinate 7,609 of NZ_JACLYY010000007.1, forward strand.
TGGAGAAAGAGAGCCTGGCAGGTGTCCGCAAGGGACTGATCCTTCTCAAAATAGGTTTCCAGGAGCCGCAGGTCGTCGCCGGAAAGGGCGGACAGAACCTTTTCCAGAAAGAGCTTCAGGTTTTCCCGGCTGATACCGGACAGCAGGACTTCCAGTGTCAGGTCATCAAAGAGAGAAAAGGACTCCCCGCTTCCAAGCGCCTCCAGCGCGATGCGGGCTGTGGCCAGGGAGCGGGGCAGATCCTCAAGGGGGACAGAGGAGCCGGCTCCCGCCAGGAGAGCAGAAGAGTGGGCTGCGTGGAACTGCTTCAGTTTTTCGCGGAACAGCTCCAGATCCCTGTCATTGATAAGGACCCGGAATAAGGAGGGATACTGATAGCCATAGAGACAGCCGGGCATCTCGTCCAGCAGCCGGGCTACATTGCTTTCCAGGCCGGATAGGCTCTCCTTTTCCGGATACCGCAGCCTGAGCAGCAGCATCCGCTTGGAGGAGGACGGGTCTATATGGAACTGCTTCAGCTCCTCAAGAAGCTCGGGAAGGCCATCGGAAAAGCGCTGTCTGTCCTCCTCCAAAAGAAGGTCCAGGAGATAATTTTTCTTCTCGGCCAGGGAGCGGGCTCTGGCGCCGATCTCCTGCTCCCGGAGGATGAGGAGAGTGATCCGCTCCGCCAGGTGGGCGAAGGCGCGTACCTTCTCCGGATCCCCGCTGATGCCGATGACCGCGGCCAGAACACCGCCTCGAAAGACGGGAATGTTCACACCCTTCTTCGTGCCGGGAAGGAGATCGTCCTGCTCCACCTCCAGAGTCTCTCCACGGGCGATGACCTGCCTCCCGCCCTCGTGGACAGTGCCGATCCGCGCCGGATCCGTGCTGGCGATGACAAGGCCTCTGTCATTGATAAAATTGATGTCGTAGCCGCAGACCTCCTTGACGGTGTCCGCAATCTGCTGCGCAGTCTTCTTGTGGATCATATGGTGTACTCCTTTTTTGCTCCGCGTTTTACTTCTATATCCTACCGTGAAATATGAAATGCCGGCTCACAGGCTCTAACCGGCATTTTCCGGGAAGAGGGGTTTGCTTAATGGCATGTAGGTGAAAATACCCTGGGCCAGCAGGCTGTCCTGGTCATCATATACGGTGACCTCGTAGACGAGGAGACGCTTTCCTCTCTTGATGGCCCGGGCCCTTCCGGTTAGACGTGAGGTCTGAAGACCGGCCCGCAGAAAGTGAAAGCTGCTGTCCACCGTGGCGATATGCATGCCGCAGGAGCTGGCCGCGGCGCCGCCCACGGCATCAGCCAGAGTATAGAGGCATCCGCCGTGAACCGAGCCGCCCGGGTTCAGGTAGTCGGATGTGACAGGAAGCTCTGCCTCCGCCTCACCGTCCCGTATGGCTGTGATGGTCAGCCCCAAGTGGCGGGCAAAGGGGTTGGTGCTGTTCCGCAGCTCTCTGAGTCTCTCATAATCCATGGTCATCTCTCCTTTGGAATTGAAAAATTTATATTTTTTAATCTAAATTAGTTATAACCGCAATACAGGGGAATGTCAACGCGGGATTTGTGGGGGTTCTGGCCAACGACGCATATCCCAATGAGGCCGGAAGGCAGATCGCAGAGTACGTGGACAAGGAGGAACTCTTTGCCAGGTCGGATGTGATCGCGCTCCACTGTCCTCTCTTCCCTGGGACGGAGGGAATCGTCTGCAAAGAAAATATTGAGAAGATGAAGGACGGCGTCATCATTCTGAACAACTCCAGAGGGCCCCTTGTGAAGGAGCAGGATCTGGCGGACGCGCTGAACAGCGGGAAGGTCTATGCGGCCGGGCTGGACGTGGTTTCCACAGAGCCCATCCGGGGAGATAATCCGCTTCTTCAGGCAAAGAACTGTATCATAACGCCCCATATGTCCTGGGGAGCGAAGGAGAGCCGCCAGCGTCTGATGGATATAGCAGTCTCCAACCTGAAAGCATTTCTGGAGGGACAGCCTCAGAATGTGGTAAATGGCTAGATGAAAAAAGAGACGAAAAATTAAAAAAAATCTTGCAAATAGCAGGATGGTATGCTATCATATAAAACGGTCACTTGAGGAATTGCTGTGCGCATTTTTGACAAGTGACTGTTTACGGCTCCGTGGTCAAGAGGTTAAGACATCGCCCTTTCACGGCGGTAACACGGGTTCGATTCCCGTCGGAGTCATTAGCGCGTCAACGGTAAGGTTTGCGTTAAGTGCGCCGATGTGGCTCAATTGGCAGAGCAGCTGATTTGTAATCAGCAGGTTATCGGTTCGAGTCCGATCATCGGCTTTAGTCCTTTAAGGGACTGATAATTTTGGACCTTTAGCTCAGTTGGTTAGAGCAACCGGCTCATAACCGGTCGGTCCTGGGTTCGAGTCCCCGAAGGTCCATCGAGTACAGAAGTGCCTGGGATAAGGGCACTGAGTGCTCAGAATATATTACAATAGAATTTGGCCCAGTGGCTCAGTTGGTTAGAGCGCCGCCCTGTCACGGCGGAGGTCGAGAGTTCGAGTCTCTTCTGGGTCGTTAGCTTAGGCACTTGCCGAGGTCTTTTCGAGGCTGGTGTTAAGCTGCAACCTGCTGGCTTAGCGAGGTTTTTCACGAACTTAGCAGCGCGGTTGTTTCATCTGGGATCTTAGCTCAGCTGGGAGAGCATCTGCCTTACAAGCAGAGGGTCATAGGTTCGAGCCCTATAGGTCCCACTTATCTCATACATATGAGATATGCCGCAGTGGCGGAACTGGCAGACGCACAGGACTTAAAATCCTGCGGGACTAACCTCCCGTACCGGTTCGATTCCGGTCTGCGGCATTTAAAAACCCTTGATTTTTCAAGGGTTTTATTTTTCTTCCGATGCTTGTCTATATACTGCTTTCAGTACGTTGTCAAATTGCTGTATAATTTAGATACAATGAATGAGGAGTTATTCGAGGTGGTAAATTTCGTTGCAACCACGCACCCTTTGGGTCAAAAGAGATGCAGGAGAGGCGATGCCTGCCGAATAACTTCTCATTTTTTGCAAATATTGGAATTTATGGATACCATCAGCCAAGCAGCGGCCGGTGGTTTTCTTATAGAGCTTTTTCCTACGTCCGGCAGTCCCCGATGTCATAGAGGATAAAAATTCCATCCTCCGGGGGCCACTGGGTGTACTGCGCCTCATCGGCCAGGTCGCTGGTCAGGATTAGGATGGAGTTCAGGCCGATACGGCCCTCATCAAGACCCTTTTCCTCATTTTCCAGCAGGGTGAAGCAGAGACTGACAGAATAGCTCCCCTTATCCGTGAGCACGTTGTAATTTTTTTCCATATATTCCGAGAGCATGCCGCTTTCGTATGCTGCCGTGCACTGCACGCTTGTGGATGTGCCCTGATAGAAAGTAAAGAACTCGTCTGCCTTTTCGTCGAAATCAGGCAGTGCGGCCGTGTCATCGCAGAACATGGATTTAAATGCTTCTCTGTCGCCTGCGTCCAGAGCCGGCAGGATCTGGTCTTCAAAGACCGTCCCGGTCATGTGGGCGCGGGGATTGGCGCCGGTGGCAATCTCTACAACAGAGCGGACCATGTCTGCGGCTGTGCCGACCGCCTGACAGCCGCTCAGGCAGAGGGAAGCGGACAGGAGTGTGCAGGGCAGGATGTATTTTCGGATGTGTTTCCCCTTTTTCATATGAACAGTTCCTTTCAGTCGTGCCTTCTGTTTATATATGTGCCCATTATATCACAGAGAAGGGAGAGGTGTCCCGCCCTTTTGAGAAACTGCCGGGCGCCCTAAAATGAAATTTTAAATTCCACTCCTTTAATAAAGTGTAGAGTTTACTCCTGCACAGTTGGTATTTACTCTTTCATATAGCTGTGCTATGTTTATCTCTCCTTCTGACAGCAGTAGAAGGAGGAATAATACCAATGAGTAAATATATTCCAGGTAATCAGAAACACCTTACCCTTGAAGACCGTATTTACATCGAAAATGAATTGAATAAGGGAACATCCTTTAAGGATATTGCCAGATTCCTGTGCAAGGACCCAACTACTATCTCAAAAGAGGTAAGGGCTCACCGACTTTCCGACTGGTATCACAAAGGCACATTTTATAATGCCAAAAACTTCTGTGTTCACCGCTATCATTGCAGGAAAACCAATGCCTGTGGAAAAATCGTTCTGTGTGGCATTAAATGTACATCCTGCCCTACTTGTAACCAAACATGCAAAGACTTTGTAAAGGAGCGCTGCTCAAGGCTTGATCGGGCACCTTATGTCTGCAATGGCTGTGATAAAAAGATCACTCACTGTACAATCGCCCATAAGTACAACTATAATGCCCGATTTGCCGACAGAAAATATCGTGAAAAGCTTCGAGATTCCAGAGCCGGGATCAACATGACCAAACGGGAGCTGCATCAAAAAGATAAGATCATTTCCCCGTTAATTGAACAAGGACAGTCGCCTTATCATATCCTGACGAATCATCCGGAATTAGATATGTCTGTCCGCACCATGTATTCTTATCTTGATCAGGGACTTTTCACCGCAAGGAATGTCGATCTGAAGCGGAAAGTTCGTTTTAAGCCAAGGAAATGTCACAAAACACAGATCACGAACAGAGCTGTTTTTTCCGGCAGACTTTACAGCGATTTTTGCGCCCTGGATCTTACAGCGCACGTTGAAATGGATACTGTCCATTCTTCGAGAGAGTCAAAGGAAACGCTGTTGACCATGTTTTTTACAAGAGAAAAGCTCTTTCTTGCATTCCTGATGAACCGCTGCACCAAAGGCGCTGTCCGTCTTATTTTTGATCGTTTGGAAAAACGTATGGGCACCTTCGAGTTCGCCTCTGTGTTTGAATACATTCTGACGGACCGCGGCTCCGAATTCGGTGACCCGGATGCTCTGGAAACTGGCGTGACCGGAATACAGCGTTCCAGCATTTATTATTGTGATCCCATGCAGAGCGGGCAGAAGGGCGGGCTGGAACAGGCTCATACGATGCTGCGGATGATCCTCCCAAAAGGAACCAGTTTTGAATTCCTTACACAATGGGACGTAAACCTGATCGTGAACCATATCAATTCCACTCCCAGAGAATGTCTGGGCGGAAGGACGCCGTATAGTATGGCATTGGAAACACTTGGAAAAGAAGTCTTAAACGCATTTCAGCTTAGGCCGATTGATCCTGACCATGTCAATCTGACGCCTAAGCTGATCCGCTTTAACCATTAAAAACCATCTCAAAAATCTGCTGTCGGAATGGAAGTATACTTTTCATATTTTTTAAAGACGGTCAGTGGAATTTAGTCTAGCACACAGAATTCCAGTGGCCCGTTTGCCATGCCCAAAAACAGAAATTTCTTTGAGAAGTCAATCTCATTATAACAGTTATTGAAGATTTCAGCATCAAAAAACTTATAATAGCAATGAATTTTTAATGGCATGTGGAATTTAACTCTGCACTGGAATTTAAAATTTCAAGTCAGCACCGTTCTCCTTTTTTATAGTCGGGTGTCCTTTCAGTCACTTCGTGACTTTTGGGACACCCTCATTTTTTCTCTGTCATCTATACAAATATTTATATTGTGTATCTGATTAAATTCATGTATAATAAATGTTAAGAAAAATACGTATGTCAAATACATAAAAAAGGAGTGTTTCCCATGGTAAATTTATTGACAGGACCCAAAGGCAGCGGCAAGACCCAGCAGATGATCGATCTTGCAAATCAGCAGGCAAAGGCATGCAACGGCAACGTAGTATTCATCAAAAACAGCCACCGCGACACAAGCAGCGTGACGTTTGACATCCGCGTTGTATGCATGGACGATTACGAGGCTATCACGAACATTGACGAGTACATAGGCTTCCTCTACGGCATGTACAGCGCCAACCACGATGTGGAGTGCATCTTCATCGACGGCATCCTTAAAAGGGACCACATCAAGGCGGAGGATATGCCGAAGTTTGTGGATCGTCTGAAAAAGATCTCCTCTCAGTGCGGCATTGATTTCTATGTGAGCATCAGCGCTGACAAGAATCAGCTTTCAGATGTGGATCTGACCGACTGCAAGGTATTAAACTAACAAAGCCGGGGAATTTATTCTGAGCGAAGGAAAAAAGAGCTTCGGAACAGTTTTCAAAACTGGACCGAAGCTCCTTTTTTGTCTTTTTATCTTCTTTTCTATACCAGCCGCCTATGCGATCTCGTTGTACTTCTGGGCGATATTGAGGGCGTGATCGCCGATCCGCTCAAAGTCGGTGAGGATCTCGGAGTAAATAATGCCGGTATCCGCCTGGCAGGTTCCCTTTTGCATACGGGCCACCTGCCTGTCTCTGTAATCGTCTCTCATGTCGTCGATCTTCTGCTCATTCTGGGCCGTCTTCTGAAGGATATGATCCTTCTGCCCGTTTGTAAAGTTCTGGATATCATCCAGCGTCTTCAGGCACATATCCCGCATTTTCTTCAGCTCACCCAAGGCATCCTCCGAGAAGGTCTGCCCCCATTTTTTCAGGTTTACCGCATATCCGGCAATATTCATGGCGTGGTCGCCGATCCGCTCCAGGTTGCCTACCACTGTGTAGTAGCCGCTGATATTTTTCAGATCCTGGCTGGCCGACTCGGAGGACATGACGTGGACAATGTACCTGGATATCTCCACATTGAGATAGTCAATGTACTCTTCCCTCTCATCGATCTCCTCACTCTTGCTCACATCCCCCTTCAGCAGGGACTCAAAGCTGTCCTCAATATTCTGGCGCACCATGCCTGTCATGCGGCCCACCTCCTGCTCTACCTGAGCCTGGACAATGGCTGCCTGACCTACCTGGTAGCTGGTCTCAAAGGGCGTAATGTACTTGAGCCGCTTGATCTCGTCCTTCTCCTTCTCGCTCTCCGGCAGGATCTTCTCCGCCAGGCTGGCCATATAGGTTCCAAATGGAAGGAGGAGCAGGGTCGTCACTACGTTGAAGGTGGTGTGCACATTGGCAATCTGGGCCGCCGGGTTGTTCGGCGCTGTGGTGGCCATAAAGTCAACAAAGGGCGTCACGATACAGATAATCGTAAATATCGTGGTACCGATAATGTTGAACATGAGGTGGATGATGGTGGTCCGCTTCGCGTTTGTCCTCGTTCCGATGGAGGCCAGCACAGCCGTGATACAGGTTCCGATATTCTGCCCAAACAGGATGAATACCGCACTGTGCAGGGGCACCAGTCCCGCTGTCGCCAGCGCCTGCAGGATGCCGACGGAGGCGGAGGAGGACTGGATGATAGCTGTGAACACAGCTCCCATGGCGATGCCTGCCAGCGGGTTGGAGAAGGTGGTCATAAAGTTGATGAACACCTCGGAGCTCTGGAGGGGCACCATGGCATTTCCCATCATATCCATACCGATAAAGAGAACGCCAAAGCCCGCGATAACCTCGCTGATATGCTTTACCTTTTCCTTTTTCACAAACATGATACAGGCAACGCCGACAAAGGCGAAGAAGGGCGCCAGAGCTCCCACGTCAAGCGCAATGAGCTGTCCTGTGATGGTGGTACCGATGTTGGCACCCATGATTACCCACACTGCCTGTCTCAGTGTCATAAGTCCTGAATTCACAAATCCCACTACCATAACCGTGGTCGCCGAGGAGGACTGGATCACCGCTGTGATGATAGCTCCCGCAATGACGCCCTTAAAACGGTTCGATGTCAGCTTCTCCAGGATCGTCTTCATTTTGTTTCCCGCTGCCGTCTCCAGGCCGGTACTCATCATCTGCATACCGTACAGGAAGAGAGCAAGACCCCCAAGCAGCTGCAAAACCTCTGTAATTCCCATTTCTTTTTTCCATCCTTTGTTTTTTCAAATTTTTATACAAAGCCTGTCAGATGAGCGCCTCATAGAGAAGCACCATCAGAGGCATCGTAACAATACAGAAGATCACGGACATGACATTGATCACGCTGGCGTATCGGGCGTCCCTGCCGTGGATCTGGGCCAGCTGTGTCACCATGACCGCCGCCGGCGCGCTTGTGGCCAGGAGCACTACCATCAGGATGTACTCCGCATCCTGATGCAGGCTCACTGCCCCGCTGAAGGTAAAAATCAGTATAGCTATGACCGGAAAGAAGACCAGGCGTATAAAGCAGATAAAGTAGGGCCTCTTCTGCCGGAACACCCATCCCAGGTCCACATTCCCGATGATCATGCCCACCGCCAGCATGCTGGCCGGGCCGATCATGTCCCCAAAACCGCCGACACACTCGCCAACGATATAGGGAAGGCGAATACCGGTGGCAAAGAGGATAAACCCGATGACAATCGCTATGATGTTCGGATTGAGGAGGATCTTCCTCCAGTTCTTCTCCTGTCCCTGGCAGATCACGGACTGTCCGTGAGTCCAGATCAGGATCGTCTGCACGATAATGTACGCGGTGGTGTAGAAGACCCACTGCTCTCCCAGCACCGCGGACACAAGGGGAACGATCAGGTTGCCCGCGTTGCTGTACTCCACAGACGCCTTCTCGATCCCGTTAAAGTGCAGAGGCCCCGCCAGGAGCCGCCCCCCTCCGATCAGTATGATATGGACAAGGATGCAGGCCGCCCCCGCCAGCAGGAAGCCCATCAGCTTATCTGATGTAAAATCAATCTGAAACGCGTTGATGACCACACAGGGGGAGCAGATATACACCACCATGTTGGAGATGATCCTGCTGTCCTCCTCTTTAAATTTTCCTGATTTCACTGTCAGAAAGCCCACCAGGCCCATGAGGAACAGGACTGCGATCTGCTCTGCCAGCAGTATGCTTATCTCCATGGTGTCTCTTTCATCTCACTTCTCCTTTGTAATGAATTCTTTATCGCAAAGCTCTTTATCGTGCATCCTCCGCGCCAAAATCCCTACTGCTGCTTCACGGCCGTAACTGTGTTGGCCGGCGTTCCCTCCTGGTACTCCAGGGTGACACTGTCCCCCTCCTGGTACCGGATGATATCCAGGCAGTCCGCCACCGGCACATCGAAGATCTCTTCGGAGCCCTCCACCATGACGTAGTAGTGGGAGTTGCCGTCCACCACAGCCTCCGCCATCCGGGTGATCACACCGGTGACTGTCATAGTCTCAGCCACCTCAGCCTCCTCTTCCTCTTTGATGCCATTGCTCACCAGGAGCTCACGGTAGTTTTCCTGGCACTCGCTGACGCTGTCCCCGATGGCCACGATCTGGTATTTCTGCACATTGACCATGGCGTACTTTTTCACCAGTCCGGCGTCGTCCTTCAGAGCGATAAAATAGGTGGGCTCATCCGCTATATTCAGCAGCAGCGGGAAGGTTGCCTGGTACTTGAGATTTTGTACCTGCCCCTCTGCCGAGTCCATGGCCGCCTGCTCGGTGGCGCCCTCCACCTCGTAATACTTGGTCTCCATGGTCCTCTGGTTTGCAAGGACAAACCCCACGTTGGACTGATCACCGTTGACGGAGGTCACACCCGTGTACATCCACACGTCATCGTCCATCGCAAGATAATTATATCCCTCTGTTGTCTGCAGGCAGTCTCTCTGTCCCAGGATACTGTTGAAAAATCCGTGCTTCAGTGTGCCGTAATAGTCAAAAAGATCAACCAGAAGGTCAGCCGAGTACACTCTGTCGATCCACTGAGGCGCGTCCTCCACATCACAGGTGGTCGTCTCTCCCGTGATGGCATTGCAGAGGACTACTCTTCCTACCGTCTCCCCGCCAAAAAGGCCGATATTGAATTTTTTCACCGGGGCGATCCAGTAGGGCACCCCCTCCTCGTCTATCTCAAAGCTCAGCTCCCCATAGATATAAGTGGGGTGAGCAAACCGCAGATGACGGTAGATATTCCGGTTAAAATATTCGCTCGTGGAATATTTGATCCCCTCATCCAGCTTTACAAGCTCCGTGTTCTGGCTGGCCATGTCAATGAGGATGTAGGCCGGGATCCCTTCCGACCTGTTCGTCAGCCATTTGATGGGGCTGGCGTATTTCAGCGGTGTGACTCTGACAGGACGGTCCTGGTAGTTGATCTGGCTGTAGATGTCATCCGCCTCAAACTGGGAGACCATGTCCACCATGCTCCCCATCTTCCTGTCTCCCAGGATTTCCGCTGAATCCTTGTCAAGGAGCGGGATCTTGTCAAAGGAGAGCTCCTCTATATCTTCCGCAAAATCGCCCTCCTCCACTGTCATAAGCTGCTGATATTTCTTTGCGTTGATGACAGGGGAAGATAGCAGTGTTCCGGCCAGATATACGATGCCCACACCCAGGATCAGTCCAAGGAAAAACTTCATAGGACGGGACTTTCTGATCTCCCCTCTCCCCAGCCGTTTCCTCGCGGCATAAGCAACCGCGAGGACCACCAGCAGGAAGAGAAGGAAAAACCAGGTGTCCGAAGAATGGATATTGACTGCCGGCAGCGCAATATAATAGTAGATACCTGCAAGAAGCACCAGCGCAATACCCAGAATGATCTTTTTACTCTTTTTCATAATTCCTCCTTTTTGAGGGAGTTAGAATTTCTTTCTCCACATATATGAGAATAACATCAAAAAGGGGAATATTTCAAGCCTTCCGGCCAACATATCAATACAAAATACAAATTTTGAGAACAGGGAGTAGTCCGCAAAGCTTCCCACAGGCCCTGTCAGGTTCAGTCCCGGGCCCACATTTCCAATGGTGGTCAGGACAGAGCCTACATTTGTGGTAAAGTCAAAGTTGTCCAGGGACACGAGCAGGACGGAAACAATGGCAATGAAGCCGTAGGCCATCAGGTAGATGTACACGTTGTGGATCGTGTCCTCCCCCAGCTTTTTCCCGCTCAGGCGCACCACATTGACAGACTTGGGATGGGCCATCTGCTTGACCTCCTTCCAGATGCTCTTCAGGGAGATCAGAAGGCGGGACACCTTGATGCCGCCTCCTGTGGAGGAGGCGCAGGCCCCCACGATCATCAGGGCCGCCAGCACACTCTGGGAGAACACGGGCCAGAGGGTGTAGTCTGCCGTGGCGTAGCCGGTGGTGGTGATGATGGAGGCCACCTGGAAGGCCGCATAGCGGAATGCCTCCAGGACAGAGCCGTACAGGTGGCAGGTGTTGGCGGTAATAGCCGCGATAGCGCCGCCGATGATCACAAGATAGGCCCGCAGCTCCTCATTTTTGAAGACCGGCTTAAAGTCTCTGAGCACCATAAAAAAGTACAGGTTGAAATTGACGCCAAAAAGGATCATAAACACGGTGATAACCCCGTCCAGATAGGCGCTGTCAAAATGTCCCACGCTGTCCGCGTAGTTGGAAAATCCACCGGTTCCGGCTGTGCCGAAGGCGTGGATCAGGGAGTCGAACAGGTTCATGCCGCCCGCCATCAGGAGGATGACAAGGATCACGGTAAGGACAAAATACATGCCGTACAGTATCTGGGCCGTCTCTCTGGCTTTGGGTACCAGCTTATCCTTCTCCGGCCCGGGCACCTCGGCTCTCATCAGATGGATAGAGCTCTGTTTGTCCAGATTTGTCAGCACCATGACAAAGACCAGCACGCCCATGCCTCCCACCCAGTGGGTAAAGCTCCGCCAGAAGGTCATACAGCGGGGCAGCACCTCCACATCCCTCAGGATGGTGGAGCCTGTCGTTGTGAATCCGGACACGGTCTCGAAGAACGCGTCCATATAGTTTGGTATGGAGCCGGACAGGAAAAAGGGCAGGGCCCCGAAGAGGGACCAGAGTATCCAGGCCGAGGACACGATAAACAGCCCGTCTTTCCCGTAAAGCCCTGGATTTTGCGGCTTTTTCAGGCCTGTCATGAGAAAGAACACAAACAGGACCGCCGCCGTGACGACAAACCAGACCGCACAGGCCTCTCCGTAAAGCAGTCCCACAAAGGCCGGGAGCAGAAGCAAAAGAGCCTCTACCCCCATCATTTTCCCAAGGATATGTAAAATCATTTTTTTGTTCATATCTGTCTACCTCTATCTGCGGAACATCTCTCTTAAGTCCTCTGTCCCGCGCTCTGTCGTGACAATGACAACACTGTCCCCCGCCTGTATCCGGTCATCTCCTCCGGGGATGATGATCCTTCCCTTCCGCCCGATGCAGGCGATCAGATACTCCGGCTTTGTGGGAAGCTCTTTGAGCGGCACGTCCGTGTACTCGCACTCCTGACGGATCAGGAACTCAAGGGCCTCCACCTTGCCCTCCACAAGGCGGTACAGGGTCTCCACATTGGCGCTCTTGATGGATTTCCTCCTGGCCCGCACATAGCTCAGGATGGCATCCGCCGTCACGCTCTTGGCGGACACGATGCTGTCAATGCCCAGCCCCTCCACCATCTGCGCCCGGGAATCCTCGTTGACCTTTGCGATGATCTTCGGCACGTTCTGGGTCCTGGCAAACAGCGCCATGATAATGTTCTCCTCATCCATCCCGGTCAGCGCCACCAGTGCGTCCGCACTCTCGATTCCCTCCTCCAGGAGAAGGTCGTGGTCGGTGGCATCTCCGTGGATGATGGTTGCTTCGGGGAGGAGCTCTGTCAGCTTTTCGCACCTTGCATAATCCTTTTCGATGATCTTCACATGCATCCTGCTGTGCTGCAGCTGGTGAGCCAGGTAGTAGCTGACACCTCCCCCGCCGCAGATGAGGACGTTCTTGACCTTCCCTGTCCTCTTGCCCAGGGCGTTGAAGAAGTTCTCAAGCTCTCTGTGGGTGGCTGCAATGTGGATCCGGTCGCCCTCCTCAAGGACTGTGTCACCGTTGGGGATGAAGACCTCTTTGCCTCTGCGCACGGCACAGACAAGGATACGGATCTGGTATTTTCTGTATATATCTGCCAGGGACAGGTCCTTCAGCCTGCTGTCAGCGCGCACGCAGAATTCGACAAGCTCCACTCTGCCCTTTACAAACGTCTCCACTTTACTTGTGTCCGGAAAGAGCAGCACCCTGGCAATCTCGTGGGACACAGCCAGCTCCGGATTGACTGCCATGCTCAGATGCAGGTCCTCTTTCAGGAGTCCTATCTGACGGTAATAAACAGGATTTCTGACCCTCGCAATGGTGTGCTTTGCCCCCAGTCTCTTCGCCAGCAGACAGCTCAGCATATTAAGCTCGTCTGTGGATGCACAGGCAATGACCAGGTCAGCGTGAGGCACGTCCGCCTCCTTCTGCACCTCCACATTCGCGCCGTCGCCGGTGATGCAGAAAATGTCCATGCGGTTCAGGGCTTTCTTCAGCTTCCCTGCGTTCTGGTCGATCAATACGATATCATAATCCTCTTCAGACAACTGGGCGCACAGCTTATGCCCCACCTTTCCGTCGCCAATGATAACTATCTTCACCTTTTTATACCTCTTTTTCCCATATTCTCTTTAGAACCTCTGTACATTTCCGATATACAGCAACAGGATTATAGCACTTTTGTATCTGCTCTGCAATACGGAAACAGGCATGAAAAGGGCGGCATACATCACAAAAAAATGTATGCCGCCCCGGCCTCTTTTTGTGCTATTTTCACACCTGCATTTTATCTATGATTTCGCGGAAAAGCTTCTATAGATAAGAGCGTGTTCTTATTCCTCCGCTGCCCTCTTGGCGATCTCCGCCTCCTGCACATCGTGAGGCGCCTGCTCATAGCGGGCAAAAGCGTACTCGTATGTACCCCGGCCTCCTGTCATGGAGCGGAGGGTTGTGCAGTAGCCGAACATACCTGTCATGGGCACGTCCGCCTCAATGACCTGGCGTCCGCCGCTGACCGGGTTCATGCCCAGCACACGGCCTCTCCTCTTGTTCAGATCACCCATAATGTCTCCTGTGTACTCGTCAGGCACTGTAACCTTCACAGACGCGATGGGCTCCAGAAGGATCGGATCGGCCTCCATAAAGCCCTTCTTGAAGGCCTGAATGGTGGCTGTCTTGAAGGCCATCTCAGAGGAGTCTACCGGGTGGTAGGAGCCGTCGTAGAGCACTGCCTTGACGCCCACCACCGGATATCCGGCCAAGGGCCCCTTCTGAACAGACTCCTGAAGTCCCTTTTCCACAGCAGGGAAGTAGTTCTTTGGCACAGCGCCTCCCACAACTTCTTCCTCAAATACATAGGGGGTCTCCAGGTCGCCGGAGGGCTCGAAGCGCATCTTGACATGTCCATACTGGCCATGTCCGCCTGTCTGCTTCTTGTACTTGGAGTCCACGTCTGATTTCTTCCGGATTGTCTCCCGGAAAGCAACCTTCGGGGTCTCCAGGAGAATCTCACATTTATATCTGGAGAGGAGCTTGCTGGCCACGATCTCCAGGTGCTGGTCGCCCATGCCGTAGAGAAGGCTCTGCCGGTTCTCACTGTCGTTGACAGCCTTCAGCGTCACATCCTCTGCCATCATCCTCTGGAGAGCCTGGGACACCTTGTCCTCATCGCCTTTGTTCTTCACCACATACTTCATATATGTATAGGGCTTGGAGTAGTCGGTCTTGCTGTACACAACCTGGGTTGTCTTGGAGGAGAGGGTATCTCCCGTCTGGGTGTTCGGCAGCTTGGCGATAGCACCGATGTCACCCGCGAACATCTCGCTCACCTCCACAGGCTTGTTGCCGTTCATCGTGTAGATCTTGCCCAGCTTCACCTCTGTGTCTGATGCGGTGTTGTAGAGCGTGTCATCCCCCTTCAGCACGCCGGAGCATACTTTAATGAAGGAATATTTTCCGATAAACGGGTCTACCATGGTCTTGAACACGTAAGCACTCTTAGCGGCGGAGAAATTGTAGTCAGCCTCAAAGATCTCGTTGGTGGTCCGGTTCAGTCCGGCGCATTTTCTGCAGTCCGGGCTGGGGAAGAAGCGGACGATGTCGGACAGCAGGTTGGCAACGCCCTGGGCCTGGATGTTGGAGCCCATGGCCACAGGAACGATATCCCCGTCCATGACCTCTGTGCGCATGGCGGCCCGGATCTCCTCCACGGAGAACTCCTCGCCCGCGAAATACCTCTCCATAAACTCCTCGCTGGTCTCCGCGACCGCCTCCAGGAGCTTTTCTCTGTATATCTCCAGGTTGGGCTTGCAGTAGTCCGGGATCTCGCATTCCTCTCTCTGGCCGATGCCTGTGTACCGGCGTCCAGCGTTCTTGATGACATTGACATAGCCTACCAGCTTCTCATTTTCGCGGATGGGCTGGAAGTGGGGCGCGATCACCTTGCCGTAGCGGTCTGTGAGCTGCTGCACGACCTCGCGGAAGCTGGCGTCGTCCACGTCCATCTCTGTCACATAGACCATGCGGGGCAGGTTGTACTTGTCACACAGCTCCCAGGCCTTCTCCGTGCCGACCTCCACGCCGGCCTTGCCGGAAACAACGATGACCGCCGCGTCCGCCGCGCTGACTGCCTCCTCTACCTCGCCAACAAAGTCGAAATATCCCGGCGTATCCAGGACATTGATCTTAGCCTTCTCCCACTCGATGGGCACCAGTGTTGTGCTGATGGAAAATTTACGTTTCTGCTCCTCTTTATCAAAATCGCTGATGGTGTTGCCGTCCGTTACTTTTCCCATACGGCTGATAGCACCGGAGACGTAAGCCATAGCCTCCACAAGGCTTGTCTTTCCGCTTCCTCCATGTCCCAAAAGGACCACGTTTCTGATTTCGTCCGTTCTGTAAACCTTCATATAGCTGCCTCCTTGCGTTTGTAAAATCTCATGGGTATATTGTACTAAAAATTTTCTGTTTTTACAACTCTTTCATGCAAGTTTTACAAATTCAATACTCTTTTGACAACTTCTGTCAATCGTAGTAAAATTTTTAGCAGACAGCCGCATAAGCCTGCTCACAGGCGGACAGGCGACTTCTCCCGGAGCAAAGAATGAAACGGGGCGGCTTCAGCTTACAGAGAGGAATTTGACAGTACATGGATCAGAAGAAAAAAATTGGTTTTATCGGACTGGGACTCATCGGCGGCTCCATCGCGAAGGCCATCCGGCAGTACTATCCCGATTACACCATCACCGCATTTGACAAAAACAAGGAGACGCTGGCCCTGGCCACCCAGGAGTCGGTCATCGACGTGGCGGCCACCCACATTGACGACAGCTTCCGGGGGTGCAGCTATATTTTCCTGTGCGCCCCTGTCTCCTACAACAACGCCTACCTAAAGCAGGTCTCCCAGTTTCTTAATGAGGACTGCGTCCTGACAGACGTGGGCAGCGTGAAGACCAGCATCCACAGAGAGGTGGAGCGGATGGGGCTTGGAAAATATTTTATCGGCGGCCACCCCATGGCCGGCTCGGAGAAGAGCGGCTACGCCAACTCCAAGGCCATGCTCATCGAGAACGCCTACTATATCCTGACTCCCACCGAGGAGGTGGAACAGGCAAAGGTGGAAGCGTTTGAGGCATTTGTCGAAAGCCTGCGGGCGCTTCCCGTTGTGCTGGACTACCGGCAGCACGACCAGATCACCGGCACCATCAGCCACCTGCCCCACATCATCGCCGCCAGCCTGGTATGCCTGGTGCGGGACACGGACACAAAGGATGAGCTCATGAAGCAGCTGGCAGCGGGCGGCTTTAAGGACATCACAAGGATCGCCTCCTCCTCTCCCACCATGTGGCAGCACATCTGCCTGAACAACAGGGAAAATATTTCCGTCATCCTGCAGCGGTATATCAATATGCTGGTGGAGGCCAAAAAGGCTGTGGATGAGGGGGACGAGCAGGCGCTGTACCAGCTCTTTGACAGCTCCAGGAATTACCGCAACTCCATCCCGGGAGGATCCTCGGGCCCCATCAAGAAGGTGTTCGCGGTGTACTGCGACATCATCGACGAGGCGGGCGGAATTGCCACCATCGCCACTATTCTTGCGTCCAACAACATCAACATCAAGAATATAGGTATTGTGCACAACAGAGAATTTGAAGAAGGGGTTCTGCGGATCGAGTTCTATGACGACGCCTCCTCGCGGAAGGCGGCTGAGCTTCTGCAGAAATACAGGTATATCGTCTATGAGAGACAATAGCAGGATCATCCGCCCGGCCGGGCGGCCATTTAACGGGGAGATCACCGTGCCCGGAGACAAGTCCATCTCCCACCGGGCAGTCATGTTCGGCGCTATCGCCAAAGGCACCACCCGCATCCGGAATTTCCTCATGGGGGCAGACTGCCTCTCCACCATTGACTGCTTCCGGCGGCTGGGCGTCCAGATCGACGTGGAGGCCGCCCCGGGACAGGTGACGGTTCACGGGAGAGGGCTGAGGGGACTGAAGGGACAGCAGGAGCCGGCGGTATCAATTGTATTGGATACAGGAAACAGCGGCACCACCACAAGGCTCGTCTCCGGCATCCTGGCGGGACAGGATTTCCCCTCCCTCCTCTCCGGGGACGCCTCCCTGAACACCCGTCCCATGAAGCGGATCATGGAACCCCTATCCCAGATGGGAGCCCGGATACGCAGCGTAAACGGAAACGGATGCGCCCCCCTCGCCATCGAGCCCGGGCAGCTGCACGGCATCCACTACACTACTAAGGTGGCCTCCGCCCAGGTAAAATCTGCCATCCTGCTGGCCGGTCTGTACGCGGACTCACCCACCTCCGTGACGGAGCCCGCCCTCTCCAGGAACCACACAGAGCTGATGCTGAAGGGCTTCGGGGCAGATGTTTCTTCTATTATAAATGAGGACGGCACGGCCACGGCGTCCATCCGGCCCTGCCGGGAGCTGTTCGCCCAGGACATTGTGGTGCCCGGGGACATTTCCTCCGCAGCCTACTTTATTGCCGCTGCCCTCCTGGTACCGGGCTCCAGCCTGCTCATCAAAAATGTGGGCATCAATCCCACCCGGGCGGGCTTTCTTTCAGTCTGCCGCGACATGGGCGGGGATATTACCCTCCTGAACGAGCGGCAGGCCGGCGGCGAGCCATCCGCCGACCTCCTCGTAAAGCACAGCTCCCTTCACAGTGTCACTATAGAGGGCGGCCTGATCCCCACTCTCATTGACGAGCTGCCCATGGCCGCAGTTCTGGCCGCCTTTGCCGATGGAACCACTGTGATCCGGGACGCAGCAGAGCTGAAGGTCAAGGAGAGCGACCGCATCGCCACTGTCACCGCCAACCTGCGGGCCATGGGATGCGACGTCACCCCCACGGACGACGGCATGATCATCCGGGGCGGCAAATCCCTCCACGGCGCCGTCCTCGACAGCTACCTGGACCACCGCATCGCCATGTCCTTCGCCGTGGCGGGTCTCGCCGCCGGCGGTGAGACCCGCATCAGGAACGCCAATTGTGTAGACATTTCCTTCCCGGGGTTCTACGATTATTTCAACTAATGCAATTTCAGACGTAATACTTTTTAAAAGTATTACGTCTGCATCTACGTTAACCGGTGTACTATTGTGTCAATTGTCTAGTAATATCTGACCTTTACATTCTTCCCCAGCTTCTGAACGCAGTCCTTCAGCTGCTCCACCAGGTTCATCCTGACGCTCAGGTCAAAGGGCAGATTGGAGTTCTGGTGGGCCGGATTCAGGGCCTTCCCCACAAAAAGGTGGAGGTCCGTGCACTCCTCGATAATGAGCTTGGCCAGCATTGAGGCCCCGTTTTTCGCATCCAGCTCATTGAAAAACTCCTCGTCAAATTCATCCTGCTCGTACTTTTTCAGGATACTGAGAGCCTTCCCGATGGTCAGCACGCCCTCTGTCACAAGATCCAGCCCCTCGATGGAGGCTGTGGGCGGAACTGATGGATCCGCGTAGTCCACGGAAGTGACGATCTCTTTTTTCAGAACGCGGGCGGCGATATTGGCGCTGGTCCCGCCGCAGACCACCTTTTTCCCCTCGCTCTTCATGAAGTCGCAGATCAGCTGCTCGTCATCCTCCTTGTTGGTAGGCGGCCCTGTGAAAATGTTGACTACCTGTCTCTCGATGACTCTGACCACAGCCACCGTGGTGTCGTCCCCGGGCTTTTCCCCGTACAGGTCATAGCAGGCCTGGGACAGCATGGCCGCAAGCCGTGAGGCGGACAGGGTCTCCTTTGTACATTTCAGGGTGTACTGGGCCATGTCCTTCCATGTCCAGCCGAAATTGAGCAGTTCCCCCACTCCGGCGTAGATCACTCCGTCGCTCATGAGGACAAAGCAGTCATTGATCTTCACCTGAAACCGGTACTCCCGTATCTTCTTGTCCTCTATAAAGCGCTCCTCATAGGGATAGTCCACGATCTTCTTATCCCGCACAAAGACGCAGGACGGATTGTCAAATTCCACCAGATAGGCATTGCCATCATGAAAGATCTGGAGGATGCTGAAGGTCGCATAGGCTACCTGACGCACCTGGCAGATGGGCAGCGTGCGGGCAATGGTCTCCACGCAGGACTCAATGGACGCTCCGTTCAAAAACATGGTCCCCAGTATCTTGGAAGTGAGAGTGGCCAGTATGTTGGCTTTCACGCCGCTTCCCATGCCGTCTGCCAGGATCACAATATCTGCATTCTCTGTGTGCAGCACCTCCACCTTGTCGCCGCACAGCTCTTCATTATGTTTATTCAGGCTTTTCCACGAAATATCCAGACAAACACTCATATCAATCTTCCTCTTCAAACAAAATGGAGTCCCGCAGCTTGGACAGGGTCACCTTGGTCTCCGCCGTTGTCTCCCCCAGGAGCCCGGCAATCTCCTGCGCCACCATCATCTGCTTGTCAATAACCTTCTGGGCCATCTCCACTGTTTCCATTTTCAGGTGGTAATGCTGCTCCTTTGCCTTCTCCTCCCTGGACACGTCCTGATAGGTGACAAGCACAGACTCCAGCCTGTCTATGTAAATGATGCTCTCCACCACAGGCAGACCAGCAGGCTCCAGGCGAATTTTCTTCCGGATGATTGGCTCCCTCGTATCCAGCACCTGGTCTATATCGTCCGACTCGATAAACTCAAATATGTACCGCTCCAGCGCCTCCTCCCTGGAGACCTCCAGAATCTTCAGAGCCTTTTTGTTGCACTCCCGTATCCGCATCTGGCTGTCCACAATGAGGATCATGCTGGGCGTCACGTCCATGACGACATTGGACATGGACTCCGCCTGGGCCACCGCGTTGGGAAGACACATACCGATCTCCGCCTTCCCCTGGAAAACGGCCGTGGCCTTGGCCCGGCAGCTGGGATAGCCGCAGGCTCCGCAGTTGAGCTCATCGGACTTCGTGTATTTTCCCATGGCCCGGAGCACATCCTCCATCTGCTCCTCCGTTGGCGCCGGATCCTCCACCCGACAGTCCATAAAAGTCTTGTGCATGTCCACATTGGTTCCGCTGGTCTCCTCTGCCGGCCCCCGCTTTACCGCATGCCTCTCCACGTCCATCTTGGCCCGGACCGCGGAGCGGTTCCATTTGTCTGAGGCAGGTCCCTTGACGCAGCTCCCCTCGCACACGTTTACCTCAAAAAAGCAGCCCTGTATCTCCCCTTTTTTCAGCTCCTCAAAAAGCTCCATGCAGGCTGACAGGCCGTCCACAGCCACCTTGTAGTAGCCCCCCTGCCCCTCCAGGGGTGCTCCCGGCCCTGCCAGCACAGAGTGGATGATGCCTCCCCCCACCGGGTAGAGCTGATTGACCATAGGGCAGGGATTTGCCAGGGGCTCATCCTCGCAGGCAGACACACGAATCCCCGCCATCTCCCACCACTTCACCACTTCCTCAAAGGTCAGGATGGCGTCCACCGCTCCGCTCACCCGCTCGTCCCCCTCGGCCTCCGCCTTCTTGGCAATGCAGGGTCCCAGGAAGACCACCTTCACATCCTCCCCGTAGATCTGCCGGATCAGCCGCCCGTGGGCGATCATGGGGGACACCACAGGCGCCATCAGAGGCACCAGCTCCGGGTAATATTTCTCGATCAGGTCATTGACGCTGGGGCAGCAGGTAGTGATGATATTGGGCATCTCCCCGGCCCGCAGCAGCTTCTGATACTCGGCCGTCACAAGAGCCGCCCCCTCAGCTGTCTCCCTGACTGCGTAAAATCCCAGCTTTTTGAGAGCTGAGACGACCTGTCCCGGGCGTTCGTAGTCCAGCACCCCCAGGTAGGAGGGCGCAATGGAGATGATCACCTTCATTCCCTGGCGCAGATATCCACGTACCCTGTCCATATCGCTGGCAAACTTCTTTGCGTTCTGGGGACAGACCTCCAGACAGTGGCCGCAGTTGATACAGTGATCCTTCATGATGTGGGCCTGCTCATTCTGCACGGAGATCGCCTTCACCTCACAGTGCCGCACACATTTATAGCAGTGACGGCAGCTTGCATCCTTAAAATCTATAACTCTCACCTTTGCCCTCCTTTTACAGCGCTCTTTCCATATTTATGCATATTATAGCATCCCGGGTGCAGGCAGGGCAACGAAAAAGGCTGAAATCAGCACCCCACAGGACTTGTTTTTATACAGAAGCAGACGTACAATATAAGTATTACATAAGAGGGAGGGGAGCCGGTATTTCCATCGCAAAATATCGGTTCAAACAAAAAAGATGTCTGAATTTGAAAACCACAGAAAAAAAGCCCGGGAAATGCAACAGGCCCAGGAGGCCAGGGAGCAGGCTGCCCAGGAGGTACGGCGCTCCAGAACTCATTCCCGGAGGAAAAATGACCAGAAATTCTTTCTTTTCGTCTTTGTCACCATTATCCTCGGCATCGCGGCTGCCGCTCTCCTGTCTGTCTTCTTTCCGTCAGGCGCAAAAAAGGCAGATGACGGGAAAGCGGAGCCTGTCAGCGCCCAGGCTCAGACTTATACGCCGTCCACTGTCACCTGGACAGCGGCGGGAGATATTGTCTTTCACCTGCCCTTTCTGGAGTCAGGCGTGTATCTGAATTCGTCGGACGGCACCTACGATTACACATCTATATTCGACCACTGCCGCCCGCTCCTTGAGTCGGCTGATTTCTCCACAGTCACCATGGAGACCTCCCTGGCCGGTGAGGAGGCCGGGTACAGCGGCTATCCCATGTTCAAGGCCCCGGACGCGCTGGCTGACGCGCTGGCCGCAGACGGATTTGACATGGTCAACCTGGCCAGCAACCATGTGTACGACGGGCTGGACGAGGGACTTGCCCGCACCATGGAGGTCCTGAGCCAGAAAAATCTCCAGTACATGGGCACCCGGCCGGATAAAGACCACAAGAAATACAATGTAGTCGATGTAAACGGCATCAAAGTGGGCGTGCTCAGCTATGTGTACGAGACCACCGCCGGGAGTGGCTCCAAGTCCATCAACGGTATTGCCCTGTCTGACGCAGTCGCTCCTCTTATCAACTCCTTTGATCCCAGCAATCCGGATGTATTTTACAGCGAGGTGGAGGCCTCACTGGCCGCCATGAAGGAGGAGGGCGTCCAGTACACCATCGCCTACATGCACTGGGGCACAGAGTATCAGACCCAGCAGTCCCAGGAACAGACAGATATGGCCCAAAGGCTCTGCGATATGGGCATCGACACCCTCATCGGCAGCCATCCCCACGTGATCCAGCCGGTAGACGTACTCACCTCATCGGACGGGGAGCACCAGATGCTCTGCTGCTACGCCATCGGAAATTTCCTCTCCAACCAGCGCAGCGAATACATGCAGGCGGAAATGCCCACCGGCGAGACAGAGGACAGCTACCTGCTGACACTGACTCTCTCCAGCGACAAGAAGGGAAAGGTCACACTCACAGACGCGGCCTTCACTCCCATGTGGACGTACCGCTATGAGACCGATGCCGGCGCCGCCTTCGCGGTCCTCCCGGTAAATGACACCTCCTCCCTGGAGGAGACCACCGGACTTTCCGGCATCAAGGCTGAGGCGGACGAGTCCGCAGCCAGGACCCAGGCCATCATCGGAGAGGGCGTGGAGAAGGTAAAAGCCGCGCTGCCCCTGAAATCCGCCATATAGAAAAATGCCATATGGGAAGACGCCATATAAGAAAATAATGCCAAAGAAAAATGCACTGCCCGCGTGGGAAATCCTCCCACATGCGACAGTGCATTTTCTTTTATTTCTTCTATTTTATAATTGTCAAGATGTCTTCCACTGTCTCTGCCAGGTAGTCCGCCCCGGCCTGCGAAAGCTCCTGCCTGCTTCCATATCCGTAGAGAACACCCAGGCTGTCCACGCCGTTTGCCCTGGCCCCCTCCACATCGTGGAACCGGTCTCCCACCATCAGCACCTGGGCCGGATCCGTTATATTGCAGCAGTCCATGGCGTAGGCGATGACCTCGTCTTTGCCTACCCTTGTCTCGTCCATGGTAGCCCCTGCCGCATAGGCAAAGTATCTGGTCAGGCCAAAATGCTCCAGTATCTGCCGGGCAAAGTACTCCGGCTTAGACGTGGCCAGCACCAGCGTTTTCCCCCTGCGCTTCAGTTCCGCCAGCATCTCCTCCATGCCCTCATAAACCTTGTTCTCGAAAATGCCCCGGTCTTTATAGTACTCCCGGTACAGCTTAATGCCTCTCCTTGCCTCCTCCGGGGTAAAGCCGTAAAAATCCCGGAAGGAGTCCGCAAGCGGCGGCCCGATAAAGCGGTACAGCTTGGTCCGGTCTGTCTCCTCGATTCCAAAGCCCTTCAGGGCGTACATGACAGAGCCTGTGATGCCAACCCCCGGGTCTGTCACCGTGCCGTCAAGGTCAAACAGAATGTATTTGTACTCTTTCATTTTCTTCCTCCTTGTTCCCTGCTTCCCTCTTGCTATATCCAGGCCTCGCAGCCAGGCGTCAGAGGCACCAGATATATTTATACTTCCATCTCTGCCATCCCCGCAGCCGACTGTACATCTCCGCCCCCGTCTTCCTGTATATGTCCATCGCTTTCCTGTACTCCCGGGCAGACGGACGTTTCTCATTAAACATACTTTCCAGCACAAGCTGATACAGCCATCTCATCTCCTGCTCCTTAATACTGTCCCACATATCCGCCATGCGCCGGCAGGTCTCCTCTCTCAGGGGGCTGCTCTCCTTCATCCCCATCGTACGGCTCCTGTCATAGATCGTTCCGTAGATGGCCTCCACCGCTTTTGTTCTGTTTCTTCCTCCCAGGACGCGCAGCCGCCTTTTTCTGCGGACTGCTGCCTGCAGGAAAAATGCGCCTATGACGCATCCCACTATAGCCAGAAGGAGAGCCGCCCTTCCCGCGATCCGCATAGCACCTGGCCCGGCCTTCTCCTGGTCGCCCGCCTGCCCGTGCCGCAACGCGCTGTCAGAAGCTGTCTGCGTCTCACTGCCTGGTGAAGCGCTCCCATCGGAAGCAGGAGTGTGCTCCCGCACTGTCCATTCTCCATCCTCAAATGTCTCACACCAGGCGTGCCCCATGGTCCCGTCCGCCACCGCCAGATAGGTCCCGTCCGCCTGCCTGGAAAAGGCCGAGGCCGGGACAGCGTAGCCCTCCACATATCTGGCAGGGTATCCCATCATCCTGTACATAAGGACAGCCGCTGTGGCAAAATGCACACAGAATCCTCTTTCACTCTCAAACACAAAATACTCCGCGAAATCTTCCCCTGTCGGTGTTCTTCCCGGCTCCGTGTCATAGACAGCCTTCTGCGTCAACTCTCTGTCAATCTGTTTTTCTGCCTCCTCCACTGTATCTGACGGCCAAGAGGCGCACAGCTCCTCCAGACGATCCAGTCCCTCCGGCCAGGAGAGAAAGAGACTATCTCTTCCATCCTCACCGGACGTCTCCTCCCACGACTGCCCTGTGTAAGCGCCGCCCCATCGGAGGGGATAGTAGACGGTTCCGTAAGGAGCCTCCTCCAGCCTCACATCCACCGCTGCCGTCCCGTCTGGCGAAAACCTGGCAACTGACGCCAGGTCGGTCATCCCGTCCGCTTCTGTGTCCCAAGGAAGAGTACCAGCCCCGCTATCTCCGGGCGTCTCACTTTGCTCATCCGAAGCGGAAGGAGCCTCCTTTGCAGCCACTTCCGCTCTGTCTTCCTCCCTTTCCCGCGGCAGCTGTTCTTCTTCCTCCGGTCTGTCGTCTGCCTCTTCATCCTGACCTTCCATGCGCAGCCGGACGGCATTCAGATTATCCACGACTCCGGTCTGGATCGCCTGCCTGGTCTGACTGTAAAAGCCGTCTTCCTCCAGGCGGATCACATCTGCCGCTCTGCCTGCCAGCACGGACACTCCTCCCAGCACGAGGAGAGTCACCGCAGCGATAGCGGTTCCCGCCCAGGCAGCGCCGGCCGGACCTGCCATGTCTCTTCCTCCCGCTCCCGCGGCAGTGAGATAGCAGCCCCCTGTCACAATCAGCATCCAGGTCGCCCAGGCAGACGGAAAAGCTCCTTCCAGTATAGCTGCCAGTACGGGAAGCAAGAGGATCAGCACGGCTACCAGCTTTCCTCTTCCCCACCGGATCACCAGAAGCAGGATCGTAAGAAGAGGCACACAGACGAGCACCGCTGTGCCAACTGCCAGCGTCCCGGCTGAAAGGCTCCCCTCCTCCCAGAACCGGACTTCAAACCCTCTCTCCTGGTGTACCGCCAGATAGGCGTTGACAAGATGGGCCGCCGCCCCCTGTATCACATAAAAAAATCTCCAGCACAGAAGAGCCGCAGCCAGTATCACAGCCGGCACTGCCACTTTACGCCGCGGGCAGGACACAGCCCCGCCAATGATGACAGCCAGCACAAGTCCGGCGCCATACAGCCAGCTTCTACTCACCACCATCCCGGGAAAGACAGAAAAAAGACATTCCCACCAGGCTGCTGCCGCCAGACAGGTCACAAAGATACGCAGAGCAAAAAGAGATGCTCCGCCTTTCACAGACATATGTTTGACCTTTTCTCTTTTCATCTCTCTCCCCCTCTCAGACCTGCAGCAGCTCCTGCCTCTCTCCGTCGACGAGAATGTCTCCCCCATTGTCGATCGTCAGGACTGTGCTGAACCAGACGCCCCTGAATGCCTCCTCCCAGCAGGCGTCCGCCAGCTCTCTGTCGCTGACAGGCTCCATCTCCATCAGACTCCAGAGCAGTTCGTAGAGACTCTCCTCGCTGTCCACCCTCCGTTTCACGATCCGGCGGTTTTTCTCCTCCGGCCAGGCAGCCATATGCACACATTTGACCTCTGTCAGAGAAAAGCAAAGAGAGGCGGCGCTCCCCAGGATATGGTCGAGATCCTCTGCCATTTTCCGGCTCTTTTGGAAGTCAATCCGCACCAGCACAGCTGTCCCCAGAGGGAAGCTGTTTTCCTTCACCATCACAGCATCCTCCTTGGCGCTAATCTTCCAGTGGATGTTCCGCGCCGGATCCTGGGGCCTGTACTCCCGTATCTGATAAATCTGGGACGGGTCGTCCCCGCTCCTCTCCTCAGAGTACTCATCCGCATCTGCAAGAAATTCTCTTGTTCTCCTCGTCACCTCCACCGGCAGGAGCTCCATATCCGGCCAGATGCCCACTGCCTTCAGGCTTTCTGCCCTCACAGTCCTCTTGAATATCCCCAGCCAATCCCACAGAACCAGACCGGTCAGTTCGACCTCCAATCGTCCGCTCAGCTCCGCCCGGATCCTGACCGAAAGCTTTCTCGTCCTGCCAGGGACAAGATAACAGGAAACACGCTGCCTTCTGCCTGGGAGAAAACGGCTGCCTGCGCGTAGGCTGACCCGACACCTGACAGGAAACCGATATCTGCTCTTTACAAGGACAGGCACCTCTATCTCCTGCCCCTTTTCCCCCATATCCGGCACAAAGCCGAGGCGCGCCTCCACCGCTCTTTTCGCCCCCGCAAGGAAAAACCAGGCAGCGGCCGGATAGAGGATCTCCAGGATCAGAACGGTCGTCACCACTGTATCGTTCAGTATAAAAAACAGATAGCCGGTAAAAACCACAGCCACTGCATACAAAATGATCCGAAGCACCATATTTATCCCCGCCTTATCCTGATGGAGGGCGCCGGCACCTTCTCTTCGATTTGTCTCAAAAGATCAGCCGGACGGACATGTCCCACTCTGGCCTTTGCCGACAGCTGGATGCGGTGGGCCGCTGTGTCAACAAAAATTTCGGACACATCCTCAGGAACAACATATTTTCTCCCTTTCAGCCAGGCCCTGGCCCTGCTCATAGCCGCCAGGGCCACCGCTCCCCTCGGACTCACACCCAGGGAAATCAGGCCGTGGCTTCTGGTTGCCTCCACAAGGTCCGCTATATATCCATAGATGAGGTCGTGGACATAGGTATCTGCCGCCTCTTCCTGCATTTTGCACAGAATATCCGGGCCGAACACATTGCTGGTCCTGACAGCCGGCCGTCCCTTCTGATTCCTTTTGAGTATCTCGATCTCATCTTCCTTATCCGGGTATCCCATGGTGACACAGATCATAAAGCGATCCAGCTGGGAGTCCGGAAGCAGCTGGGTTCCGGCTGAACCTGCAGGATTTTCTGTAGCCATGACAATAAAAGGCCGGCCGGTCTTTCTCGTCACGCCGTCCACAGTCACCTGCCCCTCCTCCATCACCTCCAGAAGAGCGGACTGGGTCTTGGGCGAAGTGCGGTTGATCTCATCCGCCAGAAGGAAATTGCACATGGCCGCTCCGGGCTGATAAACAAATTTCTCCAGCTCCTTTTTATAGATGGTAAATCCGGTCAGATCAGAGGGCAGCACATCCGGCGTAAACTGCACTCGCTTCTCCTTCAGTCCCATAGCCCTGGAGAAAGCCAGCGCCATTGTCGTCTTCCCGGTGCCCGGCATATCCTCCACCAGAATATGGCCGCCCGCCAGGATAGCCGTCATGATCTTCTCTATCACCTGGTCTTTTCCAACGACAGCCTTCTCCACCTCGCGGATGACTCCCCAGGCTGCCTCCTGATATGCTCCATTCATTATAAATCCCCTCTCCCCTTTTTCGTATCATGTATACCTGCCAACATATTAGCATATCTGTCTTTAGATATCCACCTCTGCAGCATGTCTCTTCCGGTATTCTCTCGGCGTCGTATGGAACCGCTCCTGGAACACCCTGTTAAACGTCCTCATACTCGTAAATCCCGCGTTCATGGCAACATCCGTGATGGAATCCTCTGAGCTCTGCAGGAGCGCCACCGCCTGGTTCAGCCGCAGTTCATTCAAATACTGGTTGAAATTTGTGTGAAAGGTACCGGAAAAGACCCGGGACAGGGCAAAGGGACTGTATCCCAGATCCTGGGCCATCTTTGTGAGGGATACCTCCTCATCCCCGTAGTGCTTTGCCATGTAGACCACCGCATCGTACACGATATCGTGTCCCGGCTGCTCTTCTCTCCTTCGCAGCTCCAGAAAAGGCAGCGCCCTGGCCAGAATCACCTGCGTGAAGGCCTGCCGCAGCACAGTTCCCGGAAGCTCCTCCTCGTCTTTTATTTTTCCCAGACGCGCATCCCGGGGATTCTCCAGCTCCCGCAGCCTCTCCAGGGCGTAAGGGATATCCCTATGGACATGCCCCGATGGGACAACCGGCCCGAGAGGCTGACAGGTCAGCAGCTGCTCCGAAAAAAAGCCCGCAAATGAAGGCGGCGCCAGAAAGTAGAGGGCCCTGGACTCCTCCCGGCTGAACACCTGGTAGTGGTGGATCACATTGGGAAAAACAACCCCGAAATCTCCCGGCTCCATATGGCACAGCGTCTCCCCCACTCCCAGCTCCAGCGTCCCGCTGGTCACATAGATACATTCCATGGACTTGTGGATGTGGGGCGGATAGTGGACAGACTCCTTTTCATAGATCTCCATCTGATCTTCCTTTAGCTCGTAGAAAAAATGCATCAAACCCCTCCTGCAAGATTTGGCTGATTTATCTTCCCTTTTGACAAGAATTATATCCCCTGCCACACTATAATGCAATTGAAAATAAAGAGGAGGTGCCAGATATGATCAGAAGATTTAGCAATTTCTTAAGAGACTCTTTTGACACATATATGCAGATCTACACAAGAGATCTCTTCTAAAAAATGGCAGAAAAGCAGCAATGAAACAAAAGCAGAACAAAAAAGCAGGCAGCTGTCACTGACCCTCACCGTTCCCGGTGTCCGGTCTTGAACAGCTGCCTGCTTTTTTATAATCCTGTCTTTTGTGAAGGGCTAATGCTGATTTCTACTCTTTCCTATTCTTTTGCTCCCCCTTCCGAAGGATCACCGGCCCTCCGGCTTTCCCTGAAGGCCAGCAGAGCGTTGGAGACCGCACAGCCAAGCACACATCCCAGAGTATTATGGAACATGTCATCCCACTCAAAAAGTCCCCTCATAAATAGAAACTGACTCACCTCAATCACACCGGACAGCAGGATTCCCAGCAGGATCCCCGCCCGAAGCCGCACTTTTTTCCCCGCCGCAAATGGCAAAAGCAATCCTGCCGGTGCCAGCATAACGCAGTTCAGCATGATCTCCTGCAGCAGCGCCCAGTCATGCTCAGACAGCACAGCTCTCCAGGACCAGAGAGGGATCAGTTCACACTGCCGTTCACTCACTTCCCTGGTGAATACAGTTGATCCCAGCACAACCACTATATAAACCAGCATGGCCATCATCCCGGCCGCCTGGCTTTTTCTGATCCTGTGACTTCCTGCCGCCGCCAGCAAAAAGGCCGCCCCCGCAACGAGCAAAATCCCAAAGAACATGATTTCTCTCTCCGACCAGGGCCGGCTGTGGGTAGACAGGATCTGATATAAATCCATATATCCGTCTCCTCTTTCTCTAGTTTTCTCTTAAATCAAAACGACTCCTCTTCCGGATTGTCTTATCTTATACATTTTTCCACTTATAGGTACCCCTTTTTCAAGTATCGCAGGAGGCAGCCTGTAAAGACGAAAACATAAGCTTCAAAGCATAGCTTTCAGGAAACCTCTCTGCTTCGTCAATTAGGAATAAGAAGCATCGTGATTTCTTTTAGATCTTCTTATCAGACTTACAGACACGACAGACGCCGCAAAAGAAAAAAGCTGCCAGAAATATAATGCTTTGCAACTATCATATCACATGCCCAAAGAAGTTTCCATAAGTTTTAGGTGGAAATTTTGCCCCCTTCTGTACAGCCCTGCAGCAATAACACTCGAAGCGGGAAGAAAGCCACACCGGCTTCCTTCCCGCTTCTTTATATATCACATTAGGAGGTGTCTCTTGTATGTCCTATCGTCTTATCCGTTGATGGTCCGCTTCACATAGGTAGTGTGCAGATACTCGTGAGCCTTGTGGCTGCCGGGCTCGCCCAGATACTCCTCATAAAGCTTCCTGATAGCCGGGTTCTCGTGGGACTTGCGGATGGCCTTGGCCTCATCATTGCGGTACAGGACGCCGGCGCGGATGGCCCGCACGTCTGTGAAATTCCGCACCTCACCCGATACCTGAGGCTGTCCGCCGCCATTAACGCAGCCGCCGGGACAGCCCATAATCTCGATGAAGTGGTACTGTGCCTCTCCGGATTTCACTCTATTTAAAAGGGTTCTTGCGTTGGCAAGGCCGGAGGCCACTGCCACCTTAATGTCCATGCCGGCCACATTGTAGGAGGCCTCCTTGATCCCTTTAGTTCCACGCACATCGGCAAACTCCAGCTTGGCCAGCTCCTCGCCTGTGAGAGTCTCCACCGCTGTCCGGAGAGCCGCCTCCATAACGCCGCCAGTGGCTCCGAAGATGACGCCGGCTCCGGTGGACTCTCCCATGGGATCGTCGAATTTCTCGTCCGGAAGAGCTGTGAAGGATATGCCGCACCGGCGGATCAGCCTTGCCAGCTCACGGGTGGTGATAGCGATGTCCACATCCGGCACGCCGGCCGCGTTCTGGTCATCCCGCCCGATCTCGAATTTTTTGGCCGTGCAGGGCATAACGCTGACGGACACGATCTTCTTCGGGTCGATGCCCTCCTTCTCGGCAAAATAGGTCTTCAGCATGGCCCCAAACATCTGCTGCGGCGACTTGCAGCTTGACAGGTTCTCAGTCATGTCCGGGAAATAGTGCTCGCAATACTTGATCCAGCCCGGTGAGCAGGATGTGATGAGAGGCAGCACTCCGCCGTTCTGTATCCTATCAAGGAGCTCTGTGGCCTCCTCCATGATGGTCAGGTCTGCCGCCCAGTCTGTATCGAACACCTTGTCAAATCCGATACGGCGCAGAGCTGCCACCATCTTTCCCTCCACATCGGTTCCCATGGGGTAGCCGAACTCCTCGCCAAGGCCGGCCCGGACAGAGGGTGCGGTCTGCACCACCACGTATTTGTCGGGATCCGCGATGGCCTCCAGGATCTGGTCGGTGTAGTCCTTCTCATAGAGAGCGCCTGTGGGACAGACGGCGATGCACTGTCCGCAGGAGACGCAGCTGGTCTGGCCAAGCCCCATGCCAAAGGGTGAGCCGATAAAGGTGGCAAAGCCCCTGTTGTTGGGCCCGATGACTCCGATGCCCTGGGTCTTCTCACACACTGCCACGCAACGGCGGCAGAGGATACACTTGTTGTTGTCCCGGATCATGTGGGCCGCGGAGGTGTCCAGCTCATAGTGGTTGGACTCTCCCTGGAAATAGTCTTCATCGTCCACGCCGTACTCCTGGCAGAGCTGCTGTAGCTCACATTTACCGCTGCGCACGCAGGAGAGGCATTTCTTGTCGTGGTTGGACAGCAGAAGCTGAAGCGTCCGCCTTCTCGACTTGATGAGTCTGGGGGTGTTGGTCCACACCTCCATCCCTTCATTGATGGGATAGACACAGGCCGCCACCAGGTTCTTAGCCCCCTTGACCTCCACCACGCACATACGGCATGCGCCGATCTCGTTAATCTCTTTTAAATAACACAGGGTCGGGATCCGGATGCCCGCCAGGTGCGCCGCTTCGAGAATGGTGGAACCAGCCGGAGCGGATACTTCTAAACCGTTTATCTTTAAGTTGATGTTCTCCATATTCTCCATCCTCCATTATTCTTTGTAGATTGCGCCAAAGCGGCATTTCTCCATGCAGGCGCCGCATTTTACACACTTCTCCTGGTTGATCACGTGAGGCTCTCTCACCTTGCCCACGATCGCGTCATTGGGGCAGGTGCGGGCACAGAGCGTACAGCCCCGGCACTTGTCCGCGTCGATCCGGTACTGCAGGAGATCCTTGCACACGCCCGCCGGACATTTCTTATCCACAATGTGGGCAATGTACTCGTCCCGGAAGTACCGCAGAGTAGACAGAACCGGGTTGGGGGCTGTCTGCCCCAGGGCGCACAGGGAATTGGATTTCAGGTGCTCTGCCAGCTCCTCCAGACGGTCCAGGTCCTCCATGGTTCCCTGTCCCTTTGTGATCTTCTCCAGTATCTCCAGCATGCGCCTTGTACCCACACGGCAGGGGGTACATTTTCCGCAGGACTCATCCACCGTAAACTCCAGGAAAAATTTGGCGATGTCCACCATACAGGTGTCCTCGTCCATGACGATGAGACCGCCGGAGCCCATCATGGAGCCGATGGCGATAAGGTTGTCGTAGTCAATGGGCACGTCAAAGTGCTCTGCCGGGATACATCCGCCGGAAGGGCCGCCGGTCTGGGCCGCCTTGAATTTCTTGCCCTTTGGGATGCCTCCGCCGATCTCTTCCACGATCTCCCGCAGAGTGGTGCCCATGGGGATTTCCACCAGTCCTGTGTTGTTCACCTTTCCGCCCAGGGCAAAGACCTTTGTCCCCTTGGACTTCTCGGTTCCCATGGAGGCGAACCACTCTGGTCCGTTGAGGATAATCTGGGGAATATTTGCGTAGGTTTCTACATTATTCAGTATAGTCGGTTTCTGGAACAGGCCCTTCAGCGCCGGGAATGGCGGACGGGGACGGGGCTCTCCTCTGTTTCCTTCAATAGAGGTCATGAGGGCCGTCTCCTCGCCGCACACAAAGGCTCCTGCACCCAGGCGCAGCTCAATGTCAAAATCAAATCCTGTCCCGAAAATGTCTGTTCCGAGAAGGCCGTACTCTCTTGCCTGGCCGATGGCAATGTTCAGTCTCTCTACTGCGATGGGGTACTCTGCCCGGACATAGATATAGCCCTGTGAGGCGCCAATGGCGTAGCCCGCAATGGCCATGGCCTCCAGCACTACGTGGGGATCTCCCTCCAGCACGGAGCGGTCCATAAATGCTCCCGGGTCTCCCTCGTCGGCGTTACAACAGACATACTTCTGATCCGCCTCGTTGGCGGCGGCGAATTTCCACTTCAGTCCCGTGGGGAAGCCGGCTCCTCCTCTTCCCCGAAGGCCGCTGTCCAGAAGGATCTGGATCACGTCCTGGGGCTTCATCTCTGTGAGCACCTTCCCCAGCGCCTCGTATCCGCCGGTGCCGATGTACTCCTCAATATTCTCCGGGTTAATGACACCGCAGTTCCTGAGAGCGATGCGGTGCTGCTTTTTGTAGAATTTTGTCTCCTGGAGCGGCAGCACCTCCGCGCCTTTGACTGTCTCATCATAGAGGAGACGCTTGACCACTCTTCCTTTTAAGAGGTGCTCGGACACGATCTCCGGGATATCCTCCTCCTTGACCATGGAATAGAAGGCCCCTTCCGGGTACACGATCATGATGGGACCCAAAGCGCACAGGCCGAAGCAGCCTGTCTTTACCACGCCGACTTCATTTTCCAGTCCCTGCTTTCTTATCTCTTCCTCCAGTCTGTCTCTGATCTTCTGGCTGCCCGAGGAGGTACATCCGGTTCCTCCACAGACCAGTACATGTGAACGATACATAGCTGCAACCTCCTTCTACTCTTTTCCGAGCTGCTCTGAGGCGAGGGTGTACTTGGTCACCACCTGGCCGCCTTTTAAGTGCAGGCGGAACACCTCCATCGCCTTCTCGGGTGTCATTTTCACGTAAGTTACCTTCTCCCTGCCCGGCTCCATGACCTCCACAATGGGCTCATACTGGCACAGGCCGATGCACCCTGTCTGGGTGACATTGATATTGTTCAGACCCTCCTCCTGCACAGCGTCAGCAAGGGCCGTGAGTACAGGGCGGGCGCCGCTTGCGATGCCGCAGGTGGCCATTCCCACCACCACCCTGGTCTGGGTGGCGTCCTCGGAGCGGAAGCCTACTTTTCCCTGCATCTTCTCTCGTATGGCACGTAATTCTTCAAGAGATTTCATATCCTTCCTCCAATCTTTCTTTTTCCTATAACGTACTGCCGCTGTCCACCTCCCTCCGGTTCTCATCCAGGTATTCCTTCAGGAACCTGGACACCTCCGGCGAGCTCAGCGGCACATTTCCAAGTATTTCCCTCATCTCCCGGGTATCCAGCGTGAATGCGCGTCCGTCCCGGGCGTATCTGTAGTAAAGATCCATCTCCTCATGGCAGGTGACAAGTGTATGTATGGTGGCTGTCATATCTCCCAGGGGCATCCTGTCGATGCTGTCGAGGACAAACACCGCCTTTGTCACTGTCCCCTCCCCCTCCTTTGACCGGATGGAAAAGCTTCCTCCTGTGGCCAGGGCCGCCTGCTTGAAAAAGGGAATGCCAAGCCCCACCTTCCGGGTATTCCTGGTGGTAAAAAAGGGATCTTCCACTTTTGCAAGCTGTTCCTCTGACATGCCGCAGCCGTTGTCCGCTATTGTAACGGAGAGGGTATTTTCAGCCGTGTCAGCCAGCACTTCGATCCTTACCAGGGTCGCGCCTGCCCGGACGGAATTCTCCGCCACGTCCAGGATATGAAGGGATATCTCCGGCAGCATGGCTATTCGTATTTGGCCAGGATGTCGTCGATATCGTCCACCTTCAGCCTGCCGTAGACCTCATCGTTGATAGTCATGACCGGAGCCAGGCCGCAGGCGCCGATACAGCGGCACGCATCCAGTGAAAATTTTCCGTCGGGTGTACACTCCCCGCCCACAATGCCAAGCTTCTCCATCAGCTTGTTGTAGATGTCTCCGGAGCCCTTCACGTAGCATGCCGTGCCAAGACAGACAGAAATCTGGTATCTGCCCTTGGGGCTTAGAGTAAACTGTGAATAAAATGTCACAACTCCGTAGATTTTCTCCAGGGGGATCCCCGTCTCATCGGAAATGATCTTCTGCACTTCTATGGGAAGATAACCGTATATCTCCTGAGCCTTCTGCAGAATCGGCATGAGGGCGCCCTTCTCATCCTTCATGCCGCGGATGACAGCAAGAAGCGCCTCTTCCTGCTCTTTCGTTCCCCGGAACGGAACGGTCGACTTCGTAGAAACCATCTGTAAACCTCCTTGTTCTCAATTTTTGTCTGAAAATTACTTTGTCTTTCACTCTTCAATCATTCTATCACAGACTTTTCTAAATATCTACAATTATCTCTCCTGTTTTTTAGTGATTATAACTTTTCTACGTCCATTTTTTCACATTATATGTTAAAAAATGCACAATATTGTTCTTCTATTTTTATCTATTTTATACAAATTGCCTTGATTTGACTATTTTCTGATGCTATACTCTCATTATACTCATTGTTTCATATTTTATATTTTTTTACTTTGTTTGCAGTATTTTCACAGGAGGTTTCCATGGTAATCAGAGAAATCAAAGCCCTTCTGGATGCACAGATCCTGTCCGGGGAACAGATGCTGGACCATGAGGTGGAGGAGGCCTTTGCCTCGGACATGATGAGCGATGTGCTGGCCTTTGCAAATCCACACTGCGTCCTTCTCACCGGTCTGTGCAATCCACAGGTCATCCGCACTGCCGAAATGCTGGATGTGTCCTGCATCGTCTTTGTGCGGGGCAAGCCCCTGGACAGCGAGATCCTGAATCTGGCAAGAGCAAGGGAGATGTGCGTCCTGCACACAGAAAAAGGAATGTATACAACCTGCGGCATTCTATACAGCAGCGGGCTGTAATGCCGGCCCTGCCGGCTTCAAGGAGGTAATCAAAACATGAGCGAATGTCTGACATTTGAATATCAGGTCCCCGGCGATGATTTCACCCGCGCCGGCGAGGCCAGCAGCAGTGTAAAGAATAAGCTCAAGATGATGGGCGTGGACAGCGGTGCCATCCGCAGAGTTGCCATCGCCATGTACGAGGGGGAGATCAACATGGTCATCCATGCGGGAGGCGGCGCCATCAAGGTCATGGTCACTGACGACAATATCCAGATCATACTGGCGGACACAGGCCCCGGCATCCCGGATGTGGAAAAAGCCATGCAGCTGGGCTACTCCACCGCCCCGGAGGAGGTCCGTTCCCTGGGCTTTGGCGCAGGCATGGGTCTGCCCAACATGAAGAAATATTCAGACAATATGCAGATCGACACAGAGGTGGGGGTGGGGACCACTGTGACTATGGACATACATCTGTAGGCGTATCTGCCCTGTAAAGGAGGACATCTTTTGGATAAATTCATACATTCTGTCAAACTGGATAAAGATGCCTGCACAGGCTGCATCAACTGTATCAAATACTGCCCCACCCAGGCCATCCGGGTACACGGCGGAAAGGCCTCCATCAAGCCCCAGTTCTGCGTGGACTGCGGCCGGTGTATCCGGTACTGTCCCCACCACGCCAAGATCGCGGAGTCGGACTCTCTGGATGAGATGCATGATTATAAATACACGGTTGCTCTTCCCGCCCCCTCCCTCTACGCCCAGTTCAACAATCTGACCAACGTGGACATTGTCCTCAACGCCCTACTCTCCATGGGCTTTGACGATGTCTTTGAGGTGAGCGCCGCGGCGGAGCTGGTGTCTGAGATGACCCGCTCCTACATAGAAGAGCACAGGGACGAGGCTCCCTTTATCAGCAGCGCCTGTCCCACCATCGTGCGCATCATCCGGGTCCGCTTTCCCACCCTGATCCCCCGGCTCCTTCCCATCCGGCCCCCGGTGGAGATCGCGGCACAGATTGCCAGAAAGCTTGCCATGGAGAGGACCGGACTTCCCTCCTCGGACATCGGGATCTTCTTCATCTCTCCCTGTCCCTCCAAGGTCACTTACGCCAAGGCTCCCCTGGGCATTGAGAAAAGCCAGATAGACAAGGTAGTTGCCATCAAGGATGTGTACCCAATCCTCCTGTCCCACATGACCCAGGACGAGTCGGAGCTGCGCCCCCTCTCCACCTCCGGCCGGATCGGCATCGGCTGGAGCAACAGCGGAGGTGAGGCGGCCGGCCTCATAACGGACAATTATCTGGCAGCCGACGGCATCATGAACGTCCTGCGGGTGCTCAGCGATCTGGAGGACGAAAAATTCCACGGCCTTTTGTTCGTGGAGCTGAACGCCTGCAACGGAGGCTGCGTGGGCGGACCTCTGACTGTGGAAAACCCCTACGTGGCCACTGCCAAGACAAAGCGGCTCCATCGGTATCTGCCCGTCTCCGGCACTCATATGGAAGCCTGCCCGGATGTGGACTATCTGTGGGAAGAGTATGTGGAGTACGAGCCGGTCTTCCGCCTTGGGAGCAATTTCCGCGAAAGCTTTGAGATGATGGGTATGGTGGAGGACCTGACAGAGCAGCTTCCCGGCCTGGACTGCGGCTCCTGCGGCGCTCCCACCTGCCGGGCCCTGGCGGAGGATATCGTGCGGGGCGAGGCCTCCAGAAACGACTGTATCTATGAGTTTATCGAGTATATCCAGAGCCTCTCCGGCGACCTGTCCTACCTGACCACCGAGATGGAGGCTGCCGGACATATCAGTCCTGTGGATCTGCAGAACCTGCAGCACTCCATCGGCAAGCTGGCTCTGGAGCTGCGGAGAAAGGATGTGTGACAGATGACTGCCGTGCGGGACCTGATCGAAAAAAATTGTTTTGAGCTGAAAAACCGGGGCAGAGCCGATAAGGCAGTGACGAAGGTGTTCTGCTGCGACCTGCTCAGCGTTGCCATGGGAAAGGCCCCCGAGGGCTGCGCCTGGGTCACTGTCATGGGAAACCGGAATACACTGGCAGTGGCCTCCCTGGCGGATGTCTCCTGTGTGATCCTGGCAGAGGGAGCTGCCCTCACACCGGAGGACCTGGCCTGCGCCGAAAAAGAAGAGATCACCGTGTTTTACACAGAGCTGCCCGTCTTCGAGGCAGCCCTGGCGGTGCATGGTCTGCTGTGAGCATGCTCTACTACGACCTTCACATCCACTCCTGCCTCTCTCCCTGCGGCGACAAAGACATGACACCGGCCAACATCGCCGGCATGGCCGCCGTGAAGGGGCTGGATGTGATCGCCCTCACAGACCACAATTCCTGCCGGAACTGTCCCGCTGCCATGAGGCACGCCGAGGATCTGGGTATTACCTTGATCCCGGGCATGGAGCTGACCACCTCCGAGGAGGTCCATGTAGTCTGTCTGTTTCCCACTCTTGAGGCGGCCATGGATTTCGACCAGTATGTGTATCTCCATCTTCTTCCCGTAAAAAACCGTCCGGACATTTTCGGAGAACAGCTGATCCTGGATGAGAAGGATCAGATCACAGGCACCTTAGAGAAGCTCCTGATCAATGCTACAGACATCCCCTTCTACCGGACAGAAGCTCTCGTGGCAGGATTCCACGGCCTCTGCTTTCCGGCCCACCTGGACAGATCCTCCACCAGCCTGCTATCCAACCTGGGCTTTATCCCCCCGGAGAGCACTTTCCGTTGCGCGGAAATCCGCGATCTCACAAAGCTGCATCAGCTAAGGAGAGACCACCCCTATCTGGAGAGCTGCCGCATCCTCTCAAATTCAGATGCCCACTATCTCTGGGACATCAGAGAGCCGGATCTGCAGATCCCCTGCGCCTCCCGCAGCATACCGGATATACTGGAGGTCCTGTCTGCGCCCCCGGCATATATCCAACATGCCGGGGATCGCAGGGATTGACTTGCCCCTGCAGGTGTGCTATCCTGTGGTAAGAAAATCAGATACATACAGGTGCCCTGCCATCTCACAAAAGAAACGGCAGGGATAATAGGGAAACAGGTGCAAGTCCTGTACGGTCCCGCCGCTGTAAGGAGGGAACAGTCTTTATGGTCCACTGTGTCCGGGTCATTCACACTCAGGGATATGGGAAGGCAAAGGCTGTGCGGATCTCCAAGTCAGAAGACCTGCCTGCTTGTAGGGAACTGCCGTCTGTCACGGAGTATGATGAGAGGTATGGAAACGGAAGACAGAGCCGCCCGGTCTGCTTCTGTATTTTTGATGCCCCTGTTGCGATCCCGACAGGGGCATTTATCTGATACCGGCACACAGCGCCGGATCATACATACAGATACCCACACGGTATGAAATGAAGGAGGATCAACACAATATGACAAACAAATCTATGGCACACCGCGAAAAACTGCTGGTGGCTCTCGCCGGCGTCTTCGCCCTGTCCCTTGCGGCGGCGCCGGAGGCAAACGCCATGCACATCATGGAGGGCTATCTGCCCGGGGGCTTCTGCATCGCCTGGGGCGTTTTATGTCTTCCCTTTGTGCTGGCAGGCTTTTTCTCTATCCGAAGGACCGTACAGGAAAACCGGAAGGCACTCATACTGCTGGCCATGTCCGGGGCCTTTATCTTCGTGATCTCCTCTCTGAAAATCCCCTCTGTCACCGGGAGCTGCTCCCACATGACAGGGACAGGACTTGGAGCCATCCTTTTCGGCCCCTCCTGCGTCAGCATCCTGGGCGTCATCGTCCTTCTCTTCCAGGCCATCCTGCTGGCTCACGGAGGACTGACCACCCTGGGAGCCAACACCTTCTCCATGGCCATCGCAGGCCCCTTTCTCGCCTGGGGACTGTACGCACTCCTCAGCAGGCTGAGGGTCAACCGGAGAGTGTCCATCTTCCTTTCTGCCGCTCTGGGAGACCTCTTCACCTACTGCGTGACCAGCCTGCAGCTTGCCCTGGCCTATCCGTCCCAGCAGGGGGGAGTGGCCGCCTCCGCCCTGAAATTTCTGGGTGTCTTTGCCCCCACACAGGTGCCTCTTGCTGTCATCGAGGGAATACTCACAGTGGTCATCGTCATCGCTCTTGAGTCCTACGCACAGCCGGAGCTGAAGCTGATCGGCTACTACAGGGAGGTAAAATAGGATGAAGAAGAAACATATGAGCAAAAATACAAAAACCGTGCTTATCCTGCTTGTTATCGCTGTCCTCATCGCCGTAGTCCCCCTCTTTGCACGGAAGGGAGCTTCCTTCGGCGGGTCCGACGACGCAGGCAGCGTCATGGTGGAGGAAGTCAGAGGCGCATCCTACGAGCCCTGGTCCACTCCTGTCCTGGAAAATCTTCTGGGCGGCGAGCTGCCTGGAGAGGTAGAGAGCCTCATCTTCTGCGTCCAGACCGGCATCGGCGTTGGCATCATCGCCTTCTGCATGGGCCGCCTTGTAGAGCGGAAAAAATGGATGAAAAAATATGAGAAGGAGCAGGAAGAAACGGAAGAAGACGGAGGGATTGCAAGAGACTATGCTGGAGATAGATAAGCTCTGCTACACGTCAAAGCTGCGGTATGTGAACGCCGGGGAAAAGTGTTTCTTTTCCCTGGCTTCTGTCATACTCTGCATTGTCAGCCGGTCCGTCCCGGCGGCCCTTCTCCTCCTTATCGCCTCCACGTACCTGACTGTGAGAAAGGGCGGTATTTCTATAAAGCGCTGGCTGAGATACATGACTCTGCCCCTTACGTTTCTGCTCCTTGGCACAGGAGCCATCCTGGTCAATATCTCCCGGACTCCCCTGGACGCCTTTGCCCTGCCTGTGGGCTCTCTCTATCTGACCGGGAGCCGGGCGGGAGTGCTGCAGGCCGCGCAGCTGATCCTGACAGCCCTCTCCAGCGTGTCTGCCCTCTTCTTCCTGTCCTTCAATACACCCATGACAGACATACTGGGCGTGCTGAAGGCCTGCCGGCTGCCCCGCCTTCTCATTGAACTTATGATGCTCACCTACCGGTTCATTTTCCTGCTCCTGGAAAACGCCTCCGCCATGCTCCTCTCCCAGGACGCCAGGCTGGGGAACCGGGACCTGCGGACAGCCTTCAGGTCCCGGGGCATGCTGGCCTCCATGCTCTTTATACGGGCCATGAGACAGGCCGGCTCCCTCTACGATGCCATGGAGGCCCGGTGCTACGACGGACAGATCCGGGTGCTGGAGGAGCAACACCCGCCCAGAAGGCGGGAAATCCTCTCCATAGCAGTGTTTGAGGCAGTACTCCTCCTGCTGGCCCTGCTTCCCTTCGCAGCCGGAGCCGCGGGAGCAGGTGCATGGCTGTAGAACAGAAAGGATGACTATGAACGATCTTATTCTTGAAGCGAGACATGTATCATACTCTTACGGCAGCGGGGAGACGCCCTCCTTGAAGGACCTGTCCCTGTCCATCCGCCGGGGCAGACGCACCGCGGTCATGGGCGCCAACGGCTCGGGGAAATCCACCTTTTTCCTCTGCTGCAACGGCATCCTGCGGCCGGACGAAGGTCAGATATACTACAATGGCCAGCCCCTCTCCTACCGGAAGAAGGACCTCCTCTCTCTGCGGGAGAAGGTGGGCATCGTGTTCCAGGACCCGGACATGCAGCTCTTCTGCGCCAGCGTGTACCAGGAGATTTCCTTTGGTCCTCTCAACCTGGGACTTCCCAGGGAGGAGGCCGCCAGGGAGGTGGAGGCAGTCATCCGGCGGCTGGGCATCACTCCCTTCCGCCACCGCCCCGCCCACGCCTTAAGCGGCGGTCAGAAAAAGCAGGTGGCTCTGGCGGACATCCTTGTCATGCACCCGGAGCTCCTCATCCTGGACGAGCCCTTTGCCGCCCTGGACCCCAGCCATGTCCACATCATCCGCGACATGATACGGGACCTGGAAAAGGACAGCTCCCCCTCCGGCCCCCTGACTGTCGTCATCGCCACCCACGACACGGACTTTGCCCTGGAGTGGGCAGATGAGGTCATCCTCTTCAGCGAGGGACAGGTGCTGGCCCAGGGAGCTCCCGCCTCCGTCCTGACAGACCGGGAGCTGCTGGCCCGGGCCAGCCTGGATCTACCCGGCGTCATAAAGGTCTTTGAGAGCCTGCAGGCGGCGGGACTTCTGGGGGCGGACCTTCCCGCCCCGAAGCATCTTGACCAGCTCACCGACTATATCAGACACACTGTATAAATGTCAGACACACTTCGTAAAGATCAGGTACACTTGTATAAAAACATAAGGAGAATAGACATGGAACACAGAGGACTCCTGGTTGTCAGCTTTGGCACCAGCTATCCGGAGACAAGAAAGAAAAATATCGAACATATAGAGAGCCTTCTGTCCGCGGCCTTCCGGGACAGGACCTTCTACCACGCCTACACAAGCGGCATGATACGCAGGAAGCTGCGGGAGCGGGACCAGCTCCTCATCCCCAGCGTGAAGGAGGCAGTCCAGGCGGCTCTGGAGGACGGGGTCAGGGACCTCCTCGTCCAGCCCACCCACATCATGAACGGCATTGAGAATGACCAGATGAAGGAGGACGTGCAGAGCTTTGCGGACCAGTTTGACAGGATTTCTATCGGCGCTCCCCTCATCTCCAGCACAGAGGACCAGTTTGCAGTCATAGAGGCCCTGATGGGAGAACTTCCCTCCCTCTCATACCAGGAGGCCCTGGTCTTTATGGGACACGGCAGCACCCACTATGCCAACACTCTCTATGCCGCCCTGGACTACGCCTTCAAGCAGGCCGGGCACCCGGGCGTGTACGTGGGCACGGTGGAGGCCTTCCCTGACGCCCGGGCCGTGCTGTCTCAGCTGAGAGAAAAGGACATCCGGCGGGTGTACCTGACGCCCTTCATGCTGGTGGCAGGGGACCACGCGTGCAACGACCTGGCCGGGGAGGACGAGGACTCCTGGGACAGCATCTTCAAAGCGGAGGGGTACGAGACCTGCTGCATTTTAAAAGGCCTGGGAGAGTACGACGGCATCTGTGACCTCTACGTCCGCCACGCCCTTCAGGCCCTTCTCTGATTTCTATTTCACACCATCCCGCGCCATGTACAGGATGGCGTTGCAGATGGCGGCGGCAATATTGCTGCCGCCCTTTCTTCCTTTCGCCACGATGGATGGCACGTCTCTTTCCAGGAGCAGCTCCTTGGCTGCCACCACGTTGACAAATCCCACCGGCACGCCGATCACCAGGGCAGGGGACAGCTCCCCCGCGTCCATGAGGCTGCATATCTCCACAAGGGCGGTGGGGGCGTTCCCCACCGCCAGGATGAGGGGGCGCTCCGTCTCCCTTGAGAGGGCCGCCGCCTTCCTCATGCTGGCCACTGCCCGGGTAGTCCCCTCTCTCTTTGCGGCCTCCGCCACATCGGGGTCGGCCATGAAGCAGAGGACCTCCCCGCCGAAGGAGGCA
Source organism: Faecalicatena fissicatena (assembly GCF_016900595.1). Classification (NCBI taxonomy): domain Bacteria; kingdom Bacillati; phylum Bacillota; class Clostridia; order Lachnospirales; family Lachnospiraceae; genus Faecalicatena; species Faecalicatena fissicatena. The sequence goes on from NZ_JACLYY010000007.1 coordinate 50,741, forward strand.
AGGGTCTTCTTGCTGACTCCAGCCTTTCCCATATTTGTGTCCGTGACGATGAGGGCTCCGGACCGGATGGCCTCCAGCGCCTTTCTCACAGCCCCCGGGGAGAAGACCAGATTGTCCGCATAATCGAAATCCGCACTTGTGTGGATGCATCTCTTTATGACAGGCTCCTCCAGGGGGTCAAAGGTCCTGTCCCCCAGTTCCTGGGTGATGATCTCAAAGCTCCTTTTCTCAATGTCTCCCGGCAGCACCTGCTCCAGCTTCTCTGTCATAGCTCTTCTGTCTCCTTCTCTGTGTATTCACTACAGCCCCTCACCGATGATACGGTACACCGCCTCCATATCGAGAGAGGCCCGCAGCTCTTTTGCCAGCAGTCTGTACTGGCTCTCCTTGTAGGTCCTGAAATCTGTTCCTTCCCCCACAGCCTCCAGGGTGATGCCCTTCGCCGCAGCCAGCTTCTCAAGGATGGCATCGGACATCTCCCGGCTGTCAAAGATGCCGTGGATGTAGGTCCCAGCCGCATTGCCCCGGCAGATGCCCAGGACCCGGTCCCCCCTTCTGGCCATGACCTGCACCTCCGCCAGCTCTGGCGAGGTCTCTGTATCTCCCATATGGATCTCATATCCCTCGTAGCTTCGCCCGGAGAGCGCTTGCCAGAATCCCTCCAGCTGCTCCGTCTGCCCCTCCGTCCGGGTGGTCACCTTGGAGCGTCCAAAGACGGTCCGCATCGGAAGGAGCCCCATCCCCCGCATGGAGCCGCCGGCTTCCACTCCGCAGGGATCCTCGAGCTCCTCCCCCATCATCTGGTAACCGCCGCAGATGCCAAAGACAGGCACCCCCTTTCCGGCCAGCTTCAGGATGGAGGCCTCCAGTCCGGACATCCGCAGCCACCGCAGGTCCTCCATGGTATTCTTGCTCCCGGGCAGGATGACAAGGTCCGGCTCCTTCAGCTGCCGCGCGCCGGAAACGTAGCGGACACCGGCACAGGGCCGGCTCTCCAGGGGCGCCATGTCTGTGTAGTTGGAAATCCTGGGGAGCCGGATGACGGCAATATCCAGAATCCCGAGCTTTGCTTTTTCCCCGTCCTCCCGCAGCCTCTCGGAAATGCTGTCCTCCTCCTCGATATCCGCCTGTATCATAGGCACAACGCCCACCACCGGGATGCGGGTCTTCTCCTCCAGCATGGCAATGCCCGGCTCCAGGATGGTCTTGTCCCCCCGGAATTTGTTGATGACAAGCCCTTTGATACGGGCTCTCTCCTCTTCTTCCAGAAGGGCGGCCGTGCCGTAGAGCTGAGCAAAGACGCCCCCTCTGTCAATGTCTCCGGCCAAAAGCACGGGAGCCTCCAGCATCCGGGCCAGGCCCATGTTCACAATGTCATTTTCCTTCAGGTTGATCTCTGCCGGGCTGCCGGCCCCTTCCACCACGATGACATCGTACTGGTCAGCCAGCTTCCGGTACGCCTCCAGGATGACCGGGACCAGCTTCCTTTTGTAGGCAAAATACTCCCGGGCGCTCATGTTTCCCAGCACCTTCCCCATGACGATGACCTGGGAGCCTGTGTCCGTGGTGGGCTTTAGGAGGATCGGGTTCATAAGGACAGAGGGCTCTGTCCCGGCGGCCTCCGCCTGGACTACCTGGGCTCTCCCCATCTCCAGCCCCTCCGCCGTGATGTAGGAGTTGAGGGCCATATTCTGGGACTTGAAGGGGGCGACGCGCAGCCCGTCCTCCTTCAGTATCCGGCACAGTCCCGCTGTGAGGAGGCTCTTGCCCGCCCCGGACATAGTCCCCTGTATCATGATCACTTTTGCCATCTGTCCATCTTCCTCTCTTTCATGATTTCCCGGAGGAGCTCCAGGAGGACCAGGTTCTCCTCCCTGGTCCTCACGCCGATCCGCCATGTCCCCGCCCAAAGGCCGGGAAAGCTGGCGCCGTCCCGGATATAGATGCCCTCCTTAAGGCAGGCCTCCTGCAGGTCCTCCGGCCCCTCAAACAGGAGAAAGGTGGTGTCGGAGGGCCAGACGCGAAAGCCCAGCTTTCGGAGCTGTCCGGACAGCCACTCCCGCTCTTCCAGAAGGAGGTCGGCTGACTTTCGGGCAAATTCCTGCTCCTCCAGGGCCGCGCAGCCTGCCATCTGGGCCGGCCAGGACACGTTCCAGGGGGGCAGCATCCGGCGGATCCTCTCCGCCGTCTCCTCCCCGCCTGCTGCCAGCCATCCAAGCCGCAGCCCGGGCATGGCATACATCTTCGTGAAGGCCCGCAGCACAAGGAGCTCCGGGCAGTCTCCCTGGAGCGCCAGGGCGGAGGCCGCCTCCCCCTCCCGGGTCAGGTCCAGGAAGCACTCATCCACCACCAGGGTGATCTTCCTCTCATGGCAGACATGGGCCAGCCCCTTTAATATCTCTGCCGGGGCAAGCCTGCCGGTGGGATTGTTTGGATGACAGAGAAAAAGCATCTCAAGCCCCGGCTCCTCCCCGGCCCTGCGGACCAGCTCCCGGGTCGCCAGCCAGTCGTTCTCTCCCCGCAGATAAAACCGCTCCACCTGGCAGCCCCGGGCCAGGAGGGCTCCCTCGTACTCCCCGAAGGAGGGAGCGCATACGAGAGCCTTCCCCGGCTGCAGGGCCGCCGTGATCCCCCAGATAAGCTCCGCCGCCCCGCTGCCGGCCACGATCCGCTCCGCCGGTATGCAAAAGGCGTCAGAGAGGGCCTGCCTGAGCTCCCTCTGCCGGGGATCCGGGTAGCGGAAGGACTCCTCCACTCCCCGGACGGCCGCTCTTTTGACCGCCTCCGGCATGCCGAAAGGATTTACATTGACAGAAAAGTCGATCCGTATGTCTTTGTCGTAAATATTTCCGCCGTGGTCTTCCATCTCATCCACCTCAGTCTTCTACAGCATAAAAAGGACCGCCGCCTTCAGGGCTCCAAGGACAAGGAGCTGGAGAAGGGCGGTGGCATACTCCAGGCGGCAGGCCCGCCTGATATCCTGCCGCTCTATGGGCCGTATCCCGTCACCGATAAAGGGCTTTCTGACAAGCTTCCCAAAATACCAGGCATCCCCCGCCAGCTGCACATCCAGAGCCCCTGCCATGACCGCCTCCGTGTGGGCCGCGTTGGGGCTCTTGTGTTTCTTCCTGTCCCGCTTCAATATCCGCCACGCGTTCTTCCCGTCGTACCCGGCAAGGAAGGCGGCGGCGGTCATAAAGAGAGCGCTCAGGCGGGCCGGGATAAAGTTAGCCGCATCGTCCAGCCTGGCGGCGCAGGTGCCGAAATACTGATATTTCTCATTGTTATAGCCCACCATGGAGTCCATGGTGTTCACCGCCTTGTAGGCAAATCCCCCCAGGGGGCCTGCCAGGATCATGTAAAACAGGGGAGCCGTGACGCCGTCGGAGGTGTTCTCCGCCACCGTCTCCACAGCCGCCTTGATGACCCCCTCCTCGGTCAGGTCCCGGGTGTCTCTCCCCACGATCATGGAGACGGCCCGCCGGCCGGCCTCCAGCCCCTCCTTCTCCAGAGCCTCCTCCACCTTCAGGCTCTCTGTCCTCAGAGATCTTGCCGCCAGCAGCTGCCAGCAGAAGATGCAGGAGAGGAGGAAAGAGAGAAGGGGATGGACAAGAGACAAAAAGAAGAGGAGCAGGGCCGGCACACCCACAGAGACAAGAAGGGTCAGGACCACAAGGACGGCCCCCGCCCATCTCTCCCCCCTCCTGCCTGCCGGGAAGAGCCGCCGGAGGATTTTCTCCAGCCTGCTGATGACCCAGCCTATGCCCTGCACCGGGTGCCAGAGCTCCCTTGGATCCCCCAGGATAAAATCAACTATAGATCCGATGATCAATGCCGCCAGTGACTGTACCATCCAGCTGTCCATCCTTCCATTTGTTTTCGTCAATCTCCAGTATGTATCCCTCTCCGTTCTCCACATTCCATCCATAGTAGCTGCTGCCCTCTATGACCTGGGAGAGAACCGCCATGATGACGCCCCCGTGGACGCAGCAGGCGATGGAGCCATAGCCTCTCTTCCGGCTTATCTCCACCGTTTCCCTCAGCGCTTCCAGGCACCGGGCGTTAAAGCCGGGGATACTCTCCCCGCCGGGGAAAGTGTCCGCCCCTTCTGTGCCGATGAAGGCGTCGTAGGCCGGATCCCCCAAAAGCTCCTCGTGGGTCTTCCCCTCCAGGATGCCAAAGTCGCACTCCCGGAAGCCCTCCACCACCTCCGGGCTGCGTCCCCGAAAGATGCTCTGCGCCGTCTGGACGCAGCGCAGCATGGGACTGGAAAAAATGTGCTCCGGCTGGGGGTATGTCCTCTTTTTCAGCGCCTCCATCCCCTCCCGGGACACCGGCTCGTCCGTCCTGCCCCCGATAAATCTGTGTATTTTATTTCCTTCTGTCTGTCCGTGACGGACCAATATGATTTCCATCTTCTCTAACCTGTCACCGCCATGGCCAGCAGGACGGCCAGCTCGCAAAGCTGCACAAAATATCCCGCCAGGTCTCCGGTGATCCCTCCGAATTGTTTTCTGCTCATGTAATAGTACCAGCCAAAGACGGCCGCCGCCGCTGCAGCCGAAAGCCCTCCTCTCCAGCCGCCAAGCCACAGAAGGAGAACCCCCTCCAGGACGAGGAGAAGGGCGAGAAAGAGGACTGCCCTCCCCTTGCTGGCTCTCTTTGCGAACATGGTCACATAGGAGCCGCTCTTCTTCGCCTTTGGAAAACAGAGCACGGACAGGCCGCTCAATGTCCGGCTGACCGTGTAGCCCAGGCAGACGCACAGGAGTCCCTGCCCCGGCTTCACAGCGCACCAGGCGCCAAAGGAGAGGAGCAGGTAGAGGCCGCAGCCCATGACCGCAAAGGCACCTGTGTGGCTGTCCTTTAAAATGGCCAGCTTCTTCTCCTTATCCCCGCAGGAGGCCAGGGCGTCCCGGGTGTCCATGTACCCGTCCATGTGGATGCCTCCTGAGATCCACAGGGGCAGAGCCGTCAGCACAGCCCCCAGAAGGAGAGGGGACAGTCCCAGCAAGCGCCCCCCCTGAAAGCAGAGCCAGGCGAGCGCCCCCAGGACGGTCCCCACAAAGGGAAAATAGCACATGACATAGTCCATGGAGGAGCGCTCCCAGTCCGGCTGGGGCACCGGGATGCGGGAGTACATGCTGAAGGCAACGAGAAAGCTGTTGACCTGTCTCATCGTCTCTCCACCTCGCTTAAGAGCTCACTGCCCTTGAGCACCAGGGGCAGGCCGAACTTCACCTCCACCACTACGTCCGCCTCCTTTGCCAGCAGCTGGTTCACCCGGCCGGACTCCTTTACATACCTGCGCAGCTCCGGATCCATGGGCACCTCCGAGAAGGCGTCCTGGGCAATGACGATGAGGTTCTCCGCCTGGTCCTTCAGATGCCGGATCCCCTCCATGATGTAGGCGGCCGGAGCCTCCGGATGCCTGGCCCTCGGGTCATACAGCTCGTTGGCCAGCAGATTGGTCATGCACTCCAGAAGTACAAGCCGCTCCCCGGACAGGTCCAGTGTCTCCAGGGCCAGTCCCTGCTCCACTGTGCGGAAATTTTTACCCTCCCGCATCTTTCTGTGGTCCCGGATCCTCTGCTCCATCTCCTCGTCAATGTCTGTCAGAGTGGCCAGGTAGACCTTCTCTTCGGGGCACAGCTTCACAGCCAGATCCTCCGCGTAGGCGGATTTGCCGCTGCCGCTGCCTCCAAAAATCATGTACAGCATCGCTCGTCTCCTCTCTTTCCTATGCTTCCCCGCCCAGGGGCTTGTAGGCCTCGATCTGGATGCCGTCAAAGTCCGGCATCTTCCGGTAGACCTCCAGCGTCATGTCCAGAAGGGGCATCAGGGCCACAGCCCCTGTCCCCTCTCCCAGCTTCATGTGACAGCCGATAAAGGCCTCCTTATCCAGTTCTCTTAAAATCCGCCCCATGCCCGGCTCCCCGGACATGTGGGAGGGCAGGATAAAACGCTCCGTCCCTGGGGCGATGCGGCAGGCCAGAAGAGCCGCCGCCGCGGAGATAAATCCGTCCATCACCACCGGCAGGCGCTCCATGGCGCCGCCCAGGAAGACTCCTGCCAGACCTCCGATGTCAAATCCACCCACCTTGGCAAGGACGTCTATGGGGTCTGCCGGGTCCGGCTTCCACAGCCCGATGGCCCGGCGGATTACCTCCCGCTTTCTCTGAAGCCCCGCATCCGACAGTCCGGCGCCCCGCCCGGAGAGCCCCTCCGGATCCTCCTCCAGGAGAACAGAAGCCACAGCGCTGCTGGTGGTGGTGTTGCCGATGCCCATCTCCCCGGTGAGAAGGATCTGGTAACCCTGTTTTTTCAGCCTTTTTGCCGCCCGGATACCGGCAAGGATAGATTCCTCCGCCTCCCTGCGGGTCATGGCCGGCTCCTTTAACATGTTCTTTGTGCCGTAGGCTATCTTATCGGTGTACACCTTCGTGTCCACTGACACGCCAATGTCTATGGGAAACACATCCACCCCGGCTGTCCGGCCCATAATACAGGCGGAGGTAAGCCCTCTGGAAAAGTTGTCTGTCACCACCGCGGTGACGCTGCTGTCGGTCTGGGAGATGCCTTCCTCCACCACGCCGTTGTCCGCGCACATGACGATGAGTCCCTTTTTGTCAATGGACACGTCCGCCGTGCCGGTTATACCCGCTATCTGCGTGACAGCATCCTCCAGGGTGCCCAGGCCAAAGAGAGGCTTTGCTATGGAGAGCCACCTGCTTTGGCATTTCTCCACGGCCGCCTCATCGAGGGCGGGGATGTCCCCCTTTCCCGGTATTTTTATCTCACTGTCTCTTGTTTCCATATTCTTCCGCCTTTCTGACAAATCTTGCGGCCACCTTTGGGGAGGAGTACAGGTACAGGTGGGGAAATCCCGCGTAGAAGCCCTCCCCTATATGTCCACAGGTCCAGCTCCTTCCTGTGACCGGCTTTCTGGCAAGGAGAGCCTCCCCTGTGCCCTCCGTATCCATATAGTGGAACTCGTGGCCCTGGATACTCTCCCCCGGCCCAAGGAGTCCGCCGTGCTCTGCCGTAGCCGGAAATCTTCCGCTCTCTGCGGATGTCGCAGCTTTCCCGTCCTCCGTCAAGGTCAGGGTGACATAGCCGAACCTGGAGAGCTTTCCTGTGTAATGGCTCTTCCCGGGAAGGAAGCCGGCCATCCGGTGAGCTCTCCCCTCCCTGTCCTCCAGCTCCTCCAGGAGATAGAGAAAGCCTCCGCACTCCGCAAGACAGGGCATCCCCGCCTGAAGGCTGCTCTGTATGGAGTCCCTCATGGAACCATTCTCCGCCAGCTCCCCGCCGTAGAGCTCCGGGTAGCCGCCCCCCAGCAGAAGGGCGTCCGCCTCCCCGGGGACTCTTTTGTCCTTCATGGGAGAAAAGGGGAGGAGTCTGGCTCCCAGCTTTTCCAGGAGCCGCAGATTGTCTTTATAATAGAAGGAAAAGGCCGGATCCCTGGCCACGGCGATGGCAGGCCCCTTTGCGGAGGCTCCCTCCCCAAGATGCAGGTTCGGGAAGAGGAGCTCTCTTGTCTCCTCCAGGGGCGGCGCCTCCGCCCCGATCTTCTCCAGCAGCTCCAGGTCCAGCGTCTCCAGGCAGGTCTGCCCCAGCCGGTCCATCTGCTCCTTCAGCCCTTCTATCTCCTGGGGCATGACAAGGCCCAGGTGGCGGCTCTCCATGACAATCCCCTCCAGCTTCGGCAGATAGCCGCAGACGGAAAGGCCCAGCCGATCCTCTGTCATAGACTTCAGAGACGGATAGCGCATGGGGGAGACCCGGTTGAAGATCACGCCCCGGATCCGCTTCTCTTCCATAAAGTCCCTAAACCCCCGGATCAGAGCCAGGACGGACACGCTGGATTTCGCCCCGTCCACCACAAGGATGACCGGCGCCTCCAGAGTGCGGGCCACGTCCCAGGTGCTGGCCTGTGTGGTGACTCCTCCCAGGCCGTCGTAGAGCCCCATGACTCCCTCCACCACGGAGAGATCCGCCAGGGCCGCATCCTCCAGGAAGAGCTGCCGGGTCAGCTCCTCCCCGGCGAAGAAGGTATCCAGATTCTTGGAGGGTGTCCCCAGAACCGTCTCGTGGAACATGGGATCAATGTAATCCGGGCCGCACTTGAAGGCTGCCGCCCGGCGCCCCGCCTTTTTCAGGGCTGACAAAAGCCCGCAGGTCACCAGCGTCTTGCCGCTGCCGCTTGAGGGGGCGGCAATGACAAGCCTGGGCGCTTTTTTTCTCATTTCTTTTCTTCTCCTTCAAATGTGACGATATAGACCGGGTTCTGGCCCTCCATCATCTGGTAATGCCCGGCCTTCTTTCCCTTAGACACCTGCACCTGCAGGATCTGTGCCGGGTGATCCGAAAAGGCCTGCATGCAGGCCATGCACTCCGCCACCGTATTGATGGTGATGGCCGACACCACGACCCTGGCCGCCGGATTTTTCTCCCAGATCGTCTCCAGGATGGGGCGCAGGCTGCCGCCGCTGCCCCCCACAAAGGCCAGGTCCGGGGCGGGCAGGTCACGGAGAGCCTCAGGCGCCTCCCCGTGGACAGGCCGGATGTTGGACACGTGAAAGTGAACCTTATTTTTATGGATCAAAGAGAGACCCTCCGGATTTTTCTCCACTGCGTATACTGTGCCGTCTATAGCCTTTTTGGCGAGCTGGATGGACACTGATCCGGTGCCGGCCCCCACATCGTAAATGACCGCGTCCTTTGCAGGCGCCATCCTGGAGAGGATCACGCTTCGCACCTCGCTCTTGGTCATGGGCACCTTTCCCCGGATAAATTCCTCATCCTTTGCATCAGAGGGCTCCGGGCGGCGGTGACGGGGCAGCTCAATGTAGATTACACTCAGCCCGTCCCACTCCGTCTCTGCCTTCGCCAGCCGCTCTGCCAGCCCCTGGACGATCCTCTCCTTCGGGTAGGAGAGGCGGCTGCCCACGTATACTCTGGCCTGCTTCCACCCATATTTACACAGCCTTGTCAACACGGACCGGATTTCCTTTCCGCTGCTCACCAGCAGGAAAATACGGCCGTATTCCCGGAGATAATCCAGGTAGTTGCAGCTTCTCCCATGGATACTCAAAAGAGGCACCCCCTCCAGTCCCACGCCGATGCGGGCCGCCATGCAGGAGACGGAGGAGATACCCGGCAGAACCGTCACATCGTACTCCTTCAGCTCCTCCTTTAAGCTGGCCGCTCCGCTGTAAAAGCCCGTGTCACCGGAGAGGAGGATAGCGACCCGGCGGTACCGGGAGTTCATCTGGATGAACTCGTGGATCTTCTCCGCCCGGTACTCCTCGTGGCGCTCCACGCCAACGTCCTCCGCCACCTTCAGCATCCGCTCCGCCCCGATCAGCACGTCGGCGCTCTCAATGGCCTCCCGGGCCTCGGCGGTGAGACATTTCCCGGTGCCCGGGCCCACGCCGATGAGCGTGATCTTCCTGGGATCCCGGAAGCCGTATTTCTCCGCCAGCATGAGAAAGACCTCCTTCAGAGGAATCCCTCTCTCCTGGGGCCTGCCGATGACCACCGGCACGGCTCCGGCCTTCCTGGCAGCCTCCATCTTCTCCTGGAAGCCGCCAATCTTTCCCGAGTCCTTCGTCACCAGATAACGGGCCTTCACGTGGACGAGAAGCTGCTCGTTCATGCCCTCGGAGAAGGGGCCCTGCATGGCGATGAGGTGCTTTCCCTCAAAGCCCTTGGATACCGCGTGCTCCACCGCCTCCTTTGTGGAGAGCACCCGCAGAAAACATCTCCTCCTGTAATCGGGAATACGGGTGTAGGGATCCAGCTCCTTGCTGCCCGTAGTGATCAGGATGTTGCCCTTCTTGTCCGCCAGATAGGCGGCGGCCTCCTTGATATTCTTCACCCACACGGCGTTCTCTCCCCCCGCGGAGCCCTCTCTGAGGACCCGCACGCAGGGAATGTCCGCCTTCTCGCACATGGCCCTGATGTTCTTTGACACTTCCATGGCAAATGGATGGGTGGCATCGATGACAAGCTCTGCCTGACATCCCTGTGCCAGCTCCCCCATCCCCGCCACGTCCAGGCGGCCTGCCAGGACATGGATATTTTCCCCGTCCTCCACAAGCTCCTTGCCGTACTCAGTGGCCGTGCACACATATACCTCCGGCGCATGCCCCCGAAGGTATTCCGCGATCTTTCTTCCCTCTGTCGTACCCGCAAAAATTAAAATACTAGCCATTTTCATACCCTCTTGGTGTTATCATGTGTCCTTTTAATGCCTTTGTCTGTGAGTTTCCGATAAACACTGTTGTAAACATATCTGTCCGAGCGTTTTCCAGCTCTCCCAGGGTACAGATATGGTACGTCTCCCCCTCCCGGCCGATGTTGGCCGCGTAGCCGCAGACCGTGTCGGCGCTCTTAAATTCCTCTATGATCCGGCAGGCCTTTTTCAGATAATCCGCCCGCTTCCTGCTGGAAGGATTGTAAAGGCAGATGACAAAATCCGCCTGAGCCGCGCAGCGCAGCCTCCTCTCGATCTTCTCCCAGGGCGTCAGAAGGTCGCTCAGGCTGATAAGAGCAAAGTCGTGGATCAGGGGCGCCCCCAGAAGCGCCGCCCCCGAGAGGGCTGCCGTCACACCGGGGATCACCTCCACATCCACCTGGGGATAATCCTGCCCTATGGAGTAGATCAGTCCCGCCATGCCGTAGACGCCGGCGTCCCCGCTGCACACCATGGCCGTGGTCTTGCCCGCCGCCGCCATCTCCAGCGCCAGACGGCACCTCTCCTCCTCCCTTCTCATAGGAGTGGTGAGAAATTCCTTCTCCGGATAATAGTCCCTTATAAGATCCACATACACCGTGTAGCCCGCGATCACGTCGCAGGATTCAAGAGCCCGCGACGCCCGCATGGTCATATCTTCATAGCTTCCCGGCCCCAGGCCGATCACATACAGTTTTGTCAAAATCCACACTCCAATCTTCCGCGGCCAGGGCAAGCGTTATGCCCCGCTCCGCTGTCTTCTCCAGCACGAGCCGTCCACCGCCGCTTCCGAGGATGGCGGCCCGCTCACACACATTACCGACTCCCACTGTCGACTCCACAAAGGGAGACTCGCCTGTGACCGCGGTCACCTTCTCAAGCTGCCCGGCTGTCCAGGTCTCAAAAGGGATCTGCCATTTTTCCGCCAGCTGCGCAAGGCCTGGCTCCTGTGCCTTCCGGTCGATACTGGCAAGGCGCCGCACCTGGCCGGGGCGGCAGCCCACAGCTTCCAGTCCTCGAAGAAGTAATCCTTCCAGTTCCTGCCGGGGAACACCCTTTTTGCAGCCCATCCCGGCGGTCAGGTTGATAGGCAGAAGGCTGAGGATGTGGTCCCCGGCCTCCCCTCCCGCCCTCTCCTCCACCGCAATGGCTGCGGAAAAGCGGCCCAGCTTCTGCCGGCTGTCCACCAGGGTCAGTTCCTCCGGCACCCTGCCAAGAACCGGGAATTCACTGTAAAATCCCACCTTCTCCCCCTTCAGGATGCGGGCGGAAATATCCTTTGCCTTTGTCCTGTCAGTCAGCACAAGACCACATTTTTTTGCAAACACGTCCACCGCGAAGCGGCCGTTCACGTCCGTGGCCGTGGTGATCACTGCCTCCGCCCCTGTGGTCCGGGCCAAAAAACGGGCCAGGTCGTTGGCGCCTCCCACATGTCCGGAGAGGAGGGGGATGACGAACCGTCCCCCCTCGTCCAGCACCAGCACGGCGGGATCTGTAAATTTATCCCGGATATAGGGGGCGATGAGCCGCACCGCGATGCCTGCCGCGCCGATGAAGACAATCTCCCGAACCTGCTGCCAGTGCTCCTGAAGAAAAGCGCCTCCCCTGGGCCGCTCCAGCGCAAGGACTGTGCGCCCCTCTGACTCCAGCAGGCTGCGGATCTCTCCCATCTTCGCTTTTCCCCGGTCTGTGTAGCTTACAAGAAGCGTCCTATTTTCCATCCTCATCCCGTCCCTTTCCTTTCCGGAACTCTGTGGTGAAGGCGGGATCATACAGACAGGAGCGCTGGTAAGCCTCCCCTGAGAGCACCCGCCCCACGATGATGAGGGCGGTCTTCCGGATATCCTCCCGCCGGGCTGCCTCCGCCAGCTCTGACACCTGGCAGAGTATCTTCTTCTCATCCGGCCAGGTGGCCTTGTACACGATGGCTGCCGGGGTGTCCGGCGGGTAGCCGCCCTCTATCAGGGCCTCTGACAGTTGCTCCAGAAGGCCTGTGCTCAGGAACAGGACCATGGTGGACTGGTGGGCCGCAAAGGACTGGATCTTCTCCCTCTCCGGCACCGGCGTACGCCCCTCCATGCGGGTGATGACCACGCTCTGGGAAATGCCCGGCAGAGTGTACTCAAGCCCCAGGGCCGCAGCCGCCCCGGAAAAGGAGCTGACGCCGGGACACACCTCATAGGGGATGGACAGCTCATCCAGCCGGTCCATCTGCTCCCTGATAGCCCCGTAGAGACTGGGATCGCCCGTATGGAGCCGGACTACATCCTGTCCCGCCTCATGGCGCTCTTCCATCACCTGGATCACCTCCTCCAGAGTCATCCTGGCGCTGTCGTAGATCCGGCAGTCCTCAGGGCACAGCTCCAGGAGAGCCGGATTGACCAGGGAGCCCGCGTAGATCACTGTCTGCGCGCCCTCCAGAAGCCTTCTTCCTTTTACTGTGATCAGGTCCGGGTCTCCAGGACCCGCTCCCACGAAATGTACCATCTGCTATTCACCTGCCTCTTTTGCCACTATAATAGAATAATAACTCAGATCATCAGGAATTTCATCCAGAGAGTGAAAAATACGCTCTCCCTCCATCCCGCATCTCTCCACGGCCCAGCCCTTCTCTTTCCGGGCCAGCAGCTCATCCCGCACCTGGGCAGCGGCCTTACCCGCCTTCATCAGCACCCTTGTGCCGGGGAGATCCATTCCCTCATCTGCCGGGTAGGAGGCGGGAACCAGGTGAAGCATCTGGTCGTTCTCCACAAGGCCCTCCCCCACGGCCGCGGCCGCGGCGATAAAGGAGGGGATGCCGCTGATGATCTCCGCCCGGTATCCGGCGTCTTGCACCCTTTTATGGACGTACAGGTAGGTGGAGTAGATGCAGGGATCCCCCAGGGTGAGAAAGGCCGTCCTTCTCCCCTTTGCCAGCTCCTGCAGGATCCGCTCCGCGGCGGCCTCATGAGCCTCCTGTCGGGTCTTTGGGTCTCTGGTCATGGGCATATGGATCCCCAGGGCCTCCTTCTCCTCCAGCCCCGGCACGGCTCCCGCCGCGATCTTCCAGGCCACTGTCTCCCTTGGCTCCTTCCCCGGGGCCAGGATCAGGTCGCACTCCCGGATGACGCGCACCGCCTGCAGTGTCATAAGCTCAGGGTTGCCGGGGCCCACCCCGACGCCGTACAAAATTCCTTCCATAGCTGTTTCTCTCCTATATCTCTGTGTCATTTTTTTCCGGCTCTCTTCCAGAAGCTCCTCCCCGTACCGGGTCATCCCCAGCAGGCCGTACACGTTGGAAAAGAGGATAGCCCCGGTCCGCATCCTAGGTCCCGCGCTGCTTCCGGCGCGGATCTTCAGATACGCATGGATCTTCTCCAGGAGACTGGCCGTCACCTTCCCTCTCTCCTCTGCCGAGAGGGACTGCAGGGCATCCTCCGTAGTGTTGCAGTCAAGCAGCGCCGCCGCTCTCTTCCCGGGAAGGCCGGCCCGCAGGGCTGCCGCCGCCAGAAGCTCCATCCGGCAGTCCCCCTGGCGGGAGTGGGTGTTCATGATACCCCCGGCAATCTTCACCAGCTTGCCAATGTGTCCCACAAAGAGAAGGCCCTCAGCCCCCTGCTCCGCGGCCAGGTCAATAGTCTCGCCGATGTAGTTGCTGCACTTGACGGTGTCCCGGGGCAGAATTCCCCACTTTTCACGGAGGAAATCCAGGCCGTAATTGCCCGGCGCGGCAATGAGGCACCGTCTTCCCTCCGCCAGCTTTACTTTGATCTCCACCTCTATGGTATCGATGAGAGCCTTCTCGCTCATGGGCTCCACGATGCCGCTGGTTCCAAGAATGGAAAGTCCCCCCACAATGCCGATTCTTGGGTTGAAGGTCCGCTTTGCCAGCTCCTCCCCGCCGGGGATTTCCACAAGAACCCGAAATCCTCCCTCCCAGCCTGCCGCCTCCTTCAGGCGGACCAGCTCTCTTCGGATCATCTCCCGGGGGACAGGGTTGATGGCCGCACTCCCCACAGGCTGGGCAAGCCCTGCCTTGGTCACTCTCCCAATACCAGCTCCCCCGTCGATCTCGATCCGGTCCTCTGGAAGGAGGGACACGGTGGCATAGACTGTAACGCCGTCGGTCACGTCCGGATCGTCCCCGCTGTTCTTTTTCACAGCACAGGTCACAGAGGTGAGTCGGCCTTTGTCATCCCTCTCCGCCTCCGTTCCGGACCGCACCGGCAGGGCGAAAGGCTGTCCCTCCGGCAGACGGACCGTGACGGTCCAGCTCTCCCGATCTCGTGGAAGGCCGCCCGCCAGGAGAGCCTCCGCGGCCGCTGCGGCTGCCGCCTGGGCGCAGGTGCCGGTGGTCCAGCCCCTGCGCAGGCCTTTTTTATTTTTCTCCATCCGGATTACTCTGTCCTTCTCCATCTTCTCTCTCCTCTGCCGCCATCTGCAGGGCCAGGTCCACCAGATCCCGGAGGGTGGCCCGGGCTGCTGTGAAGGTCCTCATGCCTGCACGCTTCGCCTCTCCTGCCGTCATCTCCCCGATGCACAGGGCAGTCACCTTTGACAGATCCAGCTCCCCTGCGGTCCTCACAAAGCCGCGGACAGTGGAGGCGCTTGTGAACATGGCCCAGCAGTTCCCCGTCTCAAACTCCCTCTCACAGTCCATCCAGGGGAAGGACTCGTACTCTGTGTCGTAGATGGGCAGATCCAGTACCCGGGCGCCTGCTTCCTCTAGTCTTCTCACCAGCTCCTGATTGCCTGCTCTGGCCCGGGGGATAAGCACCCGCTCTCCGGCCTGCACACTGGCCGCCAGCGCCTCTCCCAAATGGTCTCCGTCGTACTGTTCGGGTATCAGGTCCGGGTAGAAGCCCCATGCTTCCAGCTCCCCCGCTGTTCCCTCGCCGATGGCGGCGATCCTCAGGTGTGCCAGACTGCGGGCATCCTGTCTTCTCTTTTTTAACTCCTCCCGGAACACCCGGACGCCGGAGGGACTGGTGAAGACGATCCAGGAAAAGGTCTCCAGCCCGGCCAGCGCCCTGGACAGAGGTTCCTTCTCTGTCACAGGCTCAATGCGGATAGTGGGCAGCTCCAGCACCTCCGCCCCCTCCCCTCGGAGCATGGCGGCCAGTCGGGAGCCGCGCTCCCTGGGCCTTGTGACAAGGATCTTACGCCCCGCCAGGGGACGGCTCTCATACCAGTCCATAGCCTGGAAGGCGGCCACATAGCCCACCAGAATGATGGCCGGGGACTGAACCTTCGCCCGGGCTGCCTTTCCGGCTATCGTTCCCACAGTGCCGACAATTTTTCTCTGGGCAGCGGTGGTTCCCCTCTCCAGCACGGCAGCCGGCATATCCGGAGACATGCCCTCCCTCAAAAGTCCCTCCATGACGTTACCCAAGGTGCTCACTCCCATGAGAAACACAATTGTTCCTCCTCCCTCGGCCAGAGAGCGGTAGTGGATGTCCGGCAGGCTTCCGTCCTTTTTGTGCGCTGTCACAATGTGGACAGAAGAAGCCAGATCCCGATGGGTCACAGGGATGCCCAGATAGGATGGAACGCCAATGGCGGAGGTGATGCCGGGCACGATCTCAAAGGGAATGCCGGCCTGCTCAAGGACAGCTGCCTCCTCGCCGCCTCTGCCGAAGACGAGAGGGTCGCCCCCTTTCAGCCGCACCACCCTCTGCCCTTTGCGGGCCTCACGCACAAGGATCTGGTTGATCTCATCCTGGGGGATCGGGTGATGGCCGGATCGCTTGCCCACATCGATATACCGGGCATTCCTGCCTCCCCACATGAGAATGCCGTTGCCCACCAGCCTGTCGTAGACAATCACATCCGCCTCCTCAAGGAGGCGCTTTCCCTTCACAGTGATCAGCTCCACATCTGAGGGGCCTGCCCCCACAAGGTACACCTTTCCCACTCTACGATTTTCCTGCGTATCTGTCTCTAAGCTCATGAGCAAGCTCCCTTCCCGTCCGCGCCGCCTGGGCCGGATCATTTTCTTCTATATTAAAAGTCCTCTCCCCGATGCTGTATTCGCCGGACTGCTCGTCGTAGTACAGCCCCCTTAAGCGGCAGGTATCTCCACAGACCCTGGCGTGGGCCGCCACCGGGGAGGAGCAGCCCCCCTCCAGCTCCCGGACAAAGGCACGCTCCGCCGCGGCCTCCAGGGCGGCCTCCCTGTCGTTTGTACAGGCAGCCATCTCCCGCAGCGCCGGCCGTCCCTGGACAGCCATGATGCCCTGCCCCGCCGAGGGGAGGATTTCCTCCGCGCTGAAGAAACGGCTGATGCGCTCCTCAAGGCCAAGGCGGATGAGGCCGGCGGCCGCCAGCACCAGGGCGTCGTACTCCCCCGCGTCCAGCTTCTCCAGCCGGGTCAGCACATTGCCCCGGATATTTTTTATCTGCGCCTCCGGGTACAGAGCCCCAAGCTGCAGCTTCCTCCGCAGACTGGAGCAGCCGATGACGCTGCCCTCTTTCAGATTTTCCAGTCCCCTGCGCAGCACAAGCACATCCCGGGGATCCTCCCTCCTGGTGCAGGCCAGGACTGGAAAATACGCCGGGGTCTCCATGGGCATGTCCTTCAGGCTGTGGACAGCCAGGTCGATCCGTCCCTCCTGGAGAGCCAGGTCCAGCTCCTTGATAAAGAGTCCCTTGCCCCCAAGCTGGCCCAGCGTCCTGTTTAGGATCCGGTCCCCGGTGGTCTTCATGGTGACCAGGCTGATCTCCGCCTCCGGGTGATGTCTCTTCAGTTCTTCCATGACGATCTGCGCCTGCCGCACGGCCAGACGGCTCTGTCTGCTTCCCACTGTGATCCTCATGTCCTGTCTCCTTTGTCCTTTTTTGTCTCTTCCTCCCCCGCAAGGCAGCTGCGGATCAGGGCCGCCGCCCTGGCTGTCCTGCCGTGATCCTCCCCATCCCCGGCAATCCCCACCGCAAGATTCTCCCCGGTCACAACAGCCGGGAAATAGAAATCGCTTAGTCTCCTGTCAGAGGCGATATTTACCGGGATGCCCAGCTCCTGACACCTCTCCTTCGCGATGCGGTCCGCCTCCGGGTCGCCGGCAGCGCAGATGACAAGGAGATACTCTGGCGTGATATCCGCCTTCTCAAGGCACTTCCGGATCAGGCGGACCTTTCCCGTCTCCAGGAATTCCTCCAGCTCCTGTCTTTGCCCTTCAGGCACCTCCCGGGCTATCACCGCGATGTCCGCCCCGAAGAGGAGGAGGGTGCGGATCCGGCGGACCGCCACCTGCCCGGCTCCCACCAGCAGTATTTTTTTGTCCTCAATATCAAGAAATACCGGAAAGTGAAGTCCCATTTTCTTCTCCCCCTCTATCCAGAGCAAAAATTTCCCCAATTAAAACAAATGAGACTGCGCACGAGCGCAATCTCCCACAGTGTAATCTTAAATCCTCACCGAAAGATCACGTTTGCTGTATTACAACAGGTATCCTGGCTCGGAACTAAAGCCTACTCCCCTGCCTTCCCACCCGTCAGCCGGCGGATGGCTTCCGCCGGCCCGGGCAGTGGCATACGCCGGGTTTCGTCATTCCTCACAGTAGAGTGAGCTGCTGTGGATTTTCACCACATTCCCTGTTCTCTCTTCAAAATAACATGTTCTATTCTATACTGTTTGAGGCTGTCCGTCAACTGCCTTTCCCGCAGTCCCTCTCCCCGGGCCTTTCTCCCAGGTTACAGCACAAGGGAGAGAAAGGTCCCCAGAACCGCAAATCCCAGTCCGACCCAGATAAAAATCCATCCTACAAGGGAGCCCTTGACCGGGATCCTTTCCACATAGGCTCTCTGGGGCTTCTCCGGGTCGTACCACACCGGGATAGAGGAGCCCATGGGGTACAGGCTCTCGGCCATGGCCCTCAGGTTCAGCACAGCGCCGCCCCGGATGTGGAGCACATCGTTCTCACTGATGTAGCAGCTCTGATTTTCCTCTGTCCAGTCCTTTGGGGAGAGGTTCCTGCGCACCTCCACTACGCCCCGGAACCTGCGCTTCTTCTCGTAGGAGACGCCGCCAATCCTGTAGGCCGCCACAGGGCTCGGCGTTCCGTTTACATAGCTGTACCGGACTACTGTCCCCATTGTCATGGCCGTGCAGCGACTCTTCTTTCTCTTTTCCAGCACAAGGACCAGGATCCCCGCCAGTATAAAGAGCAGTCCCGGGACTGCCAGCGTAAGGAACATCAGCAGCCCCACATTCACTCCCTCATTCATAGACCTCCTCCTTTATCATCCGTCTACGCCGTATATTTTCCGGCGATCTCAAGCAGTCTGTCTCTGTTGTCCTTCTCCCATTCGACGTAGGAAAGTCCGGAGGCCGCCGCCTCTTTTCCCACCTCCACGAGGAAAGCGGGAATGTCCTCCTGCAGCATGATCCCTGCCGCCTGTCCGAACCGCTCCTCCCCCTGCCTGTCACAGCCGAAGAAGAACACCTCAAAGGCCGGCCGGGGTGTCTTATCGATCATCTTCACGCCGCCCCGGAAGCCGATCTGCCCGATCTGGTGAGTGCCGCAGGATGAGGGGCAGCCGGAAATGTGGACTCTTGGAAGGGCAAATGCCGGAAGCTCCGCCTTCCGAACCGCCTCTACCGCCTCCTCAAGGAGAGTCTGGGAGTCCCGCACGCCCGCCTGGCAGATAGAGGCCCCGATGCAGGCCACGGAGGACTCAAAGGGCGTCCGGGCGCTGTCCTGGGTTGCGTCCAGCACCTGCTCCGCCTCCGCTCCTGTCAGATTGACAATGTAGAGGGTCTCGTCCGGCGCGATGCGCAGCTCCACTGCCTCCATGTCTTTGATCACATCGTAGAGTCTGCCAAAGACGGCCGGATCCGGGCATCCTCCAAGGGGGTGATAGAGGACAGAGTAGAGCCCGGCCTGCTTCTGCTCCAGGACGCGGCTGCCGGACACTCTCGTCCCGTCCGGCTTCTTGGTGATCTCCTCCGTCTCCACCCGGATGGTCAGATCCTCCCCGGCCTCCGCCTGGGCCAGCTTTTCCAGGAAGGCCTGTCTGTAGCCCTCGTCTCCCAGCTTGTCTCTCATATACCTGGTGCGGGCCTTTCCCCTCTGCTCATAGTTGCCGTGCTCCAGGAACACCTCCCGCATGGCCAGGATATAGTAGAGGATCCGGGACGGGTCCACCGCCTCTGCCATCAGAAGGCCGATCTTCGGCTGGTTTCCCAGCCCTCCTGCGCTGTACACGTCAAATTTTCCGTCCGGCCTGGCCACAAATCCCAGATCCCGGAAGGTGGCGTGGGTCACATTGGCCGGGCTGCTGGAAAAGCAGACCTTCAGCTTCCTTGGCATTTTCTTCGCGTCCAGGAAGGACAGGAGAAATTCCTCCGCCTTCCCGGCATAGGGAAGCACGTCAAAATACTCCCCTCTCTCAGTGCCGGACAGGGGCGGCGCCATGACATTTCTCGGAAAATCTCCGCCGCCTCCCAGGGTGATGATCCCGTGCTCCATGGCTCCCTCCATGATGCCGCAGACCGCGTCCGCGTCCAGATCGTGGAGCTGGATGGTCTGACAGGTCGTCAGATGGGCCCTCTTTACCTGATATTTTTCAATGCTCTGCGCAATGTACAAAAGCTTGTCCTTTGTGAGCCTGCCGCCCGCCATGCGCAGACGGATCATGCTGCATTTTCCGCCCCTCTGGGCGTAGCTTCCATATCTTCCGGAGTATCCCTTGTAATCATTCTTCGTGATCTTTCCCTCATAGAAATCCTTTGTCCTCTGTCTGAACTCCTCCAGCTCCTCTTTCCCCAATACAGGTGCTTTTCGTTCCATTCTCTAAATCCTCCTGCTATTTTTATTCTTCTACTTCCACAACCAGATAAAATCCCTTCTGGGTGTGCTCGATCCTGGCGATCCTTCCTTTTCTCGCCTTGATCCTCTCGTTGGTCCGGTAAATGCCGGACATGGCCACCGATGGCTCCACGAGATAGGTGTACCGCCCCGTGCTGGGGCTCCTCTCGCTGATCTCCACCTCCTGGCCTTCCTCCACAAGACCCTCTCTCTCCATTTTAAACCGTTCCTGCCTCATGGCTGTCTTCCTCTCTCTTTCATTGCCTGTCCCCGGCTGCTGCCGGGTGTTGCTTTCCAGTATAGCACATTTCTTTGCACAGAGTTGTGAAATCTAACAATTTCCTGTGTATACATGCCGAAGATACGCTGCTGCCCGCTCCCGGAGGGCATAGATCCGCTCCACGTCTGTGGCATCCCGGTCCCTCATACGGTATCCTGGCCCCTCCGGCGCAAAGCCATAGGGCCCCTCCGCCTTCAGTTTGTGGGAGAGGTCGCCGCTGCCCACAACCGCGATCCGGCGGTTCAGCCTCCCGGCTGTTCTCTGGATACATTGCCCCGTCTCCCGGGGAGATGTGAAAATAGTCCGCGTACATCACCGTGTGGGGCGACAGAATGACCACTGTGTCCGGCCGCCAGGCAGCCAGAGTCCTCGCAGCCTCGCGATAGGCGTCAGTAGTTTCCTGCACCCTTCTCTCCTCCCCCTGCCCGATCTCCGGGACGATGAGGGGCGGATGGGGAACCATGATCCCGTCTGCCACTGCCATACAAATTCCTCCCTTCTCCTTCTGAATGGGTACTCCGTCCTGTTCACAGCTCTATTATACCCCCATGAGGCGGGAATGTCATTGTGGGCTGTATTTTTTGAGGACTGTATTTGGGGCGTGCCGCACAGGCCGCATTATCGAGGAATGCATTTTAACAAAAAAGCTTTTGCAGGAAACAAAAAAAGCGCCGTTACAGGTCATGCCGCCTCTTAGGCGGAGCCTGCGCAGACGCTTTGTGTTCGGAATTCTTAAAACCAGCCTACTTTGCGCTGTCCAGCGCGAACTCTGAGAACTTTTCTCCCGCGCACGTCTCGTCTTCACCGTGAATCTGCACGAGCAGCGGCACATTGAGCTCAAGAGTCATAAGGCCGATAATGGATTTTCCGTCAATCCTGTCGTAGGGATTAGCCACATTCACCACATCAATATCTGATGTCATCTTCTGGCATACAGAGCAGAAGCTCTTGATCTGCTCCGGCGTAGCAAATCTTACTTTCATTTCAAACATACTTTTGTACCTCCGACATTCAAAAATGCTACTTTCGTAATATACACTATTTCGAATGATTTTGGTATATTTTTTCAAAAAAATCGTGTAAATTTTCCTCAGGGAGACATATTGCGTTCCGAAGAGACATATGCTATAATGCCAGTAGGCAAGAAAAGATATCAAGTCTCCATGTGAGGCGCATGCGAAGACCCCGGAGTGTACCAGACTCCGGGGTCTTCTATTCCTTTTTCCGGCGCGGAGGCTTAATCCGCAGGCTAGTTACCACTATTCATCACTGTCTAGCCATTTGCAGATAAGGTGGCAAACCACACCCGCCATGACAGTGACAAGAAAAGATATCAACAGCTCCATAGAAGCGCACCCCCTTTCCGTACCAAGGTATAGGGGCGGTAACATAACTATTATATCACGTCACTGTCTTCTATTCTACATTTTCCATAAATAATTTACATATTTTCATTTGATGAACATGGCGTCGCCAAAGGAGAAAAATCTGTATCTCTCCTTCACCGCCTCCTCGTAGGCGGCCAGCACATGCTCCCTCCCGGCCAGGGCGGAGACCAGCATCAGCAGGGTGGACTCAGGCAGGTGGAAGTTGGTGATCAGGCAGTCCAGTATCTTGAATTTGTAGCCCGGATAGATGAAGATATCAGTCCATCCGCTCCCGGCCCGCAGGTGCCCGTTTTCGTCCGCCGCGGACTCGATGGTCCGGCAGCTGGTGGTCCCCACGCAGATGATCCGGCCGCCCTTCTCCTTTGCCCGGTTGATTTTCTCGGCCTCGCTCTCCTCGATCTGATAAAACTCCGAGTGCATGTGGTGCTCCAGGATATTGTCCACCTTCACAGGGCGGAAGGTGCCAAGTCCCACGTGAAGGGTGACACTGGCAATGTCCACTCCCTCGTCCTTTATCTCCCGCAAAAGCTCCGGCGTAAAGTGCAGCCCTGCCGTGGGAGCTGCCGCCGATCCGCTGTGCTTTGCGTAGACTGTCTGGTAACGGTTCTTGTCCTCCAGCTGATGGGTGATATAGGGAGGCAGGGGCATCTGTCCCAGCTGGTCCAGTATCTCCTCAAAAATACCTTCGTAGGTAAAGCGCACCAGGCGGTTTCCCTCCTCCACCACATCGATGACCTCCCCGATCAGAAGCCCCTCTCCAAAGCTGATCCTGGCGCCCGGCTTCGCCTTTTTCCCCGGCTTCACCAGCGTCTCCCAGACATTATCCTCTTTTCTTTTCAACAATAAAATTTCTATCTTTGCGTCCGTTCCAATCTTGGAGCCGATCAGCCTGGCGGGGATAACCTTTGTGTCGTTGATCACAAGGCAGTCCCCGGGATGGAGGTAATCTTTGATCTCCCGGAACACATGGTGGGAGGTCTCTCCGGTCTCCTTGTCCAGCACAAGGAGCCTGGAGCTGGCCCGATCCTTCAGCGGATCCTGGGCGATGAGCTCCTGGGGCAGATCGAAGCTGAAATCCTGTCGTCTCATTTCCATATATCTATTCTTCCTTTCTACGCGGTACAGTGCATAACATAGCGATACAGGGAGCCGGATCGGTCCCCCTGTATCGTATCACATCTTCTCTGTCCGCGACAGCTTTATTTGCGCAGCTCGATTCCCATCTCCTCGAGAGCGCCCAGGATGGCGTCCATGGCCTTAGACACGTCCGCCTCCTCGAGAGTCCTGTCCTTTGCCCGGAACACAATGGAGTAGGCGACAGATTTATACCCGTCTTTGATCTGGGCTCCCTCGTAGAGGTCGAAGAGAGCATAGCTCTCCAGGTACTGTCCTCCCTTGTCCTCAATGACCTTCTCCACCTGTCCTACCATGATCTCCTTGGGCATCACCATGCTGATGTCTCGGGTCACGGCCGGGAACCTGGCAATTCCCTCGTACTTCCTGTCAAAGTTTGCCCGGGATACGACCTCAGGCATATCGATAACAGCCACGTAGGCCCTCTCGCCGATGCCGTAGGTGTCCGCCACATCCGGGTGAACCTCGCCCAGGTAGCCGATCACAGTTCCATCGTAAATGATGTTGGCCTGGCGTCCCGGGTGCAGGAAGGTTTTTCCTGCCTTGGGGTCATAGATTTCTTTCTGGGAGAGGCCTGCCTTCTCCAGGAACTCCTCCACAACGCCCTTCATGCTGAAGAAGTCTCCCTCCCCGTACATGCCGAGGGTAAACTGCATTCTCTCCTCGGGCAGCTCTGTCAGGGGCAGAGCCTTGGGAAGGTAAATATTTCCAAGCTCATAAAGCCTTACATTTTTATTTCTTCGGTTGTAGTTTGTAGCCAGGGACGTGAGCATGCCGTTTAAAGACATAGTCCTCATGATGCTGTAGTCCTCCCCAAGGGGGTTCATGATGCTGATGGCCTTTCTCTCCGGCGCGTCCTCGGGGAGCAGGAGCTTGTCAAACACCTTCGGGCTCTCAAAGGAGTAGGTCATGCCCTGACTGAAGCCGCAGTATTCCGCCACGTTTCTGGCCACCTCCTCGATGCGCAGCTTGAAGGACAGCTTTCCTGTGGTGGCCTCGCCTTTGGGAAGCGTGGTGGGGATATTGTCATACCCGTAGAACCTTGCCACTTCCTCCGCCAGGTCCGCAAGGCGAAACAGGTCGTGCCGGAAAGTGGGGGCAATCACTTCGTTTGTATTTTCATCGTATTCCAGATCGATCATGCGGAAATACGAGAGCATATCCTCCCTGGGGATGTTTGTTCCCAGGAGAGCATTGATCGCATCCGCGTCAAAGGGCACGCGGACAGGCTCTTTTTTCCTGCTGTAAACATCTACCATGCCGCCGACCACTTCGCCGGCTCCCATCTCCTCCACAAGCTGGCAGGCACGGTCAATGGCAGCCTGGGCGTTGTTGGGATCCAGCCCCTTCTCAAACTTGCCGGAAGCGTCTGTGCGCAGGCCCACCTTCTTACTGGACTTGCGGATGTTGGTGCCGTCAAAGCAGGCCGCCTCAAAGAGCATCGTCTTCACATCGTCGGTGATCATGGAGTTCTCGCCGCCCATGATACCGGCAATGCCCACGGATTTCTCCCCGTCGCAGATCATCAGCACAGAGGGATCCATCTGCCTCTCCTGTCCATCCAGAGTGGTGAATTTCTCCCCCTCCTCGGCGCGCTTCACAATAATCTCATGTCCGGCAATGGTGTCCAGATCATAGGCGTGCATGGGCTGTCCGTACTCCTCCATCACGTAGTTGGTGATATCTACCAGGTTGTTGATGGGACGGATACCCACAGAGGCAAGCCTTCTCTGCATCCACTTGGGTGAGGGGCCGATCTTGATATTTTTTACAACTCTGGCGCAGTATCTGGGACACAGGTCTGTGTCTTTCACGGTCACCTTGATATAGTCGTTCACATCCTCTTCATTTCCGGTCGGTGTCACCTGGGGCGGGCAAAACTTCTTGCGGAAGGTGGCCGCCGCTTCCCTCGCGATACCGATGACACTGTAGCAGTCCACCCGGTTGGATGTGATCTCGTACTCAAAGACCACGTCGTCAAGGCCCAGCAGCTTCACCACATCCGCGCCCACCTCTGTATCCTGGGGCAGGATGTAGATGCCGTTCTCCGGCGCGTCCGGATACATGTCCCGGCTGGAGCCCAGCTCCTCGATGGAGCACATCATACCGTTGCTCTCAATGCCTCTCAGCTTCCCCTTCTTGATCTTGATGCCGCCAGCCACACGGCTTCCCGGCTCGTGGCCTCCCGCCACGCGGCCTCCCGCCAGGACAACAGGCACCTTGTCTCCCTCGTGAACGTTGGGCGCGCCTGTCACGATCTGTATAGACTCCGCGCCCACATTCACCTGACACACGATCAGCTTGTCCGCGTCCGGATGCTTCTCGATCTTATCGATCTGGCCCACCACGATCCTGTCCAGATCCGCGTCCAGCTTCTCATAATTCTCTACCTTTGTCCCGGAAAGGGTCATGGCGTCCGTGTACTCCTGCGCAGTGACATCCAGATCCGGCACATATGCTTTTATCCATGATAATGATGTATTCATTGTATTCTCCTTTACGTTAATAGTTTAACAGGGGACGTAACACTTTTAAAAAGTATTACGTCTGAAATTACACTAACTGGTGTACTATTGTGTGTATTGTATCTAAAACTGCTTCAGGAACCGGATATCGTTCTCGTACAGAAGCCGCATGTCATCGATCTCATACTTCAGAAGAGCGATTCGCTCCAGGCCGACACCAAAGGCGAAGCCTGTGTACTCATCCGGGTCAATGCCGCACATCTCGAACACATGGGGATGCACCATACCACAGCCGAGGATCTCGATCCAGCCGGAGCCCTTGCAGAAGCGGCAGCCCTTTCCGCCGCACTTGAAGCAGGTCACGTCCATCTCGGCGCTGGGCTCCGTAAAGGGGAAGTGATGGGGACGGAATTTCGTCTTTGTCTCCGGCCCGAACAGCTCCTTTGCGAAGACTTCCAGGGTGCCCTTCAGGTCAGAGAAGGAAATCTTCTTGTCCACCACAAGTCCCTCGATCTGGTGGAAGGAAGGAGAGTGGGTGGCATCCACCTCATCGGAGCGGAACACGCGTCCCGGCGCGATCATACGGATGGGGAGCTTTCCCTGCTCCATGATGCGGGCCTGCACAGGGGATGTCTGTGTCCGCAGCACAATATCCTTGTTGATGTAGAAGGTGTCCTGCTCATCCTTGGCCGGATGGTCGGCGGGGATATTCAGCTTCTCAAAGTTGTAGAGGTCGTACTCGATCTCCGGGCCCTCCACCACCTCGTAGCCCATACCGATGAAAATGCGCTCCACCTCGTTTAGGGCGATGGTGTTGGGATGGCTATGTCCCACCATATTTTTCTTCGAGGGAAGTGTGACGTCGATGACCTCCTGCTTCAGTCTCTCCTCCCGGATCTTCCTCTCCATATTCTTCTTTGTCTCCTCCAGGAGCTCCTCAATGGCCGCTCTCGTCTCGTTGACCATCTGCCCTACCTTGGGGCGCTCCTCCGGTGCCACATCCTTCATAGCCTTCAGAACTGCGGTCAGCTCTCCTTTTTTGCCCAGGAACTTCACCCGCACTTCGTTGAGCTTTTCAGGCACATCGGAAGCTTCAATCTGACGGATCGCCTCTTCTTTAATGCTTTGTAATTTCTCTTTCATCATTTTTCTCCTTTTCTTTATGAAATGTAACACAGGGACGTTTTGATCGAATGGAGGACTCGGTTCTCCGTTCAACATTCAATAAAAAAAGCCTCATCCCTGAAAAGGGACGAGACATACAAACCCGCGGTACCACCCTGCTTCCCGCTGCGCTTTGCGCGGCGGACTCTCAGACATGCGTAACGTGCACAAAGACGGCACACCCTACTGGCCGATCAGACAGCCCTGTTCAGATGCGCGGCTCACGTGGGAAATTCGATCCTCATCTGAACCCGGGGAAACTTTCAGCCAGCGATCTCCCCTCTCTGCCGGAAAATGAGTCTCTACTTGCACGGTCAAAGCCTTTCTGATATTTCAATCGCTTTTTTCATTTTAACACAAGAAAACGGGATGTCAAGGAAAACCCTGCCCGCAGGCGGACATTTTTCCCTTGCGTCAGGAAAACATTTTGTCAGCTGTCAGCTTGTTCAGCTCACCTCCCAGCAGGATACTGTACATACAGCAGTAGAGCCAGAGCATGATCAGCACAATGGTTGTGAGGCTCCCGTACATATCTGAAAACCCCTGGAAAATATCCACATACACGGAGAACACCCAGGAGATAACCATCCAGGCCAGGGCTGTAAACACAGATCCCGGAATCTGCCTGCGGAAGGTATCCTTCCGGTTGGGGAGGAACTTGTAGATAAGCAGGGAAAATCCCATCATCACCACCGGCGTGATGACGGTCCGCCGCTGGATCAGCCAGTCCGCCACCGGCTTCAGGAATTTCACGTGGCTCGTGATAAAAATGTTCAGCGTGTTTCCAAAGACAGAGACCACAAGAAGCAAAAGGATGACCACGATAAAGAGCACCGTGTAGATGGTGGACCGTATCCGCAGGAAAACATAGTTTCTCGTCTCATGACAGCCGTAAATGCAGTTCAGTCCGCCTGTCATGGCCAGCACGCCCTTGCCCGCAGACCAGAGTGCCACCAACGCGGTCACAGGGATGATGCCCATGGACTGATTGTAGACCTGATTGACAATAGAGACGATCAGGGAGTCCACAGAGGAGGGAAACACCTGCACCACCGCGGTCATCACATCTGCCTTTGTGACCGGCGTATACTGCACCAGAGTCAAAAGCAGCAGGATGATGGGGATCATACAGAGCATAAAAAAATAAGCCGTCTGGGCAGCGTAAGCCCCCACATGGTCTTTTCCCACTTCCTCGGACACATCTATCGCTTTCTGAAAAATCTTCCTGATCATAGTCCTCCCCCGCTGTCATTTTTCAGGCAGGCAGCGGCTCACCCGCCATTTTTATAGAGAAATCATACCATCTGCCCGCAAAATATTCAAGCTGATTTCTCCGCCGTTCCTCTGTCCATCCCTCATCCGATCTCCACATCCCGGTAGAACAGCTGCAGGATTTCCCTGTAATCCGCCCCCTGCTTTGCCATCTCATTGGCCCCGTTCTGGCTCATGCCGATGCCGTGGCCGAAGCCCCCTCCGCTGATGACAAAGGTGTCGCCGCTCCTCTCTATGGCAAAAAATGCGCTGGGCAGAAGGGACGTACTCTGGCTGGTGCTGCCATCATTTTTCGTGATGGTGTAGCCGCTCCCGCCCAGGGCCGCGCGTATCTTGTTCTCCGTGTCCACCGTGACGCTGCCCGCGTCCCCGGAGGCCACGATCTGCAGGGCCACATCTCCGGGCCCCCGCTTTGTCACCTCCACGCCGGAGAGGGTACCCACATTCACCCCTGTATTTGTGCTGACAAGAGCGGACAGGGTCTGGACCGGTACCTGGGCCGTCCATCTGTACCAGGGCAGATCCTTCTCATAATCCCCGTTGTCCCCACAGACATTCACGCTCTGCAGGTATCCGCCTCCCTCCCCGGGGTCTGTTCCCCAGGCCTCCAGACTGGTGGTCCTGCCGCAGGAGGTTGAATAATAGTATGTGGTGGCGATCTCCCCTTTATACCTGACAACCTGTCCCTCCGTCTCAGTCACGGCCCGGGTGCTGCTCTCCTGCCTTTCACTGTTGTTGTACACCTGAAAATCCGTGCTGTCGTTGACATGGGCCTCATACTCCGGATAGCCGTAGGAGGTCATCTGCCGGAAGGCGTAGCTCCTGGCGCACACCGCCTGGGCCTTCAGGGCCTCCAGCTCGTAGGAGGCGGGCATCTCGCTTGGCACCACGCCGCACAGGTAAGTCTCCACGGGAAGCTCATTGATTACCGCTATACCGCCGGAGGCCGCCCGCAGCTCCAGGGCCCCGCTGTAGGAGGGGACACCGCAGCCCCTCTCTACGCTCTCCAGCCTGATCTGCCCTCCCTGGCCCAGAGACTCGATCCGTATATTCCCTTTCTGGAACCGGGCATCGTCCGGGAGGATCTGATATATATCCGCCTTGTTCCACTCAATACTCTCCCCTGCGCAGCTCACCCGCAGTCCCGCGTCCGAGGAGACTCTCACTTCATTGTGGATCTCGCCGCCATAGCCCGTTGTCATGAGGAGCACCCGGATCGTGCTCCCGGAGGTAGGCTCCGGCAGCTCTCCCTCCGGCACGTCCAGCCTGCTCTCCGTGTCCGTGCCTCCAAAGCCCCCCTCCTCCCGGGAAATCATGTGGACGATCCCGGTTATGAAAAGCAGCCAGATGAAAATGGCTGCTACATATCTTCCATAAACATTTCTCTTTCTTCTTTTTCTGAATGATGTTCTTCTCAAAGCTGTCCCTTTTTGCACCTTTTTCTTAAATGTATGAAAAAAGACAGCTGCATATACGCAGCTGCCTTTCATCTTTTGTACATCCCCAAAATGCCGGTTCCTGTATTTTGACTCCTAGCCGCAGCCAGGTGGGCGTCCGCATCTGTTTTTCTGTCTTCCACTGCTAGTACGGAGGCCTGACATATTACAGAGATAATAAGAGTCCCGTTTAAAGTTTTGTAGGTTCAAAATTACAGGAATTGTCGAGCATCCCAGGTTTCCTAAAGACATTATACTCTATTGTCTCCATCTTTTCAACTAAAATATACTTCCTGTATTTACCTGTTCTTTACACAGATTTTTCTTTTCCGTCCTCCGTCCGCAAAAAAGCAGCCCAGATCACGAAACAGTCGTCCTCCCTGCAGGCGCCAATCTGCCCGCCCATCTGCTCTGTCAGAGTCCGGGCGATGGACAGCCCCAGGCCAGTGCTCCCGCTGCCGTTTTCCACCGTATAGAACCTTTCAAAGAGCCTGGCCGCCTCCACCTCGTCAAGTCCTGACGCGTGGTTGGCAAAGGTAATTCGACCGTCCGGATGCAGGGTGATCTTCAGGTCTCCGTCGCTGTACTTCACGGCGTTGCTGATAATATTGCCGAAAATCCGCAAAAGTCCATCCCGGTTGGCATACACAAAGACCTCTTCCTCCGGCATACGTATATCCGGCGTGATCCCTTTTTCCTTCAGGACTCCGTAAAATCCGGCAGCGCTCTCGGCCAGGACAGCTCCCAGGGAAATCCTCTCCCGCTCCCTATACTTTTCCGTGGAGACAATGACGGAGTATTGGAACAGCTCCTCCGTCAGCTTTGTCATGGCCTGGATGCGGTTTTTCATGACGTCCAGATACTCCCGCACTTCCGGGGAGACCTGCTCCCCGTCCAGCAGCTGCATGTAGCCGCAAAGGGCGGTGAGCGGCGTGCGCAGGTCGTGTGAAATGTTGGTAACCGCCTTTTTCAGCTCCGCGTCCCCCTGCTCGTACCGCAGCCTCGCCTGACGCAGATCCTTCATCTGCCTGTCCAGCTCCGCGGCAAGGGCCCTCATCCTCCCGTCCATGGCGCCGATGTCGACCCCCACATTGGTGTCCTCCTCAAGCCGTGCTCCGCACTGGAGACGCAGCTCATCTGCCCCTCTTCTCATGGAAACTATTTTTATCCCCAGTCCCGCGCAGACCAGCAGGAGCAGGCAGCAGACGCCTCCCAGCAGATACATACTTCTTCCTCCTCTACTTCAGATCCTTTCTCCGGAAGCCGAGCAGCCCGGCCACTGTGCTGAAACCCCCGACGATTACGGAGTACAGGCCCAAAAGGGCGGGATGAGCCGAGTTCAGTCCCGCAACCACATATCCCTGGGCCATGGGGATAAACTCTGTGAGAAACTCATAAATCTTCCTCTCTTGTCCTGTCAGATATCTCTCATTTCGGACTGTCTCCATGATGAAGCTCCCGTCCGCCGCCTTTGTGGCGGCATCATAGAATTCCGGTGCGGAGAGCGCGTTCATCAGGTAGGTGCTGTACATGAGCAGAGCAAAGGTCACCACCTGGCAGAGCACTGCCACCGCTGCCCTGTTCTGGCAGAGCATGGAGACCATGGTATAAATGGCAACCTCACAGCAAATGAGGAGCGCCCCCACCAGGGTGTAGGTTCCGACCGGTCTGAGGAATGCTGTTTTAAACCCGAACATGGGCACTCCCATGATGGTAGCTACCGCCATAAATGCAGCCTGCATCAAAAGCCCTCCCGCCGCGCAGGTCAGATAGCCGGACAGATAGATACCGCTTCTGGAGCACCCTGTCACAAGCTTGTTCCGGATCGTGCCGTCACTGTATTCTGTCCCGAGAAACAAATTCGTGAACGCTGCCAGGGCAATGCAGAGCATTATATAAGAATTGACGTAGATCCTCGGCAGCGCATACGACATATTCATATCATAGTTTACCATGGAGTTATACTGGGCAAGACAGATGGCCGCACTGAACAGCATCACCACCCCTGTAGCGATCCAGAAGACCTTATCCTTCCAGAGCCTGGCGAAATCCGCCCGCAGAAGCTTACGCATGGCTCTCACCTCCCATCAGGTTGATGTAGTAGCTCTCCAGACTCTCGTCCTTCTCCGTGAGTGCCAGCACTTTGCAGTCCTCGGCCTCCAGGGCCAGAACCATCTCCGTCACATCCCATTTGCCGAACACATCGGCGCTGTTTTCCGAGGTGACCTTGTACTCCATCTGCCTCTTTTCCAGCACCCGGACAAGGGCCTGGATGTCCGTCACTTCCACGCGGGTACATTTCCGGCAGCTATCCTCCAGCTCCTTTGCGCTCACCTCCCGGACAATGTGTCCTGCATCGATAAAGCCGTAGTGGGTGGCCAGCCTGGACAGCTCGTCCAGAATGTGGCTGGAGATGAGGAAGGTGATCTTTCTCTCCCTGTTCAGCTTTAAGATCAGCTCCCGTATCTCAATGATCCCCTGGGGATCCAGTCCATTCACCGGCTCGTCCAGCACAAGGAAATCCGGATCCCCGGCCAAAGCCACGGCTATGCCCAGCCTCTGCTTCATGCCCAGGGAAAAGTTTTTTGCCTTCTTCTTTCCCGTGTCGCCCAGGCCCACAAGCTCCAGCAGCTCCTTTATTCCCTCAAAGGAGGGGCGTCCCAGCACCCGGTACTGCTCCTTCAGATTGTCCTCCGCCGTCATGCCGCCATAGATGGAGGGAGTCTCCACCACAGCCCCCATTCGTCTCCTCTCCCGCGAAAGGTTCCCCTCCGTATTTTTCTTCCCGTACAGTGTGTAGGTGCCTGAAGTGGGTGTCTGCAGGCCGCAGATGAGGCGGATCAGTGTCGTCTTTCCAGCCCCGTTTCGCCCCACAAAGCCGTAGATGGCCCCCTTTTCCACATGCATGGACAGTCCGCCCAGGGCCTTGAAGCTCCGGTACTGCTTGGTCAGATTGTCCGTGGTCAGCACATATTCCATAAAATCACCTCCTTGTCATCATTCATTCCAGAGCTCTTCTGAGCTCTGAACTCATGATAGCACAGGGCCGGTAAGCTTCCGGTTAAGGAAAGGGTAAAGAAACAGTTAACATTTTCAGTTAACATTCCTCCTGTCCCTGGCGCATCTTAAACCCGATCCCCCACACAGCCTCAATGTAGTCACGGTCTGTATCCCGCTTCAGCTTTCTGCGCAGATGGCTGATGTGGATCTTCAGGGAGCCTTCCGTGCAGTCCGGCGTGTCCAGGCTGATGGCATCCAGCAGCCGGGCCTTGGTGATCACCTGGGAAGGGCGGGCCATGAGCTGTTTTAAGATGGCAAACTCCGTGGGCGTCAGGTGCAGCAGCTCCTCCCCCGCCCACACCTTCCAGGCGGCCGTATCCATGCGAAGATCCTCGAACACGAGAATCTGTCCCTGAACGTCTTCCCCGGCCCCGGTACTCTCCGCCTGCCTCAGCTGCACCGCGATCCTGGCCAGCAGCTCCCGAATATCAAAGGGCTTGGTCACATAGTCCGCCGCCCCGCCAAGAAGAAGATCCACCTTGTTCTCCACATCCGCCTTTGCGCTGACAACGATCAAAGGGATCCCCTGGATCCTCTTCAGCACCTCCTCCCCCGCAAGGCCGGGCATCATCAGGTCCAGGAGCACCAGATCCGGATTTGTCTTCTCAAGAAGAAGGAGGGCCTCCGTGCCGGAGTAGGCCCGGGCCACCTGATAGCCCTCGCCCTCCAGCGCCCTCCTGAGCATATCTCCGATATATTCATCATCGTCAATGACCGCGATCAGACTCATAACGCCGCCTCCCCTTCTGCCGGTGTCCTTACCTCGATGAGATGGCCGTCCGGGTCATAGAACCGGAGCAGCTTCTGGCCTCCCGGCAGCTCCCGGAGGCGGTCCGCATACCGGATTTCCTCCCCGTATGCTTTGAGCTTTTCCACAAGCCCTTCCAGATCCCTCTCCTCAAAGTAGAGCTCCGCAGCGTTGTTGTGGGAAATAATCTCCTCTCCCAGGCACGCCTCCCACACCTTTTTGTCCTGGAGCACAAGCCCCTCTGTGAGCATCACATTCTCGTCCCCGTCCAGGGCCACCTCCAGGCCGAACAGCTCCCTGTAAAATTTTTTGGCCTGCTCCAGATCCCGGACAGCTATCAGCACATTTTTCAGTCTCATATGCAGCCTCCTTTTCGTTTTCCCATAGAAAGAGTATACCCCATGTGGTCTGCCGGGACAACCGTTTCCCGCTCTCTCTTTCCATTTGGCCCGTCTGCTCCTCACAGGTCTTTCATCCGCTTCACCAGCCTGCGGTTCAGGGCAAATGCCCCTGCCACAATACACACGCCCAGCACGACGCTCCAGACAGGCATCCGCATGTCAAAGCGGACTCGCAGGATGAGGGAGATGGACAGGTACACGCCTCCCAGCACCTGGAGAAATTCCAGTATCTTTCTCTGGTATTCCTGAAGCTTCACTTTTCTCTTGTATTTTATAAACTTTCCCGCCCCGGAAATCCGTTCAAGATCCTCCATATCGTCATCGGATATGAGCGCGTCCAGACTCACCCCGAACTCCGTGGCAATCTTCTTCGCCGTGATCAGGTCCGGGCATCTGGAGCCGTTCTCCCAGCGGCACACGGTCTGCCTGGACACATACAGCTTATCCGCCATCTGCTGCTGAGTCATCCCCCTCTCCTCCCGAAGCCTTCTGATATTATCTCCCAGCGCCATCATCTGTCATCTCCTCCTTGCCTATCCGGCTGTTTTTGCTGACTCCACTATACAGCATCGGCAGCCCTGTGGACAGCACCGCTCTGGTTTTTCCCTGTTTCCATTCTGGTAACAGCAAAGGCAGGCACGGACTTTGGCCCGTCGCTGTCACAACACACTGTCACAAAAAAAGCTCCCCGGCGTACTGCCGGGGAGCCATATTTACATCTGTGATTATTCCTCGATCTGAGGACCAGCTGCAACCAGCGCTTTTCCAAGCTCGTTGCTCTCGTATTTCTTAAAGTTCTTGACAAATCTCTGTGCCAGGTCTTTTGCCTTTGCATCCCACTCAGAAGCGTCAGCGTATGTGTCGCGGGGATCCAGGATAGCGGGATCTACGCCCGGAAGCTCTGTCGGAACCTCAAAGTTGAAGTAAGGAATCTTCTTTGTGGGCGCTGTCAGAATCGATCCGTCCAGGATAGCGTCGATAATTCCACGCGTATCCTTGATGGAGATACGTTTTCCTGTTCCGTTCCAGCCTGTGTTTACCAGGTAAGCCTTTGCTCCGCTGGCCTTCATTCTCTTTACAAGCTCCTCTGCGTATTTTGTCGGATGCAGCTCCAGGAAAGCCTGGCCGAAGCATGCGGAGAATGTAGGTGTAGGCTCTGTGATACCTCTCTCTGTTCCTGCAAGCTTTGCTGTGAAGCCGGACAGGAAGTAGTACTCTGTCTGCTCAGCTGTCAGGACAGATACCGGAGGAAGCACGCCGAAAGCGTCAGCTGACAGGAAGATCACGTTCTTCGCTGCCGGGGCCGCGGAAACCGGGCGAACAATCTTCTCGATATGATCGATGGGGTAGGAAACACGTGTATTCTCTGTCACGCTCTTGTCTGTAAAGTCAATCTTTCCGTCCGCATCCAGCGTCACGTTCTCAAGAAGAGCGTTGCGCTTGATGGCATTGTAGATATCCGGCTCGGAGTCCTTGTCCAGGTCGATCACCTTTGCGTAGCATCCGCCCTCGAAGTTGAACACGCCGTTGTCGTCCCAGCCGTGCTCGTCATCGCCGATGAGAAGTCTCTTCGGGTCTGTGGAGAGTGTGGTCTTACCTGTTCCGGAAAGTCCGAAGAAGATCGCTGTGTTCTCGCCGTTCATATCTGTGTTTGCAGAGCAGTGCATGGAAGCGATGCCCTTCAGCGGCAGATAGTAGTTCATCATGGAGAACATACCCTTCTTCATCTCTCCGCCGTACCATGTATTCACGATTACCTGCTCGCGGCTTGTGATGTTGAACATAACGGCTGTCTCTGATCTTAAGCCAAGCTCCTCATAGTTCTCAACCTTTGCCTTGGAAGCGTTGTAAACTACGAAGTCGGGCTCAAAGCTCTCCAGCTCCTCTGCTGTGGGGCGAATGAACATATTGGTAACGAAGTGAGCCTGCCATGCCACTTCCATGATGAAACGGATGGCCATGCGAGTGTCCTTGTTAGCGCCGCAGAAAGCATCTACAACGAAAAGTCTCTTGCCTGAAAGCTCGTTCTTTGCGATCTCTTTCACTGCGTCCCATGCTTCCTGGGAAGCCGGGTGGTTGTCGTTCTTATACTCGTCTGAAGTCCACCATACAGTGTCCTTGGAGTTCTCGTCCATAACAATGTATTTGTCTTTAGGAGAACGGCCTGTGTAGATACCAGTCATAACGTTGACTGCACCC
This sequence comes from Faecalicatena fissicatena, assembly GCF_016900595.1. NCBI lineage: Bacteria > Bacillati > Bacillota > Clostridia > Lachnospirales > Lachnospiraceae > Faecalicatena > Faecalicatena fissicatena. The sequence goes on from NZ_JACLYY010000007.1 coordinate 86,313, forward strand.
AGCTCGCTGACCTGGCCTTTGTCAAAGCCTTCCAGGTTCGGGTTTGTCTCCTCTTCAAAAAGCATTTCATAGGAAGGATTGTGAACAATTTCTGTTGTTCCGGTGATACCGTACTTAGTTAAATCGATATTTGACATGTTACGCTCAACCTCTTTCTTTCTATAGTATATGTTGCCTGTAATCCGGCAATCCCGATATGCCAACATTATACAGGAAACAGTATGAAAAATCAACAATAAAATGTTAAGAGAGTAACAATGACATGAATTTTTCCATTCTTAATCTTTTATTTTTCTGTTTTTTAAGAAAAACAATGCCGCTTTTCCCGATAAAAAATGCAGGATTTCAAATCAAATCCTGCATTTTCCCACTCTTCAGAAGAAGTTTCCTTCTTCCAGGCCACGTCCCATTTTCTTCATTTTTTCCACAAATATGCTCTTCGTCGCCACCACAGGCTCCTCACCTGCGCTTGCGGGATCACTCCGCCCCCAGAGTAAGGGGCACGTTTTTCAGCCGTTTTTGCTGAATAAAAGGGTCTGTCCGCAGTCCCCTGCTCCAGAACCACGCCTCCTATGAAGAGGATTTTTCTGCATCCCGGCTTTCCTGTATATGATGTCCAAAACCCGCCAAATGTCAGACATTTCAGAAATATGTGGTGTTGGCTTTTTTTGTCCGGACTGCAAACCAGATAAGAGCCGCCATAACGAGCACAATGGCCACAAAAACCGGTATGGCAATGGAGGCCACATAGGTGTTGATCAGCTCCAGTACGCCGTAGACCGCAAGGAGAATCCCCACCAGAAGGAGCTGAGCGGAGGTCATCTTAATGTAGGCCTCCACATCTTTGCACCTCTTCGGATCCTCATCCTTTGGAAGCATGATCCCCTTCGGAATCTGACGCCTCCTGACCATCAGCAGATACCCGTATATACAGTAAATGCCTGCGCCGATCCCCACAATGCCAAAAAAACTTCCCATACTGTTCATATCTATCTGTCCTTCCCTGCTTTTCTCAAAAGGCTGCTATCTGATGCCCAGGATCTCCTCCACTGTCTCCTGCATCTTGTCCGCGTCGCACTCCCTATGGTGGCGGATCTTTGCGTTCAGGATCTCCTTTATGGCATTTGGCATCTCTACCCCGGAAATGCGCTCCAGCTCCGGCAGCAGCTCCAGCTCCTCCTTCTGGCTGTACGCCTCTTTGCCGATGGCCGTAAGGACGCTCTTCACAAATTTGTAAGGGCTTGCTGTGGAGGCCACCAGGCATTTCGTCCCGTCACCGCTGTCCGCTTTGTAGGCCTGGCAGACATGGGCAGCCACGGCTGTGTGCGTGTCCATCACGTAGCCTGTCCTCTCATAGATCTCTCGGATCGTCTCAGCTGTCTCCTCCTCTGTGGCATAGCCTGCCACAAAGTCAGAGAGCTGCTCTCTCATCTCCTCTGTGATGGTATATCTGCCCTCTGTCTGAAGCTGTCTCATGAGCTCTGCATCTGCCTTGCCGTCCCGGCCGCAGATCTGGTAGATAAGCCTCTCCAGGTTGCTGGAGATAAGGATGTCCATAGAAGGTGAGGTAGTCAGCATGAATTCCCGGTTCCTGTCGTATGTTCCTGTCTGGAAGAAGTCAAAGAGCACCTTATTCTCGTTTGAGGCGCAGATCAGCTTCCCTACGGGCAGTCCCATGTGCTTTGCGTAGCAGGCAGCCAGGATGTTCCCGAAATTGCCAGTGGGGACAGTGATGTTGATCTTCTCCCCCTCCTCGATCTCTCCATTTTCCAGGAGCTTGCCGTAGGCGTACACATAGTACACAATCTGGGGCACAAGGCGCCCGATATTGATGGAGTTGGCAGAGGAGAACTGGCAGCCCTTCCGGGCAAGCTTTCCTGCCAGCTCCTGATTTCCAAAGAGCTCCTTCACACCGCTCTGGGCATTGTCAAAGTTGCCGTGGATAGCCACCACGTCCACATTGTCCCCCTTCTGGGTCACCATCTGCAGCTCCTGCACGCGGCTCACCCCGCCCTGGGGATAGAATACAATGATGCGGGTCCCCTCCACGTCCGCAAATCCGGCCATGGCGGCTTTCCCCGTATCCCCGGAGGTGGCGGTGAGGATGACGATCTCGCCCTCCACTCCGTTCTTCTTCGCCGCTGTGGTCATCAGGTGGGGCAGAATGGAGAGGGCCATGTCCTTGAAGGCGATGGTGGGGCCGTGGAACAGCTCCAGATAGTAGGTGTCGTCCACCTTCGCGATGGGGGCGATCTCCTCTGTGTCAAACTTGCTGTCGTAGGCCCTGGCGATGCAGGCTTTCAGCTCCTCCTCCGTGTAGTCTGTGAGGAACTCCTTCATCACTGCGTAGGCTGTCTCCTGGTAGGTCATCCCCTTCAGCTCCCCTAAGGACACCGGGAGGGCCGGAATCCTCTCGGGGACAAAGAGTCCGCCGTCGTCCGCAAGCCCTTTTAAGACCGCCTGGGAGGCTGTGGCTGTGATCTTCGGGTTTCTCGTGCTCATGTACTGTAAATTCATGTTCTTCACCTTTCTACCTCTTCCTCTTTTGAGAAAAGGATTGCTCTATGCTTCCTTCCTGCTCCGAAACAGGATAAACAGGACTGCGCTCACTGCCATCAGTATGGGATAATACAGATAGGGCAGGATGTCAAAGGGTGTCAGCGCCGTCAGTGTAGCCGCCGACAGAAGCTGGGCCCCGTAAGGGATCAGCCCCTGCCCCACGGAGGTAAATATATCCAGCAGGGAGGCGGACCGTCTGGGCGAGACGCCGTACTCCTCGCAGATTTCCTTTGCAATGGGCCCCGCCATGACAATGGCCACCGTATTGTTGGCCGTGCAGGCGTCCACAAGGAGAGCCAGCCCTGCGATGCCGAGCTCCGCCCCCTTCTCCCCCTTGATCATCCTGTGGATCCACTGGAGGATAAAATGGATGCCGCCGTACTCCTTCACAAGAGACACAATGCAGGCCACGATAATGGAGATGACCGTAATGTCATACATGCCGATGACGCCGCTGATTTCCTGTCCGCCTATAACTGTGTTCCCGCCGATGGCCAGAAAGATCTGATCCCAGGCGAGACTGCCCGTGGCGATCCCCACCACCACGGAGAGGATGGTGCCGCCGATCAGCACCACGAACACATTGATCCCTATGAGGGCCCCCACAAGAACCAGCACATAGGGCACTACCCTCCATATGTTGAAGGAGAGATCCTCCATTACCATGGCGTTGCCGTCTCTTGTGATAAACAGGAAGATGAGCACTGTGAGGATAGCAGCCGGGAGCACGATGAGAAAGTTCTCCCGGAATTTGTCCTTCATCTCACAGCCCTGTGTCTTTACCGCCGCGATGGTAGTGTCTGAGATCATGGACAGGTTGTCTCCAAACATAGCGCCGCAGACTACAGCGCCGATGCAGATAGCCATGGCAAAGCCGGTCTTCTCGCTGATGCCCACAGCGATGGGCGCCAAGGCAGCGATGGTTCCCATGGAGGTGCCCATGGACACGGAAATAAAGCATCCGATGACGAAAAGTCCGGCCACCGCCACGCCAGGCGGCAGAACGGAGAGCCCCAGGTTTACCGTGCTCTCCACCCCGCCGGCCGCTGTCACAGCGCCGGAAAAGCCTCCTGCGCAGAGGAAGATAAGACTCATGGTGATGATGTTGTCGTCTCCCACTCCCTTTGCGATGATATGGATCTTCTCGTCAAAGCTGACCTTTCTGTTCTGCAGAAATGCCACACACAGGGCGATGAGAAACGCCACGATGGTGGGCATGGAGTAAAAATCCCCCGTCAGCACGCCCGAGCCCAGGAAGATCACAAGGAAAACTCCGATGGGCAGAAGGGCGACTGCTCTTCCTTTCTTTTCCATAACAATAACTGTATCCTTCTATAAATTTTATTTTTTATTGTTGTTTGTATAGTTTACCAGGCCGCCGGCAGCGATGATCTTCTGCATGAACTCCGGGAAGGGCTGTCCCTGGAACTGGGTTCCCTTTGTCCGGTTGTAGATCATTCCGCTGTCAAAGTCCACTTCCACCTGATCGCCGTCCTCGATGTTCTGAGCCGCCTCGGGACATTCGATGATGGGCAGTCCGATGTTGATGGCGTTCCTGTAGAAAATCCTGGCAAAGGTCTCCGCAATGACGCAGCTCACGCCCGCTGTCTTCAGGCAGAGAGGCGCGTGCTCCCTGGAGGAACCGCATCCAAAGTTCTTGTTCGCCACAATCAGGTCGCCGGGCTGTACCTTATTCACAAAATCCGGGTCAATGTCCGCCATGGCGTGACTTGCCAACTCCTGGGGGTCAAATGAATTCAGGTATCTGGCCGGGATGATCACGTCTGTGTCCACGTTGTCTCCGTATTTAAAAACTCTTCCTTCTGCTTTCATTAGTTTTCACCTACTTTCTCTGGATTAGCGATGTAGCCCGCGATGGCGCTTGCCGCCGCTGTCTCCGGCGATGCCAGGTAGATGAGGGAGTCCACGTGTCCCATTCTGCCGACAAAGTTCCGGTTTGTGGTGGAAACGCACTTCTCTCCTGCTGCCAGGACGCCCATGTGTCCGCCCATGCAGGGTCCGCAGCTTGGTGTATTAAAAGCACATCCGGCATCGATAAAGATGTCAACAAGACCTTCGTCAATGCACTGCTTGTAGATCTTCTGGGTGGCCGGGATGACCATGACGCGCACATCCGGGTGCACCTTGTGTCCCTTTAAGACAGCCGCCGCCCTACGCATGTCCTCCATCCGTCCGTTTGTACAGGAACCGATAACCACCTGATCGATCTTGATGGGCTCCATAGCCTCCACCTCATCAATGGTCCTGGCGTTCCCCGGAAGGTGCGGGAATGCCACTGTGGGGCGCACCTTACTGAGGTCGATCTCCACCACGTCCTCGTACACCGCATCCTCATCCGCTGTATAGATCTTATACTCTTTGTCAGAGTGCTCCTTGATGTAAGACTCCGCCAGAGCGTCCACCGGGAAGATGCCGTTCTTTGCGCCCGCCTCGATGGCCATGTTTGCCATGGTAAAGCGGTCGTCCATGGACAGGCTTGCGATGCCGTCCCCTGTGAACTCCATGGATTTATAGAGAGCACCGTCCACGCCGATCCTTCCGATGATATGGATGATAATGTCTTTACCGCTGACATATTTGGACGGCTTTCCGGTCAGCACGAACTTGATGGCGCTTGGCACCTTGAACCAGATCTGTCCTGTGGCCATTCCTGTGGCAATGTCCGTGGTTCCCATTCCTGTAGAAAATGCTCCCAGAGCTCCGTATGTACAGGTGTGGGAGTCCGCGCCGATGATACACTCTCCTGCCACCACGATACCCTTCTCAGGCAGGATGGCATGCTCAATGCCCATCTGTCCCACCTCATAGTAGTGGGTCAGCTCCTGCTCCCTGGCAAATTCCCGCAGAGCCTTTGCGTTCTCCGCGGATTTGATGTCCTTGTTGGGAGTGAAATGGTCCGGTACCAGCACCACCTTGTCCCTGTCATATACTTTATCAGCCATCTGCTTAAATACCGGGATCGCCATAGGACCCGTGATATCATTCGCCATGACTACATCCAGATCCGCCATGATGAGCTGGCCTGCTTCCACATGATCCAGCCCCGCATGAGCGGCCAGTATTTTCTGTGTCATTGTCATACCCATGATCGTATGCCTCCTTCGTTTTCTCTTAACCCTAAATGGTCTTAACCGTTATTTTACCATGATAAAGTGTCAAGCGCAATAATCAATCCTTATCCTCTTTTATGGCTCCTCTTCTGCGGGCGCAGCCGCAGCCTACGCCTTCCGCTCCGTCAGGGGAAGCCGGATCCTGACGGCAAAGCCTCCCCGGGCGCTGTGGCCGACCTCCATGTCCCCGCCGTGTACCTGGGCGATCTGGCGGACAATGAGGAGGCCCAGGCCGTGCCGCTGTCCGGTCACGTTTTCATCACACATCATGTAGTGGGGCGCGTTATTTAACTCCTCCAGCTTCTCCTCCGTGATGCCGGCCCCGTCATCCTCCACAGCGACAGAGCAGGTGGTCTCCTGCCGCTCCACCGTGACATAGATGGAGCAGCCCTCCGGGTTGTGGTTCATGCTGTTCTGAATGAGATTGCCGGCCGCTCTCGCCAGGAGAGCGGCATCCGCATACACAAAGCAGGGCGCCGCATCCTCCCTGGTCAGCCATTCTATGGGATATTTCCCCTCCGCGTCCATGTTCAGGAAGTCCACCACCGTCTTTCGCATGAGAGCTACCAGGCTGACCTGCTCCCTGTCCACGGGCTGCATGTTGTACTCCAGCTTGGAGGCCAGGTTCAGGTCGTTGATGAGATTTTTCATCCGCTGGCTCTGGCGGCAGATGACCTGCGCTTTCCGCCGCTCCTCCTCCGTAAGTCCCGGGCTGTCCGCCAGCTGAGCGGCGTAGCCCATGACCATGGAAAGAGGGGTGCGGATATCGTGGGAGACGCCGGCGATCCAGTTGGCCCGGGCCGTCTCTTTTTTTCGCAGCTCCCGGTTTCTTGTCTGCAGGATCTCCGAGGTCTTGTTCACGCTCTGGGCGATCTCAGACAGAAGCCCCTTCCTGCGGATGTAGGCGGTCCGTCCCCGGGAGAGCTGCTCAATGCCGTCCACAATGGGGCCCACAGACTTCAGAAGCTTCATGTCCGTCACCAGGTAGATGAGGATGATCACAATGATGTCCGCCAGGATGACGGCTGCGGCAAAGGGAATGAGGTCTTTGATAAGCCCCATATCCCAGGCCGGGTACATGTGCTTCCAGAAGGAATCCCTCGGATACCCCGCCACCACCACATCCTCGCCCCGGCTGGCCGGAAAGGTAGGGTAATCCTGCACATAGCCCCTTGTGAGGGAGGCGATGTCCGAGGCTCTGTAGGAGAGGGGCACCTCGGCCGGAAGGTTCTCCGTGTGCCAGACCACCTGTCCGGTGCCGCTCTGGATGAGCATGGCCCATGCTCCCGCCTGCTTCAGGCTCTCCTGCACCTGGGGAGAGAGGGAGTAGCCATCCTCCGTCTCAGAGAGCCCCTCCGCCACCTCCTCCGCCATGGTGTAGGGAGAGCCGTTGCTGCTGTATTTCACAGTAAAAGAAAAAAGGATAACCAGATCCAGCACCGGCAAGAGCAGGCAGACAAGAAACATGCCCACCACCAGCCGGCGCAGAAGCTTCAGCGCATTTTTCATCTATCTTCCCTCCACTGTCAGCTTGTATCCCAGGCCCTTCACTGTGACCAGCGACTCCGGGTGGGAGGGATCCCTCTCTATCTTCTCCCGGATCCTGCGGATATGGGCCATGAGGGAATTCTCGTAGCCAAAGGGATTGTCTCCCCAGGCCGCCTCGCAGAGAGCATCGATGGTTACGATCTTCCCCGCATTCCTGCACAGGGCGGATAGGATCTCAAACTCCTTGGCTGTCAGGGAAATACGCTCTCCCTCTTTCACCACCTCCGCCCGCTGGAAATCAATCTGGCTGCCGGCAAGGCGGACAAGGGGTGTCTCGTTCTTATAGCTTCTCCTCAGGATCACTCCCACCCGCAGGATCAGTTCCCTGGGGAGGAAGGGCTTGACCATGTAATCGTCGGCCCCCAGCCCCAGGCCCCTGAACTTGTCCTCGTCCTCACCCCGGGCCGTGAGGAAGAGCACCGGGTAGTCCCCCATTTTCTTCAGCCTCTCAAACAGGGAAAAGCCGTCCCCGTCAGGCAGCATCACATCCAGGATGGCCAGCTCCGGCTGAAAATCCGCAGCCGCCTCCAGGGCCTCCCTCACGGTCCCGGCCCTCCGGATATGGAGGTATCCTTCCTCTTTTAATATAGAACAAACCATGTCCAGCAGCTCCTCCTCATCGTCCACAAGAAGGATACGCTTGCCCTTCAGATATTCTGTGTCCATAGTTTTCATTTCCTTTCCTGCTCTGTTTTTGATGAAAGTGTATCACAGTGTGGTTATTATACCATGGCCGCACAGCGGCCACGGGCCTCTGGCTGATGCGCAGCGGATTTCTGCGGTTCCGCAGAAACCGCTTTATGCGCAGGTACAATGACCACGATGTGGTCATTATACCATATTTCCACGCTCTCACTCCATCGCTTCCCTCTTTGTAAGGTAAATGTAAGGCAGAGGAAATGTGCCTGTAAGGATGGCCCGGTACAATAGAGCCAGAAAGACAAAGGAGGCACACAAAGCTATGAAACCGATCATCGAGACACATGAACTGACAAAGACTTACGGAAATTTCACAGCCGTCTACCGGCTGAACCTTCATATAAGGAAGGGAACTGTATACGGATTTCTCGGGCCAAACGGGGCCGGAAAGTCCACCACCATGAAAATGTTCCTGGGGCTTGTGCGCCCCACAGTCGGCACATTCACCGTTGACGGGATGTCCTACCCCAGGGACCGGATGGAGATTTTGCGAAAGACCGGCTCCCTCATCGAAGAGCCCTCCTTCTACGGCAATCTGACAGGCCGGGAAAATCTGGACCTGATCCGCCGCATCCTTGGGCTTAAGCCCTCCGCTGTGGAGGACGCCCTGGAGCTGACAGGCCTGACCCGGTTCGGAGATCGCCCGGCAAAGAAATACTCCCTCGGCATGAAGCAGCGGCTGGGCCTTGCGGGAGCCCTCATCGGCCGCCCGCCCCTTCTCATCCTCGACGAGCCCACCAACGGGCTGGATCCGGTGGGCATCCATGAGATACGCACCCTCATCCGGTCCCTGCCCGGGAAGATTGGCTGCACGGTCCTCGTGTCCTCCCACCTCCTGCCGGAGATTGAGCTCATGGCGGACGACGTGGGGATATTAAACCGGGGCCATCTCCTCTTTGAGGGGAGCATGGAAAAGCTGCGGGAGACGGCGGCCATGAAGGGGCTCCCCTCCGACAATCTGGAGGAGACCTTCCTGGCGCTGGTGGATGAAGACAACAGGAAACGGAGGCCTATGTGATGACGATTGGTATCGAACTGAAAAAACTGAAATCCACAGGATTTTTTACATCCTTTTTTGTGGGAGGCCTGGTGGCGGCCCTCGTGCCCATAGCCAACACAGGGTTTCGGACAGAGCTTTTCACCTCCCTGGAGGGCTCGCCCCTGTCCATCCTCCTTAACGCCAACCTGCAGATGGTGACCATGCTGAACCTGATCCTTATCATCTGCGGCGCCTGCCTGATGTACCACACAGAGTACGCGGACCACGCCATCCGCAGGATGCTGACCCTGCCCCTCAGAGGAGAGTCCCTGTTTTTCGGGAAGGCTCTCCTCCTGACTCTGGGATTTTTATTTCTCCTGGCCCTGGAGAGCGCTTCCTACGCCTTCTGCACCATGCACTGGTTTGAGATGACAGGAGATTTTATCCCGGAGCTTTTGAAAAATATGGGATTTGCCGCTCTCCTCACACTGCCCACCCTGCTCTTTATGCTGCTGGTGGCCTCCGCCTGCCAGAGCATGTGGGTGAGCCTTGGCATCGGCGTCATCTTCATGTCCATGGGAACCGTCCTGCCGGAGGGCCCCTTCCTGCTCACGCTGGTTCCCTTTGTCACGCCCTTTAGGGACCTGGCCAGCGCGGGAAGCGACTGGACCGCCTACGCCGCCGCATCGGGTGCGGAGCTTCTGCTCTTTGGCCTGATCGCCTGTATTTTTATCCGCATAAGGAGGTACTCACTATGAATTTATTTACACTTACTGCTGCCGAGGTCAAAAAAATCCGGCGCTCCTTTATCCTTCCCCTTCTCTTTGTTCCCCTGGTGATCCTGTGGATCCCCAATATCATCAACGCGGACATGAGCCTCACACCTGTGATGGCGGGCATCACGCCGGGGAACAATTTTTTCATCCAGAGCTTTATGGGCTTTGCCTGGTTCATCTTTCCCGCCAGCATCATCGTGTGCACAGTCCTTTTGCAGCAGCTGGAACAGAAAAACAAGGGGCTCCTGAAAATGCTGGCGCTGCCCATAAGCCCCAGGCTTCTGTGCCTTGCCAAGTTCCTTGTCCTTGTGCTCCTGGCCCTTGTCCAGGCAGCGGCCATGACGGGGCTCTACTTCCTCTGCGCCCGGATTGCCTCCTCCTACGTGAACGCTGATCTGACGGCTCAGACCGGCATGGTGCTGAAGGTATCGGGAACGCTCTTTCTCTCCTCCCTGCCCATGATGTCTCTGTACTGGCTGATGTCCGTCTGCCTGACCACGCCTGTGTTCTCCATCGGACTGGGGCTGGCCACCATGGTTTCCTCCGTGCTTCTGCTGAACACGAAAATCTGGTTCCTCTACCCGCCCTGCTACCCCTTCTATGTAGTCACATCAAACTACATGAAGCTGTCCACAAACCCGGACAGCACTATCGACCTGGTTCCCTGGATCCCTGCGGCGGCAGCCATATCCATCCTGTGCCTGCTCATCGCCTGTCTGGCCTTCGGACACGGGGAGAGAAAATAAAGGAATAAGGAAAACAAAACCAAGAACGAAAAAGGAGTGATATTACTATGCGTACCCCCAAGACAGACCCGACAAAGGCGGCCATCCTGACCGCCCTCTGCGCCATCATGGTCTTTATCCCATGGACCATCCTTCCCCTCCGCACCCAGCCCTGGGCGCTGGAGATCCCGGCCGCCGGCATAATCATAGCATGCTATGCGATTTTCATGATATTTTCCGGTATTTTTACTCTTGTATGTTACACAAAATACCAGGTACAGAACACACTGATGAAAATCTGTGTGGTCATCAATCTCATCTACGCCATCTTCGGGGTAGTGGCCCTGGGGATGATGGCAGCAACGGCGGCGTGACAGCGGCGTGACAAAGTCGGCCGGAGCTGTCCGGCAGGTAAGACCCTTTCATCTTTTATATAAGAAGCTCAGGCAGTCCGGTGGCTGCCTGCGCTTCTTATACACAGTTCCCTGTCATTGCTTTATATCGCTACTTTACTTCGACTATTTTACTTCGCTGAGCCTCTCCTTCAATTCGAATATCTTTTGCTCAATGCTTTTTATCACCTCGACAAACACTTCATCGGTATTCCCAGTGGGGTCCTCAAGCCCCCAGTCCTCCCTGTGTTTGCAGGGCAAATACGGACAATTCACGTTGCATCCCATTGTGACCACGACATCAACCGGAGGGATGTCCGACAGAAGCTTACTCCGCTGGGTCTTCTCCATGTCAATCCCATAGAGCTGTTTCATGATGCGCACAGCATCCTGGTTGATCTTAGGTTTTGTCTCAGTCCCTGCGGAATAGCTCTCAAATACATCCGAAGCATAATATTTTCCGAGAGCCTCGGCAATCTGGCTTCGGCAGGAATTATGCACACAGATAAATGCTACTTTTGTCATCGCAAAGTCTCTCCTTTAATTCAATTGTTTTGCCTCTGTCGGCGTCTCATGATTGGCAGCCTTTCTTTCGAAGCCGCAGCTCAATCTTTTGCTCAGCAGCTATCCTTTTCAGTACCTCTGCAGCGTGCCGGCTTTTCTCCTTATCCGACAGTTCATCCAGGTCTGCCTCTTCTTTAATCTGCGACAGAAATTCCCCCCAGAATTTACGGCCTTTTTTCTATGATGTAGGACTGCAGGCTTTTTTGGCAGCCATTCTTCTCATAAAATCCTTCCACCCCCGGTTGAGCTCCAAAAAACAGCATGCTGGGAGTGTTCTCCCGGGCCAGCTCAAGAAGCCTGCTGCCTATCCCCTTTTTCTGATACTTAGGAAGTACGAGCAGCTCTGTGATCGTCCCGAAAAAGTAGCCATCTGTGAGAATGCGCAGGCAGCCGATAAGCTTTCCATCATCGTAAGCTGTGATATTCAGCGTCCTGGACAGAGCCTGCCGCGTGCGTTCCATATCATAATCTCCCTGCCAGACCTGATTTACAAAGTCCAGGAAAACGGAAGCCGTGAGCTTCCTGTCGTCTACTACGTATTCCATCTGTCTCCTCCGTTATATGTCATTCTTTTGCGAAAACTGTACTAGAGCCAAACAAGCCAAACCTATCCCCAACATACTGACTGCACTGCGGGTTTCAAGTTCGTTTATAAATGACAGAACAACAACTGCAATACCCATTGCCAACGCGATGCCCTTCAGTGCAATATTAACAATTTCAGAGCCCTTATGGTTGTCGTCTGTATTCTCTTTCATCTCTTCCTTTACCTGCATGAGTTCGTCAATAGACACATTGAAAATTTCGGCGAGTTTGGGGAGCGAATTTACATCCGGAAAAGATAAATCTCGTTCCCATTTTGATACAGCTTTATCTGTAACGCCCATTTTCTCAGCCAGTTCAAGCTGGGTCATACCTTGCTCTTTACGGAAGGCTGCAATCATAGATCCAAAAGTTTGTTTTTTCATTGTGTTTACACTCCTTTGATTTGATGACTGCATAATATCATTTCCTCCATTCTATACTCAACCAACTGCTGGTTTAGTTCTCTCGTCCGATAGTTTATAGACAGTTTAGCAGCCAGCATTGATAAATCAGGGTATCCTTTTACTATCTAACGTACAATATCCCCTCCGTAAATTCCAATTTTCCGTCCAACACCATAGACTTTGCTATACTTCTCTTATGGGAAAATACAGATAGCCCTTTCCTGTTGCCGGGTCAGTATAGTCGTGAACTGCTCCGACCAGAGAAATACCCTCCTCCTTCATCTGTCCGAGGGTTTCCTCAAACGCTCCACTATGGTTTTCAACAACTATATACTCATAACCCGGTATTGTCCACTTGGTCCATCCATCAGGAGCCTCCGCATGGTCCACGCATTCCACTCCTGCCAGATACAAGCCCTTGCTAAATCTATCCTCCCACGGTTTAAATGAGCGGGAAATATCAGACATAGCGCCCCATATTCCCACAATCCCCCCGTTCGAGTCCCTCTTTGCCAGATGTGCCACTTCGCTAAAATGACCATTTGCATCATCCCACAATTTCTGGATAAATCCATCGCCGTCCGATGTTGATCCCTCTTTCCCAATGACAGCAAATTCTTCCTTTATCACCTTGACCATTCTTACCCTCCCTCAAATCACAATTCATCTTTTTGTATAGATTAAGTCCGTCATACCATTATACGATCGTGTTTTGAGCAGCCTCAGCTTGATTTCACGGTCAGTCTTTTCAAAAAGCCGAATACCTGAACCCAGAATTGTTGGGATAACAGTAATATGATAGCAATCAACCATATCTTCTCTGACCAACTGCTGGATCAGGTTTGCCCCGCCACATATCCAAATGCCTTTTCCGCCTTCTTCTCTCAGTTTTTTGAGCAGCAGGACGGGATTTTCATTGGTAAAATGGATTTTATCAGAAGATGCTTTGGGGCTGTGCGTCACAACATAGGTTGTAAGGTCGTTATAAACCCACTCTTTTGGCGAAAGCTCCGTAACGATCTGATGATAGGTATTCCAGCCCATTATTACCGTATCGATATCTTTCACAAATTCAGAATATGTGTCAACATTCTCATCCTCATTGCCCTGTCCGGCCAGCCAGTCAACGCTGCCCTTACTGTCTGCGATATATCCGTCAAGGCTCATCGCTATGAACAAACTGATTTTTTTCATAAGCTCTCCTATCGCGTCACAGATGGAAAATTATCTGTGGATATACATTCTTGTCACACTGCATCCGTCCTCATCCCGAACCATGCAAAAAAATTCCCAGCCATATCTCTCATAGAAGGTTGTATGGTCTGTGATCAGATAAAGCGGGGCTATCCCCTTAGACTTCATATCCTTTACAACTATGTCAAGTAAGCGCCCTGCAATTCCCTGACAGCGGTACTCCTTCTCCGTATACACCGCACACACATTGGGCGCAAGGTCTTTCCTGTCGTGAAAATCATTTTCAATGACTCCAAGACCGCCCACAATATGTCCGCCATCCAGGCAGAGATACCAGCCATATTCGGTTTCATGATCAAGATAGGCTTCCATGTGCATCCAATTTCCCTTTACTTTACAAAAACCAGTTCATGGGATTTAACAATTCCAGGAAAAAGCTCAGGAAAGTATCCCAAAACTTTTCTTTGGCATATGTTTTCCCTTTTCTCACACAAAAAAGCGCCCGCACAAATGAAATCAGCATAATGACCGGAATATATATGATCAATACCAAAATAATGACCAGGAACACTTTCATAGAATTTTCACCTGCTTTTCCATCACATCATATCCCCAAAAATCTCCAGTACAACCCTGGCAGGATGAAAGGACAAACAGCCAGCTTATCTTATTTTTATATATCGTCACTGTACCGGTGACATTTTACTCCACCGAAGCTTTCTGGTTTCTGATTTTTTTAATGTTGTAGTTCATCAGGTGCCTTCCCAGATTTCTATATAGAAAGGCCTTGAAAGCCGACATTTCCTGATGATGCTCTTTCAGCAAGTCATCCGGGCAGTCATAGATCCCGAAATCCTGATTGATCCCCTCGCTTTGAATGTAAGTATTATTTCGATTGAAATCAATCACCGGATTGTGAAAATCCTTTACCGCAACGCCATATCCGCAAAAAGCGCCCCGGCAGCCGGCGTTTATCTCCTGCAGCCGGGAAAGATACTGTTGATCCAGGATAAACGCCTCAAGCTCGTACCAAACACCCTCCAGGTAAACCTCCACCCAGCTGTGAAAAATATTTTCAGGTGCATTTTTGTATACGATACCAGTCATTGCGCCTCTTTGCAGTTTTTTATCGATCGTGAACCCATGTACCCGGCAGGGAACCCCCACGCCGCGCAGCAGCGCCATAAAAAGGGTTCCTTTTGTATTGCACTGCCCATATCCATCAGACAAAACTCTCGACGCCGGAATACTGTCATCCACGTTGTATCCAAATAAAATTTCATCGCGGACAAAATCATATATCTTCCTGATACGATGATACGCATCCGCATTTTCCCATTGTCTGTCACTTATCAACCTCTGTATGTTTGCAGCCAAAAAGTTTAACATAGGAGTTTCTCTCAGGTATTGCTCCATAGACTTTACTTCCCTTTACAAAGACTCACACTGCTCCCAACCCGGAGCTACCCCTCTTCCGCGTCAGAAAAATCCCGGCTGCTGCCCCCGCAAGGACAAACGGCGCCAGTCTGACAAACAGCCACTCAAACGCATGAAAAACCACTCCGGCAACACTCAGTTCCGGGTCACTGTAATCCCAGCCCAGGTATGGACTGTTTAGCGCGGCCAGGGCAGCAAAGATGAGCACGATGACCGCGCACAGGCCAAGAAGCAGTCCCCGGAGTATTTTTCGCGCCGCATCCTTCCTCCGGGCGAGCTGCAAATTGATCGTCTCCAGCTTTTCGCAGATTGCCTTTAAATCGTCGGCCTCCGGCCTGGCAACCGTTTCTCCAAGCAAAGTGCTCACTGGAGTTTCCAGCACTTCCGATATGGAGATCAGCATGTCGGCATCTGGAACAGACAACCCATTTTCCCACTTGGAAATGGTCTGGCGCACCACGTTCAGCCTGACGGCAAGCTCTTCCTGGGAAAGCCCCTTCGACTTTCTGATGATTTTTATGTTTTCATTCAGCATCTGGATAACCTTCTTTCTTTTTTGTTGTTATCGTTATTGTATGAAAAACCGGCCGTTGCCGCAAGCAACACGCGCTAACATGCCCCGTCTATCCTCCTGACTGTATTGGCCGTTCTGATCGTCAGTCTTCCGGCAATGCCAGAGCTTGCCGTTTTTGACCACCAGTTTGTCTTTTGGTAATCCTTTCGGACAAAGGACCAGAAGACGGCGTTTTTGTAATCCATGACCCGCTCCAAGCCTTCTTTTGGCTCCCCAATCTCACGGAGCACATCCGTAAATGTAAGCGGCGGCAGTATAAAAATGAGGTTATCATAGATGTCTTGATTTTCATCGCCCCACCAGTCAGGTGCATGCTGCAGAATATCCTCCAGCTCCTCACCGGAAATAACAAATACCGGGACATTTACCCCAAACTCATCTTGCACCATCTCTTCAATCTGCCCTGCCAGCCTGCCCGTATCGCCCTCCTTACAGGAGAAAACCACGTTCCCACTGTTCAGGTATGTCTTCACTCCTCCAACCCCCAGCTTTTCAAAGCCCTTCTTCAGATCTGCCATTGGGATCTTGTTTTTACCGCTTACGTTGATACCGCGCAGAAATGCGGCAAATCTTTTCTCGTCTTCCATAAGATTCCTCCTTTTCCTCAGCCTCTCATCACTTATCCGCCCTTACATGGATGCGTCGGAAGGTTTCAAAACAGGTCCCATCTGCCTGCAACGCCCTCTCCAGCATAGCCCTGACAACCTCATCGCGAAACTTTTCCTTTGCTCCCTCGGGAAGAACCTTGATAAAAGGCACGATGCTGGGCTGGTCTATCCTCCTGATCATCTCATCCGCATCGGAGAAAAATCTGTCTCTGTTGACCTCAGTAATACCATAGGAAGAAAAGCCGGAGGCGACCACTGTCTTTGCATACTCCTCCCTGGACGGCATATACCAGGGCCACTCAAACTCTTTAAAATACTGCCTGTACTCTTCGCTTTCCATTTCTTTGCGGATGACAGCAAAGAAGTTGGAACAGTTTCCGTCCCCTGCAAAATCCCACAGGAGGCGGCCGCCATCCTTTAATGCCCTGAATGAGTTTTTAAGGAGTCTGCCGTGATCCTTGACCCAGTGGAGCGCCGCATTGGAAAAAATGACATCAAACTCGTTCTGAAAATCCATGTCGTTTATATCCATCTGCACAAACGTCAGGTTCGGCTTTGACCGGCTTTGCGCCTCGGCGATCATTCCCGCAGACGCGTCTATTCCCACAACTTTTCCATCCGGCACCAGCTCTGACAGCTGCTCTGTCAGCACGCCGTCTCCGCAGCCCAGATCCAGTATTTTCTCATCGCCCCGCAAAGATAATTCTCCAATCAGGCTGCTGCCCCACTCCTTCTGGTGTCTGGACGCTTTTTTGTATTTTTCTCCGTCAAATTCAAATGTACGACTCATAATACTGCAATCACCTCCGACTCAAAATACTGTTCCTGAAATTCCACCCGGGCTTCTATCTCCTCCGCCGAAAATGTCTGTCCCTCCGGCGCTGCCACCCATTTATCCTCCACATCGTCACGGCGGTGGATGATGGCAATGACTCTGCCTGTAAATTCATTTACAGGGACATCCACGCCCAGGATATAGACGTCCTGTTCCTCTCCATCAGCAGCCATAACCCCTTTCACATATCCATAGTTGACAGGATAGCAGATATCCGGATGCTTCGGATGACAGCTCCCCAGAGGTCTGTCCACCGTCACTTTCACGATTTTTCCCAGCATGCTCCTCTCCCTCGATATTCGTTTCTATTTATCCGATGCATTATATATGTAGCAGATCGCCATACGGCGAACCCCCATCCAGAACAGTCCCATACGTGTCCACCCATGCAGGAATGTATCCGCATCTTGACGCCACCATCTGGGAACCTATATTGGTCACCGAAGCCGAATAAAAGGGAACCATATCCCGCTTCAGGAGCTCACGGGTCAGCTTTGCCACCAGGTATGTCCCCATTCCGGAATTTCTGTATTCCGGCAGGACATCCACTCCCACTTCCCACAGGCCCTCCGGTGACACTGGCGCCGCCCCGGACACACCGATAATTTTATCGTGATCTCTTGCAATGTATGCAGCCCTCGTGGGTGTATACCCCCTGTCATCAAAAGCCAGAGAATTGTCAAATCCCTGCAGGCCCTTCAGCGAAAAAATTTCGTCTCCGTAAAGGAAGGTACTGTCAAAGGCTGCCGGCGCCAGCACTTCGCCTCTGTCATTCCGGTCCGGCACATAGTGGATCGTCTGTCCGTAAACCAGCGGCAGCTCAAAAATCTCATCTCTGCTTTTGTTCTCCACCAGGGTCCTTACCCGTCCGGCCAGATCCTTTGACGTGCAGACAACCACCGTGTCTCTGTACGCCATGATCTTAATACAGGGCCGGTTAGCCGTCCCATGGACGGTATAGACGACGCCGCCCGCATGCAGCCTGGATGGGCTGCACCAGTATTCCCTGGCCAGGTATTCCTCCACTTTATTTGTTATTATCTCTCTCAAAGTTTACCGCTCTCCCGTTTTAATAAAATGGATCAGCTCTTCCACATCTTCAAAGTCATCGTAATCCCCGAATACGCCTTCCCGGTGGTATACAACCCCGTTTTTTTCATTTCTCTCAAGGCAGTCCAGCAATTCTTCCACGCCGTATCGCCTGATGAACAGTGTAAACCCATAGGGCTTGATTTTCCCGAGCAGCCCCTTTTTGCAGTCCCGGTCACACTCAGAGCAGTGAGAAATGCCTTTCTCCAGAGTACATTTCCTATTCTCACACCAGTCCTTATCCGGACATTCTCCAGAATTGCAGCCATGACAGCTTGTATTCTCCCCGCAGAGACAGCAGGCAAGACCGCATCTTGCTATTCCCAGTTCCCGTTTCATATCCAGTTTCTCCTTTTATCTCTTATTATCTCTCCCTGTGAGCAGTGATAATGGTGTAGCTGTGTGCGTTTACAGTTATGATACAATGGTCTGCCTGCACATACCAGTTTTTTCCTCTTCGAGTGATAAGGGCATCGTCAGAGCTGATCTTTTCTGTACACCAGTCCACTACACAGTTAGTCTTTATCGTTCTGTCAACCTGATAATCCTTGGACGGTGATACCTCTGTACGGCCACAAAGGTCAGGCAGCATAAAGCCGCAAACACAGAGGCTCCCAGACAGACCGTGGCAGCTCCCTGGTTTGTCAGCTTCCGTTCTATTCAATCTCAAATAGGAACTTCTCATAGTCCTTCACATAGTATCTGATGTTCTTCCTTCCTCTCTCGATGATGGTGTGCCCCTCTGCTTCCAGCTTCTCTTTCTGGGCTTCAACGCCTCCGGGATATTTCGCGTTCAGTTCCCCCTTTGCCTTCAGGGTCCGCCAGTAAGGCGTCTTGTCTTCACGGCGCTGATGGCTGGCCCAGGCCGCGATAGATACGAAGATCCCGGCTGTGATGGGGTCTGTAAAATCAGCGTTGTTCTTTTTTGCCAGGTATTCCCTGACGGCGCCGACCGTGATCACTTTCCCGAAAGGAACCTTTTTCATAATCTCGTCATAGGTGACCGGCGGAGCAAAATACATCCTCTCCCCGCCGTATTTCTTTATAGTGGCCTCATCCGTGACTATCTGTATTTTGGGCATATCCGTTTCCCTGTGCAGCATTGCGTTAAAATCCTTTTTCTCCTCATTTGCCATGTCCCCCACCTCTTTTTTTCAAAACATCTCCGTGTCTCAGTCTTTGCATACCGGATTAATTTCCTTCCCTCAGATCGATCCAGTATCTCTTCATAACATGTTCCCCCTGCATGATTTCGTTCTCCAGAACGCCGCCATTTTTTAGGATTGATTTTGCCGAGCCTGTATTTTCTTTATCGCATACCATCAACACTTTCCTTATCCCCAGCTTCTTACATTCTTCTAAAGCCAGACTGATCATCTTAGTGGCATACCCTTTTCTTCTTTCGCCAGGTCTTATGCCATCACCGATATGACCGCCATATTGCAGCAGATACTCGTTAAGCTCGTGACGGATATTGACTGCGCCCACCATGATATTTCTTTCATCATCCAGGCAGAAAAAAGTGGAATCCGGAACCAGTCCGCCATGCGGCTCTGCATATTCCAGATGACTCAAATAATAATCAAAATCATGGTAATCATTTTTAAAGATAGCAGCTGGAGATTTATTAGCCTCAGGATGAGCATTATTATAAGCTATCCACTCTTTCAGCATCTCGATCATCTGATCTCGATATTTATAACTTCCCTTCACCAGTCTTAACGCCATGCCTCCCACCTCCTGCCCTCATTATATAAAAGCACACCCTCTCATGCAATGAGACGGTCTTAAGATTTCTTTAATTTTATCCTTGCCCTATTGTCAGGCCGCTTTATGTCAGGTATAATGTAAACCACTTGGCGGAAAATTCTTTTTCCCCTGTGTCATTTCAAAATGACATTCTTTAATGGAAGTGTAGCATTTGAAAATGTATTCGACCAAAACAGAAGAATATCCCCAGGCTGACAGGCAGTACAAGGACCGGCTTTTCCGCTTTATTTTCCAGCGGCCCGCTGACCTTCTGGACCTGTACAACGCCGTCAACGGAACGGACTACTCAGACCCCGGCGCCCTGGAGATCAACACGCTGGGAAACGTCCTGTATCTGTCCATGAAGAACGACCTTTCCTTCCTCGTCAGCGGCACCTTAAGCCTGTACGAGCACCAGAGCACCTACAACCCGAACATGCCCCTGCGGGGACTTTTGTATCTGGCAAGGCTGTACGAAAAGCACGTGGTAAAAAATGGCATCAACATCTACAGCAGCGCAGTCAAGAGACTCCCCTTTCCCCAGCACATCGTGTTCTACAACGGGACAAGGGAGGAGCCTGACAGGATGGTGCTCCGGCTCAGCGATCTCTTTGAGGCAGACCCGGAGGGCAGGCGGCCCGCCCTGGAGTGCGAGACCGTGATGCTGAACATCAACTACGGGCACAACAGGGCTCTGATGGAGAAGTGCCGCCGTCTGAAGGAGTACGCCATCTTCGTGGACACAGTCCGGGAGAACCTGAAACGGCCACTCCCCCTCAGGGAGGCAGTTTCAGAGGCAGTGGATACGTGCATTGAAAACAATGTGCTGAGGGATATTCTGCTGGAGCAAAAATCGGAGGTGATCCAGATGGTTCTGGAGACATTTGATCAGGAGAAATATGAGAAGGCCATGCACCAGGAGGGGTACGAGGACGGCTACCAGGATGGTAGGACAGATCTGCTCCGGGAGCTGGTCCAGAAGAAGCTGGCAAAGGGCAAATCTGTTGAGGCCATTGCCAGGGAGCTGGAGGTGGACCCGGAGACAGTGCAGGAGCTGGCAAAGCAGACATAAGATATGACTTGAGGGCAGGAATTTCCTGCCCTCCTCATTACAAGTATGATTTATCTTTCCACCACAATGGTCAGCATGACCAGATCTTCCTTCCCGGTGTTGACAATGCTGTGCGCGGAGCCCTTCCTGCAGATATGACAGACGCCGGGAGCAAGCAGCTCCTCATTTCCGTCACAGACAGCTTTCCCTGTCCCGGAGAGGATATAGTTTATATCATCGCTTGTGGGATGAGGATGCATGCCTATGGAGCCGCCCGCGTGAATACGGCAGGGAATGATCTTTCCCCCCTGATCCATAAACATCCTGGCGGACATCTCGCCTGTGCCGCCGTTCATCCCGGGCACCCGGATTTCCTCTATCGCGTTAAAGTCAATCAGCATACTGCTTCCTCCTTCCAGGCCGGACCTTCTTCTTATCCATCCTGTCTTTTTTCAGTTCAGCCACAGCCCCGTAGTGCCGGATCTCGAAATTCTCAGGGGCAATCTTCTCAAGGAGCTTCCTGTGCTCTTCCTCCCACAGGGCAATCTCCGCCTCTGTCAGTGAAGCGCCAACTCCCCGGCAGGCCCGCATCCTCCCATGCCAGCTCTCACGGGTAAAAGAAACCTGCAGGGGAAATTCTTCGTGATACACAAGCTCAAACTTCTCTTTGTAGACATCCGGTATCCTGATGGGCCGCATGGTCTCTTTGGCACCGCTCCAGTTTGGGCTGTATTTCAGGACCAGCCTTTCGCTCTCCCCGGCAATCCGGTCCTCAAAGGGCAGCCAGGCCATGTAAAGGATCAGGATCCGTCCGCCAGGCTCCAGCAGACGGCAGAGCTCCGGCATAAGCTTCCCGTGGTCAAAATACCAGAAACACTGGCAGGCCGTGACCACGTCAAAGGACCGATCCGGGAAATCCAGCTCCTCTGCCGATGCAGCAAGATAGCGGATGTCCATATCCTCTGATAAGAGCCGGGCCTGCCGGATCTGCTCTTCGGAAATGTCCACCCCTGTCCACCTTGCCCCATATGCATACAGATTTCTCGGGAGCACTCCTGTCCCGGTTCCCAGGTCCAGCACCCGCTGGCCGTCCCTGCACAGTCCCCGGTCCAGGATCCTCCGATAAAATTCCGGTGGATAGATGTCCCTGTATTTTGCGTAATCTTCAGACGTTCTGCCCCAGTCAAAGGGCTTTCCCCCGTCTATCCTCCTGTCAGCTATCTCCATTTTCTCCGCCCCTTATTTTCCTGGCTCCTGTTGTCCCTCCTATTTGCCCTCTGCTCTCTCGTCGTACTCTGTCAGATATTTCTTCACATAGTCCACATCAGAGGGGCAGTCCAGATAGTCGCTGCCGTACTTCTGCCTTGTCTCGGCACCCTTTCCGGTAATGAGGAAGAGCGTCTTCCCCTGAGAGCTCTCGATAGCGGCCTTTATGGCCTCGCCCCGGTCCTCGATCATCTCATAGGGACAGTTTTGGGCCTTTACGTACTGGGCTATATCAGCAGATATGTCAGCCACCGGCTCATATCCCGGATCCTCCGCCACAAGGTAAACCTTCTTTGCGTACTGGCCTGCCACAGTTCCCAGATCCCGGCGGCGGATCAGGGCCTTCCCTCCCGGGCAGCCGAAGATGGAGATAATATCGTAATCCGGGTATTCCTCCTTCATGGAGGAGAACAGCTTCTCAAAGCTCAGCTTGTTGTGGGCGTAGTCCACGATGGCAATCTTCGTCTTATCCTTGCTTGCATAGAGCTCCATGCGGCCGCTGGACCTGGCCCTCTTGAGGCCGGAGTGGATATACTCCCTGGGGATCCCCAGCTTTGTGGCCGCCGCTATAACGCCCAGGGCGTTTTCCACATTGAAAAGCCCGGGCATGGTAAGGACAAACTCCTCGTCAAAGTCAGCGCATTTCACAAAAAACAGCGTCTCGTGTCCGTCCTTGCGGATGTTGTAGGCGTAAAAATCCGCCTCCGGCTTCTTTGTACTGAAGGTATAAAACTCTTTCGCGTCCTTTGCGTATGTCAGTATACGGTCGATGTAATCCGCGTCCAGGTTGACAAAAGCCCGGTCTGCCTTGGCAAACATACGCATCTTGGATGTGAAATAGTCCTCAAAGTCCTTGTGCTCAATGGGACTGATGTGGTCTTCCGAGATATTGAGGAAAATGGCCGCGTCAAACCGCATATCGTCCACCCGGTGATATTTCAGCGCCTGGGAGGAGACCTCCATCTGAGCGTACTCAATACCGCAGTCCAGGGCGTTGCGAAGGTGCTGCTGCAGCTCCACTGCCTCCGGCGTTGTGATGTGGGACTCCACCCGGCTCTTGCCATCGTAGATATCAATGGAAGAAATGACGGCGCTCTCCTTCTTCCCCTGGGCCGCCATGTAGTCGTCCACCACTGCTTTCATATAGTAGGCGGAGGTGGATTTTCCCTTCGTCCCCCCGATACCTGTCACCACCAGGTCCTCCCAGGGACGGTTGTAGAAGAAATTGGCCAGAACGGACATAGCCTCCCTGATATCCTTCACAAGAATACAGGGCACCTGCCGCTCCAGGTCAAAGGCCTTCTCGCTGATATAGCAGACTGCTCCCCTCTCCAGGGCCTCCCGCAGATAGGCCAGCTTGAAGGCCGCCCCCTTGCAGATAAACAGGGTGTCTGCTCCGGCCTCCTTTGAGTTGTAGGTGAGTGTGCGGATCACATGGTCCTGCGCTCCCTCCACGTCTGCCTCCAGGAGCATACCCCTTGTTTCAAGCAGCTCCACATAGTCCTTTACGGTATAATACTGCATCTTTCCCATTTTTAACAATCTCCCTCAATGATTTTCTTATGTATGACTGGTTTCTACTGATACTCCGCCCCTGAGCGCAGGATGGCCTCCCGCACCAGCACGTCCATGGCGTCCAGACACATGGTAGGTATCTCGTGCTTTCCCTTAAATACAGACAGCTCCGTGCAGGCCAGGATCACCGCGTCGCAGTTTTTTCTCATGAACTCACTCATGACCCGGTCAAATTTAGCTCTGTCTCCCCGCTTTCCGCTCTTGATGTCATCGTAAATGAGAGACATCA
Source organism: Faecalicatena fissicatena (assembly GCF_016900595.1). Classification (NCBI taxonomy): domain Bacteria; kingdom Bacillati; phylum Bacillota; class Clostridia; order Lachnospirales; family Lachnospiraceae; genus Faecalicatena; species Faecalicatena fissicatena. The sequence goes on from NZ_JACLYY010000007.1 coordinate 110,282, forward strand.
CGTCCTTCTGCCTCTCCGGCGAGGGCTTCACCGGCGTCACCCCCAGCTTTCTGCACTCCTTGTGATAGATCCGGGAGCCGATGGTCCCGTCTGTCCCCATAATACCGATCCGCTTCACATCCGGCAGCTCCCTCACCGCATACGCCACGCTCTCATGGATCATGTTGATGATAGGGATGGACACAGCCTTCTGGATCTGGTCATAGTAATAGTGGGACGTATTGCAGGTGATGGCAATGTTGGCCGCTCCCAGCTTTTCCAGTGTCCTCGCATCCTCCTGCAGCATGCGGATCAGTCTCTGGCTTTCTCCGCTCTTGATAGCCTCCGTGCGGTCCGGTATGTCGGCGTGGCTCAAGATCACCATGTTCAGATGATCCTGGTCCTTCTGCGCCTTTGTGTGGGTGATGACATTCTCGTAGAAATAGCTGGTGGCCTCCGGTCCCATGCCCCCGATCACGCCGAGTATCTTTTTTCCTTTTCCTTCTTCCATTGGCTCTCCTCTACTTATCCCTGCCAGTCTACTGGTAATATTTATTGAAATAGCCGTACTGCTTCCAGTGGGTCTTCAGCATCCGCAGAAAACGCATGGGCTTTAAATCTCCCCGCATGAAGACAGGGTTGACCATTTTGCCTTCTTTCACAAGCTTCTTCATCTTCGCCACCATGGCAGGATCCTTCACATGCTTGTAGGCAACGCCCTTTGGTACCGTCATCCAGAGGTGCTCCTCGGTGGCCTCCTCGTAGGGCAGCTCCCGGTTATAAATGTAGTCCTCCACGAAATATTTCGCCACATTAAAGCCTGAGCCTGTCACGTAGTAGTTGCTGCGCCCCTGCCTCGTGTTGATCTCAAAGAAGCGGTAGGTGCCGTCTCTTCTGTCGTACTTGATATCAAAGTTGGAAAATCCCACATAGTGGAGATCCTCCAGAAGGTTTTTCACCCTTCCCATGAGCTCTCTGTTTGGCTCTGTGATGATGACCGCGTGATTGCCCAGGCCGTGAGGGGTGTGTTCCTCCAGGAGCACATGTCCCAGGCACATCATCTTCACCTTCCCGTTCTGGTCTGAGTAGGATGTGAGGACCCGCATGTACTCGTCATTTCCCGGTATCATGTCCTGGATAATGAGGTCATCGTCGTATCCCGCATCGTAAATCTGGGTGATGATCTCCTCCAGCTCTTTCCTGCTTCCCGGCTTGTAGATCTTGTTCTGGGTCGGGAAGGGATGCTCCCAGTAGGCAATGCTGTTGGAGGGCTTGAGGATCACCGGATACGGGAAATCACAGGCAAAGTCAAGCCCCATCTCCTTCTTGTACACAATCGTCTTCGGATAGTCCACACCGTGCTTCTCACAGAGCTGGTAAAACCGCTCCTTCTGCTGCAGGCTGTCCATCAGATCAAAGTCAATGTAAGGGGCAATGACATTGTCCGGGAGCTCCTTTTTATGCCGGCTTGCCAGCGCCACATAGCTGTCCCCGCAGCCGATAAGCAGGATCTTCTTATCGCTGTGTTCTCCGGCGAAACGGCTGATCCTCTCCAGAAAATAGTCGTCTGTATCGATCTTCGGATTTCCCTCATAGACTGTGATCTGGCTGTTGAAGCTGGGTCCTGTCTGATACTTTCCAAAGACGTATGATTTCACCTGGTACTGCTCGTAAAAAGCCCGCGCCACGCTGTAGGTATTGATATCCCCGCCAAGGAGGACGGGAAGGAATGTTCTCTCTTTAAATTCCATGCTTTCTGACCTTCTCTCCGTACAGATTTATACCAGCATATTATAACGCAGGAACACCCTGGCTTGTCAAGTAATGGGCCCCTTTTATATGCCCTTTTATGCCCCTTTTGACATCCGTCTCCATGGATCCTGTTTACAGCTCCTCCAGCTCTTCCTTGAATCCCTCTCCCACTACCTCGTTTGACTCCATAATGATGGTGAAGGATTTGGGATCCACCTGTCTGGCCAGCCTCTTGATGGTGTACATTTCCTTGTTGTTGCTGGCGCACATGACAATGTCCTTCTCCTGACCCGTGTAGCTGCCGGTTCCCTTGATGATGGTAGATCCTCTGTCCAGATATTCGTCGATCTTGCCGGAAACCTCCCTGCCCTTGTCTGTGACGATCAGGGTCATCTTTCCCTCGTCGATGCCGTACATGATCCGGTCCATGACCGTGGCCATGAGGTAGGTCACGATAAGTCCGTAAATAAAGCCGTCCACATCCTTGAACACGAGCACGCTTCCCAGCAGGATGGTCAGCATATCCAGCACAAAGGTGATCACGCCCAGCGTCATGTGGGGCTTTACTTTCTTGATGGACATGCTGATGAAATCCTGCCCCCCTGTGGAAGAGCCCCTCATGAAAATCAGGGCGTAGCCCAGCCCTGTCAGCACTCCCATGCACAGAGCCGCCAGAAGTCTGTCCCCGTCGTATACCGGGAGAAGGGGCGACACATAGTCCATCAGGATAGAGGAGATAATTGTCGTCTTGACGGATTTCAGGAAGAATGTCCTGCCCAGAAATTTGTAGCAGAAGACCGCTACCGGCACATTCAGCAGGATGGTTCCCGCCCCCACCGGAATTCCCAGCAGATGATACAGGATAATAGCCATCCCGGAAAATCCCGCCACCGGGAAGTTCGCGTTGAGGGCAAAGTTATAAATTCCAATGGCAATGACCATACCCGCGAAGATATCCACCAGTATGTCTATGCCCGTCTCTTTCCAGTTAATGCTTTTCATTTATTCTGCCTTCCTTTCATACACACTATGTCACAACAAAAAAGCAGCTGCAAACTATAAAAATATAATTCGCTGCTGCTCTTTTACTTATTCATTATATCGGTCTGCCGCAGGTCTGTCAATCACCTGTGTCATCACAGTCCGCGTTCCAGCTCCTCTTTTCTCCCCAGCACGTCTCTCCACTGCTGCTCACTTAAAAGCTCTGGCCTGTCCATCTCATCCAGTACCCGAAGGTCCATGGGAAGCTGATCCCATGCCTCCCGGGCCGCCTCCTTTAAGGTGGAAGTAAATTCCGTCGTCTGGGACAGGATATTTTCATAGGAAGAAAATGCGTGATCGTGGTCAAAAAGCGGGCAATACCTGGTCAGCTTTCCCGTGGCATTGTCCATGAGAAAGCCCCAGTTCTGCTCATGCCGGTCATTATTATTGAGAAGATAGTCTGCAATCTGCATCCCTATATAAAATTCATTGTTAAATTCAAATGCTTCCCTGAAAGCGTTCATACCATTATTTTCACAGTAGATCCGGAACTCTTCAAATGTCACAAGGGACACATCCTCCGATGTAAAGATCCGGGAGTTGACCACCGCTTCCCCCACTCCCCTGATCCACTGTTTTCTCTCCTCCGTCAGATAGGAGTCTGTCTCCTCCTCAGTAGAGAGCTGATAGTGGATATGGGGAATATCCAGGGCCGTCAAAATCTGGTCTGCGGGGATCTCATATTTTCCCACCTTGTGGAGATAGAGTGTTCCGTCTCTCCGTATCCGCCTTTTTGAGAAAGCTGCCCCGCACCACCGCGTCCTCCCCAAATCTCTGGCGGATCTGATCCAGGGCCCGGGACAGCTTCTCCTGCTTCAGGGCGTTTGCGGAGCTCCTCTCCGGCTTCCCGGCCTCTGCCATCTCGTCTCCCCGCACGCCTCCTGCCCTTCCGGGGGTTTTCTGTCCGGGATCCTTCTTTCCAGGTCCGTTGTTAGCCATCCTTCGTCCCGTCTGCGCCGGCGCCTGGGGCAGGTCAAAGATGCTCATCTGCCAGGGCTCGTCTTCTCTCACCAGCTTGGAGGTGCGGATGCCAAGGAGGCGGATGGGGCGTCCGTCCCACAGCTCGTCAAAGAGCTCCATAGCCGCCTGATAGATCACGGTATCGCTCGCCGTCTCCCCGAAGAGCTGCTTCTGATGGGAGCTTGTCTCAAAGGTTGCGTACTTGATCTCCACGCTGACCATGCCCGCCTTCTGCCCGGCCTTCCTGAGCCTTCCTCCTACGCTTTCCGCCAGCTTAAGGAGGATCTTTGCGGCCTCCCCCCGCTCTGTCACATCCGCAGGCAGGGTGGTGGAGTTGCCGATGCCCTTTGCCTCTGTCTTCCAGGTAACCACAGGGGAGTCATCGATGCCATTGGCATAATTCCACAGCATCCTGCCGTGGCTTTTCAGATGCAGCTCCAGTATCTTCGGGTCCGCCTGGGCCAGCTCCCCAATGGTGCGGATGCCCAGCTTCTTCAGGGTCTCCACGCTGGAGCCGCCGGCCATATACAGCTCCCGGACAGGGAGGGGCCACATCTTCACCTTAATTTCTTCTGGAAAAAGGGTGTGGACCCTGTCCGGCTTTTCAAAATCTGAGGCCATCTTGGCCAGCAGCTTGTTGGTGGAGATGCCTATATTGACTGTAAACCCGAATTTCTCCCGCACCCTGTCCTTGATCTCAAAGGCTGCGGACACGCAGGAGTGATACCTGTGGGCGATGCCGGTAAAGTCCAGGTAGCACTCGTCCACGCTGACCTGCTCGATATCCGGCGTGTAGGTGTGCAGAAAGTCCATGAGCCTTCTGCTGTACTCGTGGTACAGGGCATGGTTGGGCGGCTCCATGTGGATATCCGGACATTTCCGCAGAGCATTTGCCACCGGCTCCCCGGTGTGTATCCCATACTTTTTTGCCGGGATGGATTTGGCCAGCACGACGCCGTGTCTGGATTTCCGGTCCCCGCCTATGATGGCGGGAATAGTCCTGATGTCAAGCTTAGCGCCGCTTTTCAGCTGCTCCACAGCGGTCCAGCTCAGATACGCTGAATTGACGTCTATGTGAAATATGATGCGGGACATGGGCTCTCCTCCTCTCCTGGAAGCTTGGGATTTCTTATTTCATTATTGTATCCGGCCCGCCGGAAATGTCAACAAGGTTAATCAAATCACAAAAAAGGGAGACGCCCCTGTGAAACGTCTCCCTTTACTGTTGCTTCTTACTGTTGCTTCCTGCTGTCGCTTCTGCAATGCCTGGCGGATCAATCCGTGGCAGTCAGTCCTTCCTTCACCCTGGCTGTCAGCTTTCCGTTCTCGTCGTCTATGAGGATCGTGTCGCCGCTTCCCACATTGCCCTCCAGCATCAGCCTTGCGGCAGTGGTCTCCACATTCTTCTGGAGATATCTCTTCAGCGGCCTTGCACCGTACATGGGCTCGTAGCCGCCCTCCACGATGCGGGCCTTAGCGGCCTCGGTCAGCTCAATGCTGACCTCCTTCTCCTTCAGACGGCGGTTCACATCTGACACAAGCAGGTCAATGATGTGGTAAATGTTGTCTCTGGTCAGAGGCTTGAACATGATGATCTCGTCCAGACGGTTCAGGAACTCCGGGCGGAAATGAGCCCGCAGGTCCTCTGTCACTGCCTTCTGGCTGGCCTCGCTGATATTGCCATTCTCGTCAATCCCCTCCAGCAGGTAGGATGATCCGATATTGGAGGTCATAATGAGGATGGTATTCTTGAAGTCCACCGTCCGCCCCTGGGAGTCCGTGATACGGCCGTCATCCAGCACCTGGAGGAGCACGTTAAAGACATCCGGGTGAGCCTTCTCCACCTCGTCAAAGAGGACTACGGAGTAGGGCTTTCTCCGAACCGCCTCGGTCAGCTGTCCGCCCTCATCGTACCCCACGTATCCCGGAGGCGCTCCGATGAGCCTGGACACAGAGTATTTCTCCATGTACTCACTCATATCGATGCGGACCATATTGTTCTCATCGTCAAACAGACTCTGGGCCAGTGCCTTTGCCAGCTCCGTCTTGCCCACGCCTGTGGGGCCAAGGAAGAGGAAGGAGCCGATGGGTCTGGTGGGATCCTTGATGCCCGCCTTGGACCGGATGATAGCCTCGGTCACAAGCTCCACGGCCTCGTCCTGGCCTACAACTCTCTTGTGGAGCTCGTCTGCCAGATGCAGCGTCTTGCTCCTCTCGCTCTCGTTCAGCTTGGCCACCGGGATACCCGTCCACTTGGAGACAATCTTGGCGATCTCGTCCTCCGTCACACTCTCGTGCACAAGAGAGAGATCCTCGTCCTTCACCTTCGCCTCCTCGGCCTCCAGCGTCTTCTGAAGCTCAGGCAGCTTACCGTACTGCAGCTCTGCCGCCTTCTCCAGGTCATAGGACTGCTGCGCCTTCTGGATATCGCCCCGGATCTGCTCGATCTGCTCGCGGAGCTTCTGTACCCGCTCCACGCTTACCTTCTCGTTGTCCCACTGAGCCTTTCTGGTGGCGAACTCGCTCCTCATCTCTGCCAGCTCCTGCTGCAGATGCTCCAGGCGCTCCTGGCTGAGGCGGTCGTCCTCCTTCTTGAGGGCTGCCTCCTCGATCTCAAGCTGCATCACCTTCCGGCGAAGCTCATCCAGCTCTGCCGGCATGGAGTCAAGCTCTGTCTTGATCATGGCGCAGGCCTCATCCACCAGGTCAATGGCCTTGTCCGGCAGGAACCGGTCAGAGATATATCTGTGTGAGAGGGTGGCCGCCGCCACAAGGGCGCCGTCTGTGATCTTCACGCCGTGGAAGACCTCATACCTCTCCTTCAATCCACGGAGGATAGAGATAGCATCCTCCACTGTGGGCTCATCCACCATAACCGGCTGGAAACGTCTCTCCAGAGCCGCATCCTTCTCTATATACTGTCTGTACTCATCCAGCGTAGTCGCTCCGATGCAGTGGAGCTCGCCCCGCGCCAGCATGGGCTTTAACATGTTGCCGGCGTCCATGGCGCCGTCTGTCTTTCCCGCTCCCACGATGGTGTGGAGCTCATCGATAAAGAGGATGATCTTGCCGTCGCTGTTCTTGACTTCCTCCAGAACAGCCTTCAGACGCTCCTCAAACTCGCCTCTGTATTTTGCGCCGGCCACCAGAGCTCCCATGTCCAGGGAGAAGATAGTCTTGTCCTTCAGCGTCTCCGGCACATCTCCGCTGACGATCCTCTGGGCCAGGCCCTCCACGACGGCTGTCTTGCCGACGCCGGGCTCACCGATGAGGACCGGATTATTCTTCGTCTTACGGGACAGGATCCGGACCACGTTGCGGATCTCATTGTCACGCCCAATGACCGGATCCAGCTTCTGCTCTCTGGCTCTGTCCACCAGGTCTGTGCCGTACTTGTTCAGTGTATCGTAGGTAGCCTCCGGGTTGTCGCTTGTCACCTTCTGGTTTCCTCTCACTGTGGAGAGTGCCTGCAGAAAGCCTTCCCTGGAAATGCCAAGCTCCCGGAAGAGCTGTTTCATCTCTCTGCTTGGATGCTTCAGAAGAGCCAGGAACAGATGCTCCACAGAGACATACTCATCTCCCATCTGCTTCATCTCATCCTCAGCGCTTATGAGCGCCTTGTTGAGGTACTGCCCCACATAGGGCTGGCCGCCCTGCACCTTGGGGCGCTTTGCTATGGCCTGCTCCACCCGGTCAATGACCAGATTTTTATCCAGGCCCATTTTTTCCATCATCTTTAGGATCAGGCTGTCATCCTGGGTCAGCAGAGCGTAGAGAAGATGCTCCTGCTCGATCTCCTGGTTGCCATACTCCATTGCTGTCTTTTCGCAGTCCTGGACTGCCTGTAGGGATTTCTGTGTAAATTTATTTATATTCATAAAGGTCCCTCCTTGCCTTTCACTGAAAAGGTGCCCTCTCAGGCACCTGGTTTTCCTGTTCTATTAGAACTATAACACTTTTTGTTAGCACTGTCAACACTCGAGTGCTATTTTCTGAATTTTTTCAACCTTCCACTTAGCAAATCAGGATTTAAACACCAAATCCATTTGTTAATCCGATAAAAACTAAAATCATCCCTGCTATTCGTATTCCCTTTTTCACTTTGTCTTGTTCTAAATCTGTTATATTTATAGGATATACAGGGTTAATGAAAAAAAGAAAACCTGTAAAAGCCCACGCAAGATTATAGTACATATCCTTAGTGAACCATAAAGAACTTATAAATCCCATAATAATTAAAATCATAGAAACGATTATTTGCGTCCGGAAATTTATTCTCATTTTCGACACCTCCAGACATTAGGAATTGTACTTATTGATCATTTTTTAAATGTGTAGTTGACAAAAGTAAAAATGAAATACCTAATAATAAAAATGTTATTGCCGAGGCAGTATTCTTATCCATAAAATTCATTATTGCCACTATAAAGAAACATATTGAAGCAAACAAAAAACATATAAACCTGATTTTCTCTTTTTCCATAATTTTTTAACCTCTTTAACTTCCACGTTCTCAATCTATTTACCCTATTATAACACCCTGAATATTCCCCTGTCATTCTGTTTCTCGCTCATACGGTAAAGCCATAGAAAAAGGGAGCGGAACATCCTCTGTCCGCTCCCTTTCAAATAATTTTTCCCTCATGCCCTGGAGACCGTCCACATCTCCTTGATCTGGTCGGAGATGTCGCTGTAGTTCCAGGTCTTCTCTGTGTTGCTGATGCTGAAGGGGTCGTTGACCGTCACCTGGCCGTTCTCATAGCTGGTGAGCACGATGAAATGTCCCCCGTCCGTGAAATCTCCCGGCAGCATGCTGCAGATCACCGGGTTACCTGCCTGCAGCTGGGCGGCGAGGGTGCCCTCGTCCATCATTCCCTCCCGGCAGTTCAGCCCCCACTGGCGGGCCGCGCTGTCAAGGAAGGCCCAGTAGGTATTGTTCTCCTCGTCGATGAAGCCGTTCTCCTCACTGTACCTCGCAAGCCGGTAGGGAGTGGCCGTCGTGTCCCCGGTGAGTCCTACAATGACCATGGACATGCAGGTCGGGCCGCATCCGCTGGAGGCGATGGTGCTGGTGCCGTAGGAGCTGTAGCCCCACCGCTCGTCCCACTGGAGATAGTGGGGAATGGTTCCGGTCCCTGTGGAGGCCTCCACCGTCTCCGGCACAGGCTTGTCCTTGTTCTCAGCATAGTCCCGCACAAAATCCAGGGTCTCCTCGTTCTGGTCGATAAGGCCGATGATCTCCTCCGGGCAGCCCTCCTCTCTGGCCTGCTCCTTGACCTCGGCGATCTCCCGGGCCTTCTCCTCCTCGGGCGTCAGCTGCTCCTCCTTTCGGGTCTTCTCCTCCTGGCGCTCTTCCTCCCTCTGCTGCGCCGCCTCCCGGGCCTTCTCCTGGGTGGCATGGTGCATGGCAAAGCCCCCCGCAATGCCCACCGCCAAAATCAGGACAGCTGTCCCCAGTATCAGTCTCTGTGTTTTTCTTCTTTCCCTCTGTTCCTTTATCCCTTTGCTGCCATCTGCAGACCTTTGCTTTTTGTCTCTTCTGCTATGTATCATGTCTGTCTTCCTCTTCTGCTATGGTTATTTTCTTCTGGACAAAGCCGCCAGCAGAGCGCCTGCGGCAATGCATACATCCCCCAGATTAAAGGTCAGTCTGGAAAGTCTCTTCCATCTGCTCTTAACGGCAAGATAGTCCACTACCTTTCCCCGCACAACGCGGTCGTAAAGATTGCTGAGGGCTCCCCCTGTGAGGAGCATCATCCCTGTCTTCTCCGCTGTGTGTCCCTTTTTCCTCATGAGAAATACATCCCGCACAAGAAGGACAGCTCCCAGCCAGGCTGAGAGCTTTGTCACAAACTGCGGAGATTTTTCCAGCAAATTAAAGGCAGCGCCCCGGTTGTAGACTCTGCGCAGGACCAGGCGGCCGCCGGCCAGCTCCCGGTCCTCTCCATCGGTCACATTGTCCAGGACATACTGCTTGATCCCAAGATCCAGCGCCGCAGACGCGGCCGCAATGGTACAAAATATCATCTACATTTCCTCTTTAATGCGCACGATCTGCTCCTCGTACTTTTCGATCTGCTCATCTCTCTTTTCAATGGCCTCGCAGAGGGCGATCATATCCATATCCTGTATCTCATTTTTCGTGAATTTCTCATAGATGGATTTTCCAATATCCACGAAATCCCGCTGGTTTCCTCTCTTCAAAAAGCGGATCTCGCTTTTTAATTTCTGTACTTCTATGGTGTCTCCTGCTTTCCTGCTCAGGTCGCTCGCCGCATCTGCCACTTTTTTGCCGAATTCATCAAAAAAATCTGCCATATCTCATCTCTCCTTTGCCTCAGATCTGTCTTAACCGGTCCAATGTTCTGTACAGATCCAGAGTCCCGTATCCCCACTCTCTGTTGGGATAGTCCTCCCCTGGTCTCTGACGCGCCCCCAGGATCAGAAGATTTTTCAGCTGAAGGGTGTCCGCCCCTCTGCTGCCTGTGTAGTACAGGATCCACTCCATCAGGAGCGCCGCAGCTCCGGCCGTGATGGCCGCCGCCCCGCTGGAGCCGGACCGGACAGTAAACCTGCCGCCCGGCAGCGCTCCCTTCACGTCCACTCCGGGGGCTGCCAGATCCGGTTTTATCTTGTCAGTTCTAGTATATCCTCTGCCGGAATGAATATCAATACTATTCTCCCGTCCATTGTAGAAGGCCGCCGTGATAGCAGACCGCACCGCTGCCGGAGACGTCAGGGTGACATCCGGATTGGACCGCAGGAAGTAGACCTCCCCGTCCAGGAACTCCTGCACCGGGAGCCACATGTGGAAGGCGCCTCCCGCCAGCTGCACCGGCTCCACCAAAATCTTCCAAATCCCGGGAGCCGGCGCGCCAAACCGCATAAAAATGAGCTGGGAATCGTTCCGCTCCACAAGAAGGCGGTAGTCCACGGTCACGAGAGTCCCCTCAAAGACAAACCGGAACTGGGAGCTGCCTCCCTGGATGATGGGAATTCTCTCCCGCACCTCCCCGGAGGGTGATACAAGAGACACGGTGAGGATATTGGGGATATCTGTCCACAGCTCCGTGACAAATCCCCGCACATTCTCCCCCACCCGGATCTCCACCTCCTCCCGGTCCTCCCCGCTCTCCAGGGCGCCGTAAAAGTGATGTCTCTGTGAGGCCTCATTGCCGGTTCCCACCACCACGCCCTTATTGAGGCTGTTAGAATAGTATTCCAGCATCACAGCCAGTGGAGTGGTGCCGTTGTGTCCGCCCAGGGAGCTGCCAAGGGCAACGCACAGGATCAGCGGCAGTCCCTTCCTCTCCGCCAGGTCCACCAGGTACTGGATGCCCAGCATAATATCATTTTCCTGGTAGCAGGCCGCATTTTCCGCTATATAGTAGAAATCCCGCAGATACTGCTTTGCCTCCTTCAGCTTGACGGCGGCGATGACAGCCTCGGGGGCCGCTCCCAGGAACTGGTTCTCCTCGTCCGCGCTCCCCGCCGCCAGGCTGGCCACGTAGGTGCCGTGCCCGCTCTCGTCCCGGCTGGGCACAACGGAAAAAGGATCCTCCGCCGCCAGCGCCCGGTCGATCTCCTCCCTCGTGTACTCGCTGCCGTACAGGAAACCGTCGGGCATCGGGCCGTCCTGCAGGGTCTGATCCCAGATTGCCTCGATCCGCGTTCTGCCATCCAGCCCCCGGAACACAGGGTGGGTATAGTCAATACCGGTATCTACGAATCCGATCATCACATTTTCCCCCATCAGCTCCAGGGTGGGATAGCTCTGCACCGGGGTGATGCCCGCCTGCCCCATGGCCTCCATGTCCAGAAGGGTGTAGCACCTGGGAATAGAGCTGTAGGTAAAGCTGCCGAAATTCAGGGGCTCTGCCAGCACCTGCTCCACATAGACCACATCGTATCCGGCCCGGGTCCCCTGACGGCAGAGCTGCTCCTCAGGCACTGTAAACCCGATCCTGCTGCCCCCGGACTGAATAATAAAATCCCTGTACTCCTCCGACAGGATCCTCTGACGGCAGAGCTGTCTTTCCGCCATATAGAAAACACCTCATATACTTTTTGTATTCAGTATATGAGGTGAAAATCACTCTATGACGGTTTTAGCCCTCCAGTCGCATGGGCTCCTGTCCCCGCAGGGTGATGACGGGCCCTCCGGTGCCCTCTATGTAGCTCTCGGTGATAGTCACCTGTCCGATGCTGTCATCCTTGGGGATCTCGTACATGATATCCAGCATAAAGTCCTCGATAATGGCCCGCAGAGCCCTGGCTCCCGTATCCTTCTTCATGGCCTTTCTGGCGATGGCCCGGAGCGCTCCCTCGTCAAAATCAAGCTTCACTTCATCCAGGGCCAGCAGCTTCTGGTACTGCTTGAGGATGGCGTTCTTTGGCTCCTTCAGTATCTTGACCAGCATATCCTCATCCAGCCCCTGAAGGGTACAGATGATGGGGAGACGTCCCAGGAACTCAGGGATCATTCCAAAGGTCCGCAGATCCTCGGTGGACACCTTTGACAGAAGCTCCTTGTCATTGTCGTATTTGTCCTTCAGGTCCGCGTTAAAGCCGATGGAGGACTGCTTGGTCAGTCTCTCCTTGATGATGCCCTCCAGATCCGGGAAGGCGCCGCCGCAGATAAAGAGGATGTTCCTCGTGTTGACTGTAGTCAGGGGCACCATGGCGTTCTTGCTGTTGGCGCCCACCGGCACCTCCACCTCGCTGCCCTCCAGGAGCTTGAGCATTCCCTGCTGCACGGACTCGCCGCTCACGTCTCTCTGGTTCGTGTTTTTCTTTTTGGCGATCTTGTCGATCTCATCGATAAAGATGATGCCCTGCTCTGCCTTCTCCACATCGTTGTCCGCGGCCGCCAGAAGCTTTGACACAACGCTCTCAATGTCGTCCCCAATGTAGCCCGCCTCGGTGAGGGAGGTGGCGTCCGTGATGGCCAGAGGCACATCCAGAAGCCGGGCCAGTGTCTTCACCATGTAGGTCTTTCCTGATCCCGTAGGTCCGATCATGAGAATGTTGGACTTCTCAATCTCTATGTCGTCCATGGTGTCTGTGGCCACCCTCTTGTAGTGGTTGTAGACCGCCACGGAGATTACCTTTTTCGCATACTCCTGTCCCACCACATACTCATCCAGCCTGGCCTTGATCTTGTGGGGCGCGGGAATGTGGTTGATGTCTATGAGGGGCTTCTTCTCCTCCCCCTCCTTTTTCTTCTTCACCTTCTGCTGGCGCGGAGCCGCGTTCTCCAGGTCTGACATGTTGAAGATCTGAACGCCCGGAATGTTCATCAGCTTGCTGTAATCGATCTGCCCGCTTGTCATGGCGTCAAAGCTCTTCTGCATGCAGTCCGGGCAGACAGAGATGTTGTTGGGCAGGTCGATGAGCTTTCCCGTCACGCTCTCGGGCCTGTGGCAGATAAAGCAGAACTTCTCGTACCCGTCGTCCTTCTTGTCCTCCACATGTACGTCCCTGTCTTCTACCTTCTCTATTTCGTTTTCATTTCTGTTGTTATCGTTCTCTGACATGTTACATCCTTTCTATATACAGTGCCGGATCCAATATCCGGGCATCATCCCCTATTCCAGCATCTGCAGGAACTCCTCCTCCGTCAGGATGGGCACGCCCAGCTCCTTTGCCTTCCTGTTCTTGGAAGATGTGGAAGCAGCGTCGTTGTTGATGAGATAGCTGGTCTTTGAGGTGACAGAGCCTGTGACCTTGCCGCCTTTGCTCTCGATGAGTCTCTTCAGCTCGCTTCGGTTCGCAAAGTGCTCCACGCTCCCGGTGATGACAAAGGTGGTGCCCTCCAGGGTCCTGCCTCCCTCGTCCACCGTCTCCTGTTCAATGTGCACCTCTCCTAAGAGCTCCCTGTACACCTGCCGGTGGGTCTCGTCCTCAAAGTAATCCACATAGGCCTTTGCAATGACGCCGCCCACGCCGGGCACTGCACTGAGCTCCTCCTCGGTGAGATCCGGAAGGGCCTCCGCAGAGGCCTTTGTCTCCTGGCAGATCACCCTGGCGTTAGCCACCCCGATGCCCGGGATGCCCAGGCTGTAGAGCAGCCGGGGAAGAGTGGTCCCTCTGGCCCTCTCCACGCTCTCCATCAGATTCTGGTAGGATTTCTCCCCAAAGCCCTCCATCTCCTGGATTTCCTCCCGGTGGCGGTCCAGGTGAAAGAGATCATCGTAGGTCTGGATAAATCCCCTGCCGATAAATTTTTCAAGGGTGGCCTCAGAGAGCCCTTCTATATTCATGGCGTCCCTGCTCACAAAAAGGGCGTAGGCCTTGATCTGCTTTGCCTGGCAGCGGGGATTGGTGCAGTAGAGCATCTTCGCGCTGCCCTCCTGCCGGATCTCGGTTTCGCCTCCGCACACCGGACAGGCCCTGGGGATGTCTCTCACGCCGCTGCAGGTGAGATTTCTTGCAATCTGGGGAATGATCATATTTGCCTTGTATACTTCGATCCTGTCTCCGACGCCCAGCTTTAGCTCCTCCATAATACTGATGTTGTGGACGCTGGCGCGGCTCACTGTAGTTCCCTCCAGCTCCACCGGATCGAAGATGGCCACCGGATTGATAAGGCCGGTCCTTGAGGGGCTCCACTCGATCCCCTGCAGAGTCGTCTCCCGGGTCTCGTCCGCCCACTTGAAGGCGTAGGAGTCTCTCGGGAATTTTGCTGTCCTCCCCAGGGACTCGCCGTACCTTATATCATCATATATTAGCACAAGACCATCTGAGGGAAAATCATTTTGCGCTATTTTTTCTGAAAATTTAATAACTTCGGCTTCAATATCTGCCGGCGCCACCACATAGTGCTCCACCACCTCAAAGCCCTGATCCTTCAGCCAGTCCAGCTGATAAGCCCTGGAGTTGCGGAAGTCCACTCCCTCCGCCTGGACGAGGGAAAAGGCGTAGAATCGCACGTTCCTCCTGGCCGTGACCTCGCTGTTCAGCTGGCGCACAGAGCCGCTGCACAGGTTCCGGGGATTTTTATACCTGGCGTCCGCGTCCGGGATCTCCTCGTTGATCCGCTCAAAATCCTTATAGCCGATGACAGCCTCTCCCCTCAGGATGAGCTCTCCCTGGTAGGGAATTCGAAGGGGAACATTCTTGAACACCCGGGCATTTCCGGTGATCACTTCCCCCACCTCCCCGTTTCCCCGGGTTACGGCTTTGGTGAGCTCCCCGCCCTGGTAGGTGAGGACAATGGTGAGGCCGTCCATCTTCCAGGACATGACCACGTTCTGGTCTCCGGCAAAGGCCCGCAGCTCCTCCACATCCTTTGTCTTGTCCAGGGAGAGCATAGGACTTTCGTGTCTCTCCTTTGGCAGCTCGCTGACCACCTCGTACCCTACGTGGATGGTGGGGCTGCCGGCCAGAGTGACCTGAAGCTCCTTCTCCAGCTGCGTCAGCTCGTCGTAGAGGGCGTCGTACTCGTAGTTGCTCATGATCTCCCGGGACTCCTGGTAATAGGCTCTCCCGGCCCGGTTCAGAAGCTCCACCAGCTCCTCCATCCTCTGCCTCTTCTTCGCTGTGTCCGTTTTTTTATTTCCTGTCTCGTTTTTATTTCCTGTCTCGCTCATGCTTTGCTTCTCCTGTCTGCTTTTTTGCCGGGCATCCTGCCAGAGCCCTGAGCGTCTCCAGCTCCTCCCCCGTCACCTTGCGGTATTCGCCAGGCCTTAGATCTCCCAGCCTGACATTCATGATCCGCACTCTCTTCAGCGTCCGCACCCGGCAGCCGCAGGCCTGGCACATCCTCCGGATCTGCCGGTTCAGCCCCTGGGTGAGGATGATGCGGAAGGTGTGTTTCCCCTCCCTGCGGACCTTGCAGGGCCTTGTCACCGCATTAAGCCCCTTCTCCTCGTCCACGATGTGGACTCCGGCGCTCATCCTCTCTATGAAATCGTCCGTGACCTCCCGATCCACGGTGACTTTGTACTCCTTCTCATGGAGGTTCCTGCCCCGCATGATCCGGTTGATCAGATCCCCGTCGTTGGTCATGAGAAGGAGCCCCTCCGAGTCCTTGTCCAGGCGCCCCGCATAGGTGACCCGGACAGGATATTTGAGGAAGCGGACAATGTTATTCTTCGTCCTTTTGTCCTCGGTACAGACAATGCCCACCGGCTTGTAGACAGCCAGGACGACCTTCTCGTCCTTCCCGCCGATAACCCGATCCCCCACCTGCACCTTCTGGCCTTCTCTCACCTTCATTCCCTGTGTGGCCCGGACACCGTCCACCAGCACCCTGCCTGCCTCGATGAGGCGGTCCGCCTCCCTGCGGGAGCAGACCCCTGCCTCGCTTATATATTTATTCAGACGGATCTCTTCCATTCGTCCTCCTGCCTTCCTGTCACTTTTGCGCAATCATTATACCATGGCCGCACAGCGGCCACGGGCCTCCGGCAGATGCGCAGCGGATTTCTGCGGTTCCGCAGAAACCGCTCTATGCGCAGGTATATTAACCACGATGTGGTCATTATACCATGCTTTCCCTTCCCTTGGAACACCCGGAAATCAAAATCAGTGTTTGTCAAACAAGGAAAAATATACTAAAATATCTATAATGCAATTCACACTCAGAAAGGATTTTTTCTATGATCATCTTAACTCTGGACACGAAAAAATGTATGTCCTCCCTGCTTCTCTCAGAAGCCTTCGACCAGTTCTCCTTCATCGAGGGCGAGATCACGACCTTTGGAAAATTCACCATGGACGGCTACCTGCAGAAGGATTTCTTCGAGGAGCCACCGCGGCAGACCTACGCCCTCTGGAGGGATCTCCGGCCCTACTGCTTCTCCCTCATAAAGGGAAAGCGCACGCCTCTTGGCTTCCGGTTCATCTTCTCCCTGTCCGGCGAGGACATTCTTGCCCTCCTTGAAGAGCATAGTCTGGACTTCACGCCCCAGGAGATACAGGGGCTCTTCCTGAACTTCCGCTTTGACGGCACGCGCCTTACCTGCACCACGGGAGTGTCTGTCTCCAAATTCACGCTGGACAAATCCCTGGAGCAGACCTGGGACAAATGGGCACAGACCTTCTTCGCAGGCCTTCACATCCCCTTTGAGTCTGAGCTCTGAAAAGGGCTCCAAAAAAGGACTGCGCTCTCATCCGCGCAGCCCTTATGTATCATTTTCCAGTCCTGTTTTTTGCAGTCACATGCAGTCCCGATTTCTTCTGTACTCTTTCCTAGCCCTTCAGCCTCTCTGTGAAATCAGCCATTGCCTCCGAGATCTTGATCTGCTGGGGACAGACTGCCTCACAGCTCCTGCATCCGATGCAGGCGGAAGGTCTCTTGTCCTCCGGCAGAGTGGCCACCACCATGGGTGCGATAAATCCGCCTCCTGTGAAGCAGTGTTCGTTGTAGAGCTCCAGGATCCTGGGAATATCAAGGCCCTGCGGGCAGTGGCTCACGCAGTAGTGGCAGGCCGTGCAGGGGAGAACGATCTTCTTCACCATGTCGTCCGCAATGCCAAGAAGAGTGTCCATCTCCTCCTTGTTCAGAGGCTTATCCTCCTCAAAGGTGGCGATATTTTCTATCATCTGCTGCTCGTTTGACATGCCGGAGAGGGTCACCTTCACCTCGGGCATAGTCTGCAGGAACCGGAACGCCCATGCCGGGATGCTCTCCTCCGGGCGGAGCGCTTTCAGCTTCTCTGTCGCCTCATCGTCCAGCTTCGCCAGAGATCCGCCCCGCAGCGGCTCCATCACCCACACAGGAATGTCATACTCCTTCAGCAGCTCCATTTTCCCTTTCGCATCCTGGAAGGTCCAGTCCAGGTAGTTGAGCTGGATCTGGCAGAACTCCATATCCTTGCCGTACTTTTTCAGGAACCGCTTCATCACGTCATAGTTCCCGTGAGCGGAAAATCCCAGATGGCGGATGCGTCCGTTTTTCTTCTGCTCCATGAGATATTTGTGGATGCCGTGGGACTCGTCCAGGTAGGCGTCAATGTTCATCTCGCACACGTTGTGGAAGAGATAGAAGTCAAAATATTCTGTCTGGCACTTTTTCAGCTGCTCCTCAAAAATCTCCTCCACCTTGTCCATGTTGGAAAGATCGTAGCCCGGGAATTTATCTGCCAGGTAAAAGCTCTCTCTCGGGTATTTTGAGAGGACACGCCCCATCACCAGCTCGGATGTGCCGTTATGATAGCCCCAGGCGGTGTCGTAGTAGTTCACGCCGTGATCCATGGCGTACCGCACCATCTCCGCTGTAGCCGCCTCGTCCACCTTCGCGTCATCGCCGTCAATGACAGGCAGTCTCATACAGCCCATCCCTAAGGCGGACAGCTTTAAGTCTTTGTAATCTCTGTAAATCATCCTTGTTCACTCTCCTTCTCTTCATTTCAGTCATTCTACATAAAAGTATCAGGGAACTATATTTTATTATAATTCCCTGATACAAAAACCGCAAATACTTAAATGCAATAGCTTATTATACTTATTTTCTATACATTTTTATATGCCTTTTTAGCCTACTTTGTCAGCAGCATCATGATGTCGTTGCTCCTCTGCACGAAGGCGGTCATCTCCTCCGGAGTCAGCGGCTTGTGGGCCAGCATGGCCATGTCGTAGAGCTGCTTGCAGATGACAGGCGTATTCTCATTGTCCCCGTGCTCTGCCACAAACTGTACAAGGGGATGATTGGCGTTCAGAGTCAGTGTGACCTCGCTGCCAAACATGGACGGATCCATGCCCGCCATGCCGTACATCTTCATCATCTCCTGCATGCGGCGGCTCTGCTCGGACAGGGTGATCATGGAGGCTACCTTGTCATCTTTGAGCTTCTCCACCTTCACGTTCAGCTTGTCGTTTTCCATAACCTTGCGGAAGGTCTCCACAAGGGAGTCTGTGGTCTTCTGGAAGGCCTCTTTCTCCTCCTCCTTCACTTCCTCCTTGGCATTGTCCGTGATATCCGCGTCAATGCGCTGGAACTGGAGGTTCGGATTTCTCTGCTCAAGCTGCGTGATGAAGGGTGAGTCAATGTTGTGGTTTAAGATCACCGCATCCTGTCCCTGGTTCCTGAACATGTTGATGTACTGGCTCTGCTGCTGCTCATCGGACACATAGTAAATGGTGGTCTTGGGCTCCTCTTTCTTCTCCTCGCCCTCCTTTGGCTCCTCTTTTTCCGCCTTGGGATCGATCAGCTTTCCGCCGTTCTCCTCCACGCACTCTTTCAGCGTCAGGTACTTGTGATCCAGGTTCTTAAAGAGGATGTAGTCCATCATCTTGTCGCAGAATTTCTCGTCCTTCAGGCAGCCGAACTTGATGAAGGGGCTGATGTCATCCCAGTATTTCTCGTAGTTCTCCTTGTCGGTCTTGCACATGCCGCTTAGCTTGTCGGCAACCTTCTTGGAGATGTAGTCCGCGATCTTGTTTACAAATCCATCGTTCTGGAGCGCGCTTCTCGATACGTTCAGCGGCAGATCCGGACAGTCGATGACGCCCTTCAACACCATCAGGAACTCCGGGATGACCTCCTTGATATTGTCCGCGATGAACACCTGGTTGTTGTACAGCTTGATAGTTCCCTCGATGGAGTCGTACTCTGTGTTGATCTTCGGGAAATACAGGATACCCTTCAGGTTAAATGGGTAGTCCATGTTCAGGTGGATCCAGAACAGAGGCTCCTTGTAGTCCAGGAATACCTTCCGGTAAAACTCTATATAGTCTTCCTTTGTGCACTCATTTGGATGCTTTGTCCACAGAGGCTGGGTGTCGTTGATTGGAACGGGACGCTTGTTGATCTTAACCTTATCTTTGGCCGGGGAGACCTCAACCATCTCTTTCTCACCGTTCTCATTTTCCTTCTCCTCCATCTTGGCGTCCTCGTGGATGCGCTCTACGATCACGTCGTCATCCTTAAGATCCGCCTCATCGATGGTCTCGTACTCCTGCTCCGCGTTTGCCTTCTCCAGGAAGATCTCAACCGGCATGAAGGAGCAGTATTTCTCCAGCACCTCACGCACCTTGTACTCGTTGGCAAACTGCAGGCTGTCCTCATTTAAGAAGAGTGTGATCTCTGTTCCCACCTGCTGACGGTCGCCGTCAGACATCTCGTACTCTGTGCCGCCGTCGCTTGTCCAGTGTACCGGAGTGGCTCCCTCCTGGTAGGAAAGTGTATCGATGTGAACCTCGTCAGCCACCATGAAGGCGGAGTAAAATCCAAGTCCGAAGTGGCCGATCATGTCATCCTCTGTTGTCTTGTCCTTATATTTCTCCAGGAACTCTGTGGCGCCGGAGAAAGCGATCTGGGTGATGTACTCCTCCACCTCGCCGGCTGTCATGCCCACGCCGTTGTCGATAAATTTCAGCGTCTTCTCCTCAGGATTTACAACCACATGGATCTGGGGCTTATAGCCGTCCGGAAGCTGATACTCTCCCATCATATCCAGCTTTTTCAGCTTGGTGATGGCATCACATCCGTTGGAGATCATCTCACGGACAAAGATATCGTGGTCTGAGTAGACCCATTTCTTGATAATAGGAAATATGTTTTCACTGCTGATAGACAGACTGCCTTTTTTTGCTTCCATTTATATCACTCCTTAAATTCCAATCTGTTTTGCGCGGAACAAAAATCCGCACCCTCTGCATGTTATGATAATACCCGAAATCGCAAATGTCAATAAAAAATTAGCACTCATCAAAAATGAGTGCTAATAACTTTGTTAAATTTATAAACTTTCTATAAATTCTGTCCTTCTCACTACTCTACGCTCTTCAAAGACTCCACCATGTCGATCTTCTTCAGCTTGAAGTACATCACCCAGTTGACGAACATGGAGAACCCGAGCGTGAACAGGAAGCTGTACAGATAGCTGGTAAGATCAATCACCCTGCCAAACATGACGTCATCCACCTCCACGGTGACGATGACAAACTGGAGCAGCACCCAGCCAAGGATCATGCCCGCCACCGCTCCGATGAAGGTGAGCAGCACATTTTCCCTGTACACATAGGCCGCCACCTCTGTGTCATAAAAGCCAAGCACCTTGATGGTGGCCAGCTCCCGTTTTCTCTCTGTGATGTTGATGGTGTTCAGGTTGTAGAGGACAATGAAGGCCAGCATGCCTGCCGAGATGATCAGCACCACGATGACCAGGTTCAGGCTTCGCAGCATGTCGTCAAGCTGATCCTCTATGCTGGAGGTGTAGCTGACATTCAGTACATTGCTGTTTTCCAGAAGGCTGCTTCCCACCTTCTCGATCTGGTCCTCCTGCCCCTCCTTCACTTTAATCAGGACGCCGTTGTACTGAGCCTGTTTCCCGAACAGCTCTTCATAGTAGTCCGGGGAGAGGTAGAGATAATGCCCCATATAGTTCTCGCAGATAGCCCCAATGGTCACTTCCTTCTCGCCCATGTCGTCGTCCTCCAGCGTCACCGTATCCCCCGGCTCCACACCGAGCACATCCGCCGCCTTCTCTGTCAGGATGGCCTCATCCTCCTGAAGAGAGTAGACGTCCGGCTTTGTCCTGCTGTGGAAATCCAGGAAGTTCCCTACATCATCCAGGCTTTCCGGCACGGTCAGATACACTTCCTCCGTCTCATCCCCTGCCGTCACCTCCAGATTCTGCATGCGCACCATCAGCTCATCGCTGACAGCCGACTCATCCCGGACGCTGTCCGCGATCTCCTCCTTGTCTTCAGGGGAAAGACCCGCATCAAAGTACACTGCCGCGTCGTAGGTCTGGATGCTGCTGTACTGAAGCTCCGGAATGACAAAGATACAGTCCTTCAGCCCGAAGCCCACCACCATCAGGGCCATACAGCCCCCGATGCCGAACACGGTCATGAAAAATCGCTTCTTGTACCGCACCAGGTTCCGGATGGAAGATTTCCATGAGAAGTTCAGATGCTTCCAGATTATCTTCACCCGCTCCAGAAGGATGCGCTGCCCCTGCTTCGGCGCAGGGGGTCTCATGAGCTGGGCCGGCACGGACGCCAGCTCCCGGTAGCACGAGAAAATGGTGGCCGCCAGAGTGCACAGCACAGCGATCAGCGTGGCCTGCACGGCATAGCTCAGGTGATAGGGCACAAGGATATCCGGTATGTGCTGGTACATGATCTTGTATGCGTAAATGATGATCCAGGGGAACACCTTCTCCCCGAACAGGACGCCAAGGACGCTTCCGCCCAGAGTGGCTGTCAGAGCGTAGGCTATGTATTTCCCGGCAATGGAGAACTTGCTGTATCCGAGGGCCTTCAGAGTGCCGATCTGTATCCGCTGCTCCTCCACCATCCTGGTCATGGCTGTCAGGCTGATGAGGGCCGCCACAAGGAAGAACACAGCCGGGAACACCTGGCCGATGGCCCGCATCCGGTCCGCGTTATCCCCGTACCCGTCGTACTCGGAGAGAGCGCTGCTGCGGTCCTGTATGTACCACTTTGGATTTTCAATCTTGTCAATCTCGGCCTGGGCGTCCGCGATCTCCTGCTTCGCCTCCTCGAGCTGCCGCTCTCCGTCGGCAATCCGGGCCTCTCCGTCAGCGATCTCCTGGGCTGCCTGGGCAGCTCCCTTTTCGTAATCGGACCAGCCATCCTGGATCTCCTGCTCACCCGCGGCCAGCTTTGCCTTGCCGCTGGCAAGCTCACTCTCCTGGCTGCTTATGAGCGCCCATGCGTCGTCAATCTGAGCCTGTCCCGCGTCGATCTGCTGTTTGGACGTCTCCAGTGTCTGCCGGCCGGCCGCAAGCTGAGCCTTCCCGTCCGCGATCTGCTGCCCGGCATCGTTCAGAGCCTGTTCTCCGTCAAGGAGGGTCTGCTCCCGGGCAAGGAGCTCCTCCATTTTCCCCTGCAGTCCGGCCACTGCTTCCCGGGCGCTCTCATAGACGTAACCCTCTCCCTGTTCTGCCAGGGCGTCAAGAGCCTGCTGTTCCACAGCCTC
Source organism: Faecalicatena fissicatena (assembly GCF_016900595.1). Taxonomy (NCBI): domain Bacteria; kingdom Bacillati; phylum Bacillota; class Clostridia; order Lachnospirales; family Lachnospiraceae; genus Faecalicatena; species Faecalicatena fissicatena. Next base: position 132,909 of record NZ_JACLYY010000007.1, read on the forward strand.
GGCATAAGCAAGACTCTGGGTCTTCTCGGCCTGCCGGGCTTGCAGCTTCTCCGCTTCACCGGGCCAGGACTCTAAAAACTGCTTCTGCTCCTCCGTTCTTTCGCTGTCCTTGATCGCTTTGTATTCCTCATACTTTTTCTCCCCTTCATCCAGAGCATTGGTGATTTCCTCAAGCTCCTTCTCTAAGGAAGAAAGCTGATCCGCCAGCGTCTCCATTTCAGAGATGGACGTTGTCAATGCGTCCTTCCCCGCCGCGATCTCCTGTTTCCCCTGCTCTATGAGGGGCATCTGCTGGGCATACTGGGCCAGGTACTGCACCTCCGACGCGTCCAGGTCCGCCTGCTTTTGTTCCAGCTGGGCCATGCCGCTCTCGTACTGCGCCCTTCCGCTGTCCAGCGCCGCCTGCTGGGTATTCAATTCCTCCTTGCCTGCGGAGAGCTGAGCCTCCCCGTCGGCGATCTGCTGCCTGGCTGCGTCCATCTGAGCCTGGGCATCCTCCAGGGCCTTCCGGGCGTCCGCAAGCTCCCGGGCTGCCTGGCTGCGCCCTTCCTCCAGCTCAGTCCGGGCATCTGCCAGCGTCTGGCTCTCCTCGTCCACTGTGGCCTGGGCGTCCCCAAGCTCCGCTTCCGCCTCGTCCACGATCTCCTGCCGGCGGGCCCGGCATCTCTCGTCCTCTATCTTTTCCAGGGCGTCCACAGCAGCGTCTGTCAGAGAGGTATAGCCGTCTGTAAAGGCGACCTCCCCGGCAGCGTCTGTCACCCGCACGTAGATTTCAGAAAAGACATCCATACAGAAGGAGTCAGGATCCACAGCGATAAAGCCGCTGACCTCACCGTTCCCGATGGTGCTGCTGCCCCTCCCAAAGGAAATATAGAGGGGGCTGTTCCCTATCCCCACAATCTCAAAGGTGTCTGTTGTCAGGCTGTCCTCCAGAGGATCCTCACTTCCGGAGGAGAGGGTAATGATGTCTCCCACCCCGTAGCCTGACGAGAGGGCAAACTCCTCGTCCAGGAGGCACTCTCCCTCCTTCTCCGGGAGCCGTCCCTCGCTCACCTGGATATCATTGAAATGCTCCTGCATGGCCATGACATGGACCACCTGCTCTGTGTCCCCCGTATCGCACAGGGCGTCCACGCTGTAGCTCCCCTCCGCCAGCTCAATGCCGTCCACATCCTCTATGGCCTCCACATCCTCCTCCGTCAGCCCCAGTGTTCCCATGACCTTGATGTCCATGAGATGCTCCTTGTCAAAATAGGCGTCGCCGGAGATGCGCATGGAGGGCTCCGAGGAGCGGATGCCCGCATAGAAGGCGACTCCCAGCGCCACTATGAGAAAAATGGAGATAAAACGTCCCCAGGATTTTCGGATTTCCATAAAGAAATCCTTGCGCAACATATTTTTCTTCATATAACCCCTACCATTCTATCGTCTCAACCGGCACCGGATGCGGGTTGATCTCTATACTCTCCGCCTTGCCGTTCTTGATCCTTATAATCCGGTCCGCCATCGGCGCGATGGCGGAATTGTGGGTAATCAGGATCACTGTCATCCCCCTCTGACGGCAGGTATCCTGCAAAAGCTTCAGGATTGCTTTTCCCGTATTGTAGTCAAGGGCGCCTGTCGGCTCATCACACAGGAGAAGCTTGGGATTTTTCGCCAGAGCTCTGGCGATGGAAACTCTCTGCTGCTCACCGCCAGAGAGCTGAGCCGGAAAGTTATCCAGCCTCTCCCCGAGTCCCACATGCTCCATAACTTCCCTGGCGTCCAGCGGATCCTTGCAGATCTGAAGAGCCAGCTCCACATTCTCAAGGGCCGTCAGATTCGGGATTAGATTGTAGAACTGAAAGACAAAGCCTATGTCATCCCTGCGGTAAGCGGTCAGCGCCTTTCCCCTGTACTTCGTGATATCCTGCCCGTCGATCCACACCTCGCCGCTGGTAGCCGTGTCCATACCTCCCAGGATATTCAGGACCGTCGTCTTGCCGGCGCCGCTGGGCCCTACCACCACGGCGAACTCTCCTTTTTCTATGTCAAAGGATATGCCGTTGGCCGCCGCGATATCCACCTCACCCATGTGATAGATTTTCTTTACATCCCTCAGAGACACGAATTCTGCCATATATGTATCCTCCTAATACGAGCCGGTATACCTCTGCTTATATAGTGCTATTATAACACCGGAGAGGAGGATTGTACTATCCGAAAAAGGAAGTTTATAAGAATTTTAGAATAGATTTTTAAAGGGCGGCGAAAACGGAAGAAGCCGCCCGGCGCAGTGTCCGCGCCGAACGGCTTCTTCCGTTGCACAATCTGATTTTTCTTAGGCCTTAGCCAATCCCTCCGTTGACTGCCCCCAGGATAAACACCGCGATGGTGAGGATGCAGAACACGTATTTATAGAGGGGGTAATACCACCTGCCGATGGGCCGCTTGCGGCCCGTGGACACCGCATCCTCCACCGCTTTTCTTCCCCAGACCCAGGCGAACATAATGCCCGCAAGTCCTGCTCCGAGAGGGCAGATATAAATGGATACGAAGTCCATCCACCGGGAGACGATCCCCTGGATGCACACTGAGACAACCGCCCCCACCACCGCAATGGCAATGACCGCCTTTGCCCGGCCAAACCTCAGGTTGTCCTGGAGCGTGGCCACCGGGGCCTCATAGAGGTTGACAAGGGAGGTCAGCCCGGCAAAGAGGGCTGCCAGGAAAAAGATGAACATGACGATCTGCCCGCCCGGCATGGTGGAGAACAGATGGGGGAGGGAGATAAACATGAGCCCCGGCCCGCTCTCGGAGAGCACCGCCCCTGTGGTGGCCATGGCCGGGATGATGACCAGAGCCGCCAGCATGGCCGCGCAGGTGTCGCAGATGGCCACTGTGATGGCAGAGCTCACCGTGTCCTCCTTGTCCGACAGATAGGAGCCGTAAATGATCGTCCCGTTTCCAGCCAGAGATAGGGAGAAGAAGGACTGCCCCAGGGCAAACACGTACAGCATGGGATCCTTAAAGGCCTCCGGCCGGATGGTGAACATCCATCTGTAGCCGTCCGCCGCGCCGGGCTGCAGGGCTACGTAGACTGCCAGGCCGATAAAGAGCACGTAAAAAACAGGGATCATGATCTTGTTCGCCTTCTCAATGCCGCTGCTGATGCCCGCCGCCATGATGACAAATGTAACTGCCAGGACAACGATCAGCCACAGGTTGTTTCCAAAGGCGCTGGCCATCTGCCCGAAGGCAGCCCCGAATTCGTCCACACTTTCATGGGCCAGGGCTGATCCGGTGACGCTTCCGATCATATACCTGACGATCCAGCCCACCACCACGGAATAGCCGATGGCCAGAGCCAACGCCCCCAGCATGGGGATGGCGCCTATGGCCCGCCCGATATTTCTCCTGCTCTCTCCCCTTGACGCGCAGGCCGTCCCGAAGGCCTCCACAGGGCCGGAGCGCACGGCGCGTCCAAAGCTCATCTCCCCGACCACGCCGGAAAATCCCAGCAGCACGTCAAAGATCAGATACACGACCAGAAAGGAGCCTCCGTAGGCTGCCATCCTGTACGGAAAAAGCCAGATATTTCCCATTCCCACCGCGGAGCCTACACAGGCCAGGATAAACCCGGTCCTGGAGTTCCACCAGTCTCTCTTCTGTGTTCCGTTTGCATTTGCCATAATCTTTCTCCTTCTCATTCCCAGGCGCCTGCCGCCTTTTTATCCCGCAGACAAAGAAGGCCGCCGCGCCCTGTGGATATACCGCCGGCACAGCGCCTTCTGTAAAAGCAAGTTGCCTATTCTGTCTGTGTGTTCTTTTTCTCTGTCATAAGGCTCATCAATCGTATTGATAATAGCTCATATAATCCTCTGACCCAATAGTCTGGCTGGGCGTCAGCTCCAGATCCAGATCCTCGTCCGCATTGACGATCACAGTTCCCTCCGGCAGCACTGCATTCAGGTAGGAGCTCTCTGTCACAGAGGAGTCTGAGATCCAGATGTACAGCGTCTGAAGCTCATTTCCATCCTCATCGTAGACCGTGATCTCCGGAGAGCCATAGCCGGAGGCCGCTCTGATGTCATACACACCTGCCGGGAAATCATCTCCCGCTGTCACCGTCTGCCCGCCTCTGATAGACACGCTCTCTGTCAGAGGATTGGCCTGGCCGCCCATCTGGCCTGTCTGGGCATTGTCCGCCGACAGAGTCAGATAGCCGTCTCCCGATACAGTGACCACCGCGCCTGTGTAGAGGCGGATGTCGTCAACCTGCGTTGTATCCGCATCCAGGGACTCATAGAGATAAATCCCGTTCTCGCTGTCATCGACAGACAGGGAGATGTAGTCCTCACCGGAGCTATCCGCCACATAGGTTCCCTCCGGTATATGCACGCCCACCACGTAGTCGCCCTGGGAGAACTGCTGGGAATAGCTCTCCCCCTCTGCCGGGATCTCCCTGGTCACATAGGCGTAGGGATCGTACTCATAGTCATCACTGTAGCTATAATCATAGGATGAATAGGAATTGCTCTCATATTCTTTCTGACTTATGTACTCTCCCAGAAGAGGAGGTACCACGGCGATCAGCACTACAAGGATGATAATGACAATGGCTATTTTCTTTCCTCTGGCCCTCCTGGCCCGCCCTTCCTGCGCAGTGTAGGTATTGTAATATCCGCTCCTCCCCCTGGTTCCCCAGGTTCTCTGCACGCCGCCACGGGACTGTGTCCGTCCGGCCTGGGAGCGTCCCGTCCCGCTCTGTGTCCGCTCTGCCTCTGACGCGGCCCTGCCGGCGCCCCCCGCTCCGGCCCCGGACTTTCTCCGGGTGTCCCGATCCGCGCTTCCGCTGTAGTACTCCGACTTGGTATGCACATGGGTCAGCGGCTGTCCGTCGCAGCTGCTCTGATTGACATGATAGTGCTTCTCTGATTTATTGTTGTCCAGCCCGCACTCTGTGCATATGTTGTTGCTGTCCAGCTTTCCCCCGCAAAGGCTGCACCGCTCTCTGAAAAACATGCTCCCGCCCTCCTTGCCATCTTTGTCTGACAAAACTGTACCTTACCAAGGAGTATACCATACCGGAGCCGTTTTTGCACCCTTGCCCGGTTAAAATTTTCTGCCCACAAGGTCATCCAGACTGATCTCGAAAACATCTGCCATTTTGCAGAGTGTAAATATGTCCGGCATCCGCTTGCTGTGTTCATATGAAGAAAGGGATGTCCTGTCCACCCCTATCTTTGTTGCAAGCTGCCGCTGCGTCATATTCTTTTCTTTTCGGAGCAGGCGTATCCTCGCTCCCACACAGTATTTCCCCACTCTCGTTCTCACAGGTTTTCCTCCAGGTTCTCTTTCATGTCTCGGATCATACGCCGGATGATCTTCAGCTGGGCGCCGTCAAGCTGTTCCAGCTCCTCCGATATCTCGCCGAGGTAAATGCTCCCTGAGTCCTCCAGACTGTCACAGAGAAGATGGTCTGTCGTTGTACCCAGGGCATTGGCCGCCTTCACGACAAAGTCCAGGCTCGCCTTTGTGCTGCCGTTCTCCACGTGGCTGATGTGGGGAATGGAATACTCGATCTCATAGGACAGGTCCTGCTGGGACATATCTCGCATCTTCCGTATTTCTTTCAGTCTCTTCCCAAGCATTTTGTAATCCATTTATCTCTACCTCCGGCGCTTGTACATTCATTTTATTAGAAAGCGTTTTCTTTTAACATGCACCTAAGAGATACTTGTATGCATATGCTTTAAAATGAAGTCAAAAAAATCTCCACTGGGCTCAATGCATAAATAGTATTGAAATCGCCAGTGGAGAATTCCCTGTTCCTATTTTTGACAATGTCTGATCCGATCTTCTATTCTTATTCCGAGCAGAGCCTTTCCATCTGCCCGATCACGTCCGCGGTGTCGTACTCGTCCGCCATGACTACCAGGCTGTCCCCGGGATAAAGCCTGGTACTCCCCCTGGGGATCAGCTCCCTGTCACCTCGCTTTACAGCCACAAGCAGACTCTCGCGGGGCCACTCCAGCTCCCGCACCAGTTTCCCCGCCGCGTCGGAGCCCTGGCTCACCACAAATTCCCGCAGCACCTTCTCGCCGCCCTCCTGCAGGGGCTCTCCCCTTTTCTTGAGAAGATTGGCAAGGAGGCTCTCGTAGATGGGCTTTGACCGCATCAGCGTGGCCACGATATAGGCGCATATGGACACCACTGCCAGGGAAAAGAGCTGGCTCACAGTCCCTGTCATCTCAAAGATCAGAATGATCCCGGTCAGGGGAGCCCGCACAATAGCCGTAAAATAGCCCGCCATGGCAAGGAGGACAAAATTGTTCAGATAGAGGAGGTCTATACCGAAGATCCAGTTCCCCGCCTGGGCGAAAATGCCGCCGATAAAGGCTCCGATAATGAGCAGCGGAAAAAAGATGCCCCCCGGAGCCCCGGAGCCAAAGCTCACCGCCGAGAAGAGAAAGCGGCCGACCAGCAGGAACGCCATAGTCCCGGCGGCCATCCCGCCCGCTGTCAGCTCCTCCACCAGACTGTGCCCCGTCCCCAGAAGCTGAGGCGCCGCAAGCCCGAGAGCGCCTGCCAGCAGGAAGGGAATCAGGATCTTTCCCGCCGTGGAGAGCCCCGGTATGCGGCTGTACAGAGACTGGACCTTCAGGGTGAACCAGTTGTAGAACACGCCCAGGAAGCCCAGCACGACTCCCAGAAGGACGAGAAGCCCATAGTACTCCAAAGGCAGCGTCTCTGTCAGCGTAAACTGAAAGACCGAGTCCGTCCCCAGCACAGCCGTGCACAGAAAGTCCGCCGTGAGTGAGGCTGACATGACCGACAAAAGCACAGACACCGAGAAATTCCTGTGCACCTCCTCCAGGGAGAACATGACGCCCGCCAGCGGCGCATGGAAAGCCGCGGCCAGGCCGGCGCTGGCGCCGCAGGTGAGAAGATACCTCTCCTCTGTCTTTCCTCTGTCCAGATACCGGGAGGCTCCTTTTCCCACCATGGCCCCGAGCTGTATGGACGGGCCCTCCCGCCCCAGGGCCAGGCCGCCCAGGATACATAAGAAGCCGCCCACGAACTTGGCCGGCAACACCCGCCACCATGTCTGATCGATCTTTCCGATCATCTCCCCCTCCAGCTGGGGGATTCCGCTGCCGGATATGAGAGGTTCAAAGTCCACCAGCTTTGCCACGAGAATAGCCAGAAGGGCCAGCACTCCAAACCACAGAAGGATCCACAGAGGCCTTCCCTCTATAAAATTCAGGATCATCTGCAGCCACCGCCCGGCGTTTTCCAGAAGTATCCTGTAAAGCAGCACCACAAGGCCGGCGATACCGCCCACGATGATGCCCTCCCCGATCAGAATGACCTGAAAGCGCTCCGCCCGCCGGATCGTTGCTGATATGTCTTTGTTATTTTCATTCATCGTCTCATTCCTCCGGAGACAATTCTACCATATCAGAGGCGATTTTGCACTTGCTTTACTCTTTTCCCCGTCCCGCATCTTCTCCGCAGCGCGTCCGCCCCCAGAAGAACCGCCGCAAGGAGAGAAACCGCAAGGCCCGCCGCCTTCCCCGGCGCGTCATAGCGGATCTCGATCCGGTGGCTGCCGGCCTGCGCCCGGGCTCCCAGGAACCCGCCGCTTACCTGGCTTACTTCCGCCTCCTGCCCGTCTACAAGAACCGTGAAATGTTCGTCAAAGGGAATGGATGTGATGAGCCAGCCGTCCTTTTCCAGCGTATAGCTGCCGGTCAGCGCGTCTCCGTCCCCTGTCAGCTCCAGCCCCGCGTCGCTGTATTCCTCCTGGGATGGGCTCTCCCCGGCGCTTCCGTACCAGGCCTCCACGCCGGATATTTCATAGCTGCCCTCCCCGAACGTGATTTCCACCGAGGACTGCCCCTCCCGGAGCGGGCATACAAAGTAGAAGACCTGATTTTGATTGTCGTAGGCGTAGCCACGGGAGGCGCTCTGCTTGTTCGTCTCCCCGTTTACCGAGACAGACACATCCCGGCGGGGATGTTTATTTTTTACCTGAAAGCTGAGGAAGAGGTACTGATCCCCCTCCTGTCTGTCCTCCAGCGCAATCTTCCTTGTCTCCCCTTCGGAGGTCACCTCGTAGTCTCCCGCAAGAGAGGCAAGCTCCGCCTCCCTCGTCCGGCAGGAAGCAGAGGCAGTGTCCTCATCCCCTGCCGCCGCCACGGTCAGGAGGGCCAGGGACTTCTCCGGCCAGGACAGCTTCTCAAAGGTGTCCGCGGAGATGACCTGGTCTGTCACGTAGCCGATGGGAGCCACATCCTGGTTTTCGTATATTCCCACAGTTCCCACCTGGCCTGTCTTCTCGTAGCCCTCCGGCACCTGGGTCTCATCGTCCTCTCTCACCAGCAGGTATTTCACTCCCATGAGCTGCAGAAAGACCGGATTTTCCGTGGACTCCTGCATGAGCCCGTTCCTGGCCGGGCGGGCCAGATGGAGGATCTCCTCCCGGAAGGTCTCGTAGGCGCTGTTTCCCACAGAGGAGTACAGGGTAGTCAGATTCTGCCCATCCGTCAACACCTGGTTGTCGGCAGCCTTCTCCTGCTCTCTCGTGCCCCGCACCTCCATCCTGTAAAATCCGCTGTCCTCACTTCTCACCTGACGGGCCGCGTCCGCCAGGTCCTGATCCTGGAATTCCTCCATCCAGGCGGCCTCCACCTGGCTTTCCCTGGCAAAGGAAATCTGAACGCAGGCGAAGCAGGCCATGACCGCCGCAAGCCCGGCGCACACAGCCCTCCTCCAGAGCTTTACCCCGGCCAGGAACAAAAGAGCGCAGAGCAGAAGATCCGCCCCAAGCAGCATCTTCACCCGGTCCGGCACGCCGCTTTGGACGCTTCCCAAAAGCAGGACAAGAGCCGCCAGGCCGTAGCCTGCCAACAGCTTTTTCCTGGCGATAATGCCCCGGCGGAAGTATCCGAAGAAGGCCGCCGCCAGATAAGAGACCAGGGGCAGGAGCGGGATAAACGCCTTGGCCCGTATGTAAAGCCCGCCGTTCAGGATATAGGAGGCCGCCGGCACAAGGAGGAGCAGGCAGACACAGGCCGCCATGTATTTCTCACGGCACCGACGGTAAAAGAGGCTGACGCACAGAACAACCGCCGCCATGGCTGTAAGCCCCATCCCATAGGGAGAGTAGAGGAGCTTCAGCGGATTGCCCTCCGGCAGGAGAAGGTCCGTCAGGCTGTAGCTGTTCTCCTCGCTCCTGCCGCCCAGCATGGCGAGACACATGGGCACCAGGTAGAAGAAGGACAGAAGTCCCCCGAAGAAGGCGGGATAAAACTGTCTCCACAGGGAGCGTATGAGGACAAGGGGAGAGGACGCCCACTCCTTCTTCCACCCGCACAGGCCGTAGACAAGGAGAGCCGCCACGCCGCCCACGGCAAAGTAAAAGCTGGTCAGCACCATCAGGAAGGTCCCCGCTGTCAGGAACCCGTATTTTCCCCTGCTCACATACCTGTCATAGCCCATGAGTGTCAGAAGCAGGAAGGGCATGTAGCTGACAAACATGATCTGCATGGAGGTGTGGTACACCGTGGGGCCTGACAGGATCAGAAGAAGCGCGCCGAAAAAGCTGTCCTCCTGTCGGAAATGGCCGTTTTTCAGCCAGGTATAGCACAGAAGTCCGGAGCTGATCCAGGTCAGCAGCATGACTGCCTGGACGTAGTCCGCCATGTCCACAAAGGGCAGGAGAAAAGACAGCAGATACAGAGGATTGTAGAGCCCGTAGTAGGCGAAATTCCATATGTTCTGCCCTCCCCCCAGCTCCATGGCAAAGTCCGGCCAGAGATTGCCTGTCTCATAGAATTTCTGGCGGAAATACTCCGGGAACACAATGTGCTGGGAGAGCCAGTCCGTCTCAGATCCGGCCAGATACCCTCCGCATATTTTCATCAGAAAGAGAAGGATCGGTATGGCTGTAAGTACCAATGGAAACAAAATTTTCCTGCTGCTTTTCATCTTCCTCATCGCTGGAACTCCTTAAGATATAGATTGGTCTGTCTTTGATCTCCGTGTAGGCCCGGGCCAGGTACTGTCCCATGATGCCCATGCACAGAAGCTGAACGCCGCCTATAAAAATGATGGCGCACATCATGGCCGGCCACCCGGCTACCGGATCGTGCCAGATGAGATTTTTGATCACAAGAAAAAGGATCATGACAAAGGCCACGCCGCACAGAAGTATTCCCCCGTAGGAGGCCACGGACAGAGGGATGGTGGAAAACCCGAGTATGCCGTCCAGGGAATACCGCAGCAGCTTGGCCACGGACCACTTGGTGTCCCCCGCCGCCCGCTCCACATTGTGGTAGGGGAGCCACTTTGTCTTAAAGCCCACCCAGCCGAACAGGCCCTTGGAAAACCGGTTTTTCTCACTCAGGGACAGGAGGGCATCCGTCATCTTCCGGTTCATCATCCGGAAATCCCTGGCGCCCTCCTCAATCTTTACCTTTGAAAGTTTGTTGATGCATTTATAGAAGGAAGCGGACAGGAAGGAGCGGATCCTTGCCTCCCCGCGGCGATCCTCCCGCCGGGTGGCCACACAGTCGTACTCTCCCTTCTTCAGCGTCTGGAACATAAGGGGAATATACTCCGGGGGATCCTGGAGATCCGCGTCCATGACAGCCACATAGTCCCCCGCGGCCGCCTGAAGGCCGGCATACATAGCCGCCTCCTTGCCAAAATTTCTGGAGAAGGCAAGGTACCTGAAATTCTGACTCCTGCGGTGGAACTGCTGCAGCAGCTCCAGCGTGCCGTCCGAGGACCCGTCGTCCACAAAGATCAGCTCTACCTTCGCAGTCTTCATCCTGTCAATGATATCCTCCATTGCCTTTATATAAAGGGGAAGGACCTCTTCTTCGTTGAAACACGGCACAACGATACTGATAAGCGGTTTTTTCTCTTCAAGCATAAAAAAAGACTCCTTTCCACTTGAGGCCCCTTCGGGGCCTCTGCCTTATCTCCAAACCAGTCTAAACTGAATTTGTGATAATTCGTGGAAAGAAATCTTAAAATTTGTTGAAGATTTGCTAAAGGTTCTCTTTCATATTTGGCCGGACACACTCATAAATTTCCTCTATTGCATACAGGGGAAGATTGATGAGCCAGTCCTCTTTCTTATAATCCGCCATGGATGTGCGGACGGAAATCTCAGGATGGAACCTGTCGCGGAAGGTCTTCAGGCTCTTTGCTTTCAAATTTGCCTCCGCCTTCACCTCCACAGGCACAGCCATCTCTCCGGTATCAATGACAAAATCCACCTCACAGGATCCACGGTCATTCGTGTAGTAATAGCCTGCTTTGGGGAATTTACAGCGTCTCCACAAACCGCATGAATGCCTTTCGGCCGTCCTCAGTGCACTTGTAGACGCCTGCGTCCTCCAGCACGTGAGTGAAGACGATGCCTGTCTCCTCCTTCAGGATATCCATTACATTGTCCCTTGTGATGCTGTCGTATTTTGGCAGGAAGGAGTCCACCCAGTCGGCGTGCTTGGCGATCTTCTCGTTGGAGCGGATGTCCCCTCCCTCCACCATGTAGTCCGCCAGGATCTCCAGCTCCTCCTTCAGCCTGGAGGGAAGAACGGCCAGGCCCATAACCTCGATCAGACCGATGTTCTCCTTCTTGATGTTGTGGTACTGGGCGTGGGGATGGTATACGCCCAGAGGATGCTCCTCTGTCGTAATATTGTTCCGCAGCGTCAGATCCAGCTCGTACATGTCTCCCTTCTTTCTGGCAATGGGAGTGATGGTGTTGTGGGGCGTGCCCTCTGTCTCGGCGAAAATGAAGGCTTCCTCGTCCGTGTAGCCTCTCCATGCCTGGAGTACGTGGTCTGCCAGGTCGATGAGCCGCTTCTCATCCGCGTGGCGGATGCGCAGGACAGAGAGAGGCCACTTCACGATGCCCGCCTCCACATCCTCATAGCCGGGGATAGTGACCGGGATCTCGATGGGCGCCTTTGCCATGGCAAAGGTGTAGTTTCCGCCCTGGAAGTGGTCATGGCTTAAGATGGAGCCGCCCACGATGGGGAGATCCGCATTGGAGCCCAGGAAATAGTGGGGGAACTGCTTCACAAAGTCAAACAGCTTGATGAACGCGTTCCGGTCGATCTTCATGGGCACATGCTGGCCGTTGAACACGATGCAGTGCTCGTTGTAGTATACGTAGGGGGAATACTGGAAGCCCCACTTGCTGTCGTTGATGGTGATGGGGATGATGCGGTGGGTCTCCCTGGCCGGGTGGTTGGCGCGCCCGGCGTACCCCTCATTCTCCATGCAGAGCTGGCACTTGGGATAGCTGCTGGCCTTGGCCGCCCCCGCCGCCGCGATGGCCTTGGGATCCTTCTCGGGCTTGGACAGGTTGATGGTGATGTCGATCTCGCCGTAGGGGGAGTCCACCTTCCACTTCATATCCTTCTTCACACGGTAGCGGCGGATGTAGTCGCTGTCCTGGCTGAATTTGTAGAAAAATGCCGTGGCCGCCTCCGGGGATTTCTCATACTCCTCCCAGAAGGTCTTCTGTACCTGTGCCGGCCGGGGCAGAAGGCAGTTCATCAGCTTCGTGTCAAAGAGATCCCGGAAGACCACGCTATCCTCCACAAGTCCTCTCTCCACAGCCTCGTCCAGCAGCTCCTTTAAGATCTGCTCCAGATCCAGCTCCTCGCCCTCGATGGACACGTCCTCGTAGTCGTCCTCCTTAAACAGCTCCAGCAGCAGGTTGGTGGTGTAGATCCTCTCGCACTCCGGTGTCAGTCCTGTCCGGATACCGTACTCCACAAGCTTCTTTATATTTTTATATAACATTCCCTTTTCCTCCTAAATACAGGCTCTCGCCCTCTCTGTGACATTCTATGACAGACGGTGGGCCCCGTCTCCGATCTCAACTACATAGAACTCCGCCGTCTTGTGGCACTTGTCCTGGTAGCCCTTTTTCACGGTCTCGATAAATGTATCCACCGCGTCATTTTTTACAATGCTGACTGTACAGCCGCCAAATCCGCCTCCTGTGATGCGGGAGCCGATGACGCCGGGCACGCTCCAGGCCAGATCCACCAACACGTCGATCTCCTCGCAGGACACTTCATAATCGTCCCGCAGAGAGATGTGGGACTGGTTCATGTATTTTCCGAACTGCTCTACATTGCCCTCCTTCAGCGCCGCCTCGGCGTGGATAGTCCTCTGGTTCTCGTACACCGCATGCTTTGCCCGCCTGCGGCAGACGTCCTCCCTGATGGCGTCCTTGTGAGCCTCGAACTCCTCCTCTGTCAGATCTCCCAGGGTGCCGATATCTACCACTTTCTTCAGATCCTCCAGGGCTCGCTCACACTCGTTTCTCCTGTCATTGTAGGCAGAGTCCACAAGGCTGTGCTTTACCTTGCTGTTGGTAATGACGATCTTGGCGTCCTCCAGCTTCACAGGCGCGTACTCGTACTTCAAAGTATTGGTATCCAGGAAAATGGCATGATCCTTTTTGCCCATAGCGCTGGCAAACTGGTCCATGATCCCGCAGTTGCAGCCGTTAAAGTTGTTCTCTGAGTACTGTCCGATCTGGGCGATCTCCACCATGGATACCGGGAAATCATACAGATCCTTCAGCATGGTCCCTGTCAGAACCTCCAGGGAAGCGGAGGAGGACAGGCCGGAGCCATTGGGGATGTCGCCGCAGATGGCGATGTCCAGTCCGCAGTCCATCTCATAGCCTCTGCCCTTGAAGGCCCACATCACGCCCTTTGGATAGTTGGTCCAACCGGCCTTCTTGTCCGGCACCAGCTCATCCAGACTGGTCTCGATGACGCACAGATCCTTAAAATTCATAGAGTAGAAACGGATCTTTCGGTCCTCCCTCTTTCTGGCCGCTCCGTATGTACCGATGGTCAGCGCGCAGGGAAAGACATGTCCACCGTTGTAGTCGGTGTGCTCTCCTATGAGGTTGACACGGCCCGGGGCGAAATACATGCGGATGTCTCCGCCGTCGCCGTATTTTTCCTTAAAGACACTCAACACTTTCTCTTTCATTTCCACATACACCTCTCTCTTTTTTTATAATTATAATAGGGTTTCCCTTTAAAAACTATAAGGATAATGGTAGAAACTATAAAAATATTGCGCTTTTCCTCAATCAATCAGGCCCAGGTGCTTCATGGCCTGCCAGATGCCTTCCTCCTCCACCCTGGGAGCCACATATTCAGTCCAGGGATCCAGCACCTTGTCGTGCTTTCCCATGGCGATCCCGTGGGCCCCGTACTGGAACATAGCCAGGTCATTGCTGCTGTCCCCGAAGACGTAGGAGCGTTCCCGGCCCAGGCCGAAGTACTTCAGAATGTACTCGATGATCGTCCCCTTGGAGTAGCCCTTCACGATACACTCGTAGGTATTGTCCCCCCGGTCCAGGATCTCCATATAATCGGTAAGGAAATCAAAAAACTCCTCCTTTTTGCTCTCCTTGTCCGTGTAGGCAAAGATCTTGTCAAAGGGACAGCCGCCCTGCTCGATGTATCTCTCTACTCCCAGTCCCCTGTTCTTCATGTATCTTCTGGTATTCTCCAGACTGTCGAACCTGGATACCCGGGAGGAGAAATACACATCCTCCATCCCCTCGTACAGAGCGTCCACCCTGCACTTTTCCGCCATCCTCACGATGGAAGCGGCGGCCTTCGCGTCCAGGTGCTCCTCAAAGATCACCCGGTCCTGGTACTCCGCATAGATGCCGCACCCGCAGAGAATGCCGTCCACAGGAAGTCTGCGGATCTCGGGCGGCACAGAGCAGGCTGTCCGGCCGGTGTTGATAAAGACCAGATGCCCCTTCCTTCTGGCCTCCTCCAAAGCGTGTACAGCGCTCTCCGGTATCGTCCTGGTGACCTCGCTCAGCAGGGTGCCGTCTATGTCAAAAAATAAAACTGCTCTCTCCATTTTTCTCTACTCCTCTTGACTTTTCCGCGGCCGCGCGGCCATTGGCACTTTTTGCCGGCTTTGCGGCCGTCTCTATTGTAGCATGACGGGAGTGGTTCGTAAATGCTGTTTCCTCTTGACATTTTGTCCGACTTCGGACTATAATACTTTTGTCCGGTTTCGGACTAACTTTATCTTTACATGATTTCACAAGGAGGGATGGCACTATGACAGAAAACAGAAAATCTTTGGAGAAATATTACAATCTCTGGCAGGAGACGACCGTCCTGTACGAGCGATGGGCCAGACGCCGGGGACTGACCTACAACAGCCTGACAGTCCTGATAGCCGTCGCGGGCAGCGCTCCCGCATCCTGTACCCAGAAGACCATCTGCCAGGATTGGGCCCTCCCCAAGCAGACCGTCAACACAATATTGAAGGATTTTGCGAAGAAGGGCCTTCTGGAGCTTGTCCCCGTGGAGGAGGACCGGCGCAGCAAGGCCATACGGCTCACAAAGGAAGGGCAGTTCTTCTGCGAGAGCACCCTGGCGGACCTGAAAAGACTGGAGCTTTTTATCATGGAGCAGATGGATCCCGCCCTTGTGGACGCCATGATCAGCGGAATGGATCTGTTCTGTCAATATTTTAGGAAAGGAATGGAAATGGAATATGAAGCTTTATAGAGAATTTTTCAGCTATGTAATCCCCTCGCTCCTGGCCTTCGCCCTGTCCGGCGTCTACTCCATCGTGGACGGCTTCTTTGTGGGAAACAGCATCGGCGACGCCGGGCTGACCACCATCAACATCGCCTACCCGGTGGTGGCTCTTCTGCAGGCCGCCGGCACCGGCATCGGCATGGGCGGCGCCGTGCACTACTCCATCCGTCTGGCCTCCGGGAAAAAGGAGGAGGCAAAGCGCTACACAGACAGCACAGTAGTCCTTCTGCTGGCCGCCTCCCTCGTCTCCACTCTCGTCTTTTACCTGGCCGCCCCGGCTGTCCTGACAGCCCTGGGCACCTCCGGACAGATTCTGGAGCTGGGGATCTCCTACCTGCGGATCATCGTCCTCGGCTCTGTGTTCCAGATCTTCGGCACCGGCCTGGTACCCCTGATCCGCAACATGGGAGGCGCCTTCTACGCCATGATGATCATGGTGGCTGGCTTTCTCACCAACATTGTGCTGGACTATGTGTTCGTCTGGCTTCTCCACGAGGGGGTGGCGGGAGCGGCTCTGGCCACCCTCATCGGCCAGGCAGTGACCATGGCGGGAGGACTGCTCTTCTTTCTGCGCCGAGGCGTGTCCTTCCACCTGGTCCGCTCTGTCTTCTCCCGGGAAAGGGTGAAGGGGCTGCTGACCGGCATCCTGAAGATTGGGCTGTCCCCCTTCGGGATCACCTTCTCCCCCAACATCACGATCATTCTCATGAACCGTTTCCTCATGGACTACGGCGGGGAAAAAGCGGCTGCCTGCTACGCCTGCATCGTGTATGTCATCGTCATCGTGTACCTTCTGCTTCAGGGCGTGGGCGACGGCTGCCAGCCCCTCATCAGCAGATACTACGGGGAAAACCATCTGAAAAATATGAAAAAGGTGTGCAGCCTTGCCTACATAAGCGGCGTCTGCATAGCAGCCGCCTGCATGGTCCTCATCTTCCTTGGCCGGTATCAGATCGGAGGACTCTTCGGGGCCTCGGATCTGGTCCGCGCAGAGGCCGGCCAGGTGCTTCCCCGCTTCCTTGTCAGCCTCATTTTCCTGGCCCTTGTGCGGGTCACCACCTCCGCCTTCTACGCCACGGAGAAGACGCTCCTGTCCTACATCCTGGTGTACGCGGAGCCGGTATTCCTCTTCCTGCTCCTTCTTCTGCTGCCAAGGATGGCCGGGCTCAGCGGCGTGTGGCTGAGTATTCCTCTTGCCCAGTCGCTGACTTTTGTGACAGCGCTTGTCTGTAGGCTTTGGGCGTCATCCCGAAGCTCCTCCGGAATACCCGGTTAAAATAGGAAAGGTTGTTAAAGCCTGTATCCAGGGCAATGTCCGTGATGCTGGCCTCCTCCCCGGCCAGCCTGCCGGCGGCGATCTCCATCCTGTACTGGTTCACGTACTCCACGCAGGTCATATTCATGTGCTGCTTGAAAAACCGCATAAAATAGTACTCGCTGAAGTGACAGACCCCGGCCAGCTCGGCCACGCTCAGGGGCCGCTGATAATTTTCCTTTATATACTGGAGAACCGTCCGGAGCTTTTCAATGACCTCCCGGTTCTCCTGTTTTTTTCTCTCAAAGGGAACCTGCCTGTACAGAAGGAGCAGGATCTCCAGAAGTCCGGCCTTCACCTCCAGCTCATACCCCTCCTCCCTTTTGGCAAAGCTCTCCTTTAGCCTGTCAAACAGCCTCTCCATCCTCTCAGAGAACTCCGGACTGCTGCCCTTTGCCCTCATCACCGGAGGAAAGCGGATCTCTCCCTTCTCCACCGGGGCAAGGTACTTCACCCCGCAGGCATCCGCCCTGCCTCCCAGCAGGGAGGGATGGAAGACAAAGCTGTCGGTCTCCAGCAGCCTCGTCTTCCCCTCCGGTATCCCGTGGAGCATCCCTGACGGCAGAAAGAGGAAATCCCCCTCCCCCACCTGGCAGGGCTCCAGGTCAATGAGATAGGTGCAGCTCCCCCGGCGTACCCGTGTGATCTCAAACTCCTCGTGCCAGTGTACCGGAAGGCCCGCCAGTCCCGCCGGGTAGACGCAGTGATAATAGTCCGCCGGGAACAGGCTGGTCCCGTGATGGCGCTTCTCAAGGTACTGTCTCTTTTCCTCCATATCTTTTCCTCCATGGCAGGATTGTGTCAAAAACTGCTAGGAATATGCAAGTAAATCCTGCTTTTCACTTATATAATAGTAGCATATTACAAATCGAACCGAAAGGAGAAAAAGCATATGATCCGCAAATATACCTTTGGAAACCCCTTCCCCACGGAGGCAGTCGTAAAAGAGATCCCCGCGTCCGAGGGGGCTCTCCCCTATTTCACCAGAGAGGGCGACAGCCTGGTCCTCACCATGGAGGAGGGTGCTCCCGTGTACGGTCTGGGCGAGCAGGTGAGAGGTATCAACAAGAGGGGCTGGAGCTACACCAGCAACTGCTCCGATGACCCCCACCACCTGGAGACCACCCACTCCCTCTACGGGGCACACAATTTCCTGATGATCGGGGGATCCCACCCCTTCGGCCTTTTCATCGACTATCCCGGATACCTGACCTTTGACATCGGCTACACCCAGAAGGATACGCTGCGCATCACGCCCACGGACTGGGATCTGGACATCTATGTCATCGAGGAGGAGGATAGGCGCTTCCTCTCCATCGTCCACACCTTCCGTCAGATGATCGGCAGAAGCTACATTCCTCCCAAGTGGGCCTTCGGCTACGGCCAGAGCCGCTGGGGCTACAGGAACGAGGCGGATGTGCGGGAGGTGGCCGCGAAATATAAGGAGGCCGGCATCCCCCTGGACGCCATCTACATGGATATCGACTACATGGAGCGGTATGAGGACTTCACCGTGTCCGCGGAAAAATTCCCGGATCTCCCCGGCCTGGCCGCGGATATGAAAAAGGAGGGCATCCATCTTGTCCCCATCATCGACGCCGGCGTGAAGATCGAGGAGGGCTACTCCGTCTACGAGGAGGGCGTGGAGAAAGGCTACTTCTGCAAGGAGGAGGACGGCACCGACTTCGTGGGAGCCGTGTGGCCGGGACGGGCCCATTTCCCGGACATGCTGAACCCGGCCGCCAGGAGATGGTTCGGCCTGAAATACAGGTTCCTCCTGGACCAGGGCATTGACGGCTTCTGGAACGACATGAACGAGCCCGCCATCTTCTATTCAGAGAAGCGCTTAAATAAGGTGTTTGACGAGGTGGCCTCCATGAAGGGCCAGAACCTGGATCTGGATAAGAACAACCATCTGCTGGGTCTTGTGAACACCCTGGCCAACAACCCGGAGGATTACCAGAGCTTCTACCACGAACCCGGAAACGGCCTCCCAAGGATCCGCCACGACAAGGTCCACAACCTCTACGGCTACAACATGACCCGGGCCGCCGGGGAGGCCTTTGAGGAGCTGGAGCCGGACAAGCGCATCCTGATGTTCTCCCGCTCCTCCTACATCGGCATGCACCGCTACGGCGGCATCTGGCAGGGAGACAATCTGTCCTGGTGGTCCCACCTGCTCATGAACGTAAAGATGATGCCCTCCCTGAGCATGTGCGGCTTCCTCTACACGGGAGCGGATCTGGCAGGCTTCGGCGCGGACACCACGGAGGACCTGGTCATGCGCTGGCTCCAGTTCGGCATCTTCACCCCGCTCATGCGGAACCACTCCGCTATGGGCACAAGGATGCAGGAGGCCTACCGCTTCTCCAACGCAGAGGCTCTGGGCCGGATCATCAAGCTCCGCTACTGCCTGCTGCCCTACCTGTACAGCGAGTACATGAAGGCGGCCCTGGGAGATGAGATGCTCTTTTTGCCTCTCTCCTTCGCCTACCCGGAGGACCCACACGCAGCCCAGGTGGAGGATCAGCTCCTCCTCGGGGAGAGCCTCATGCTGGCTCCCGTCTGCCAGCAGAACGCCGCCGGCCGCTACGTATACCTGCCGGAAGACATGCTCTGCGTGACCACCTCCGGACCGGACGATTTCCGCTGTGAGAAAATGGGCGCCGGACACCACTACGTGCCTGTGGCTGAAAATGAGCTCATCTTCTTTGTCCGCAGAGGACACCTGCTGCCCCTGGCACAGACAGCCAGGAACGTGGAGAAGCTGGACGCCTCCCGCCTGCAGCTCATCGCCTACCCGGCGGGCACATGCCGCTACACGCTCTACGATGACGACGGCTACGGAAAAGACTACGAAAATCCCGCCCACCTGTCCACTATTGACGTGTCTGCCGACGGTGAGGTAAGATATGAGGGATCAACAGAAAGGACTGTCACAACATGTTTCATCTGCTCTTAGCTATCATATACCTTGCCTTTATAAGCCTGGGCCTTCCCGACGGACTGCTGGGGTCCGCCTGGCCCTCCATGTACCAGGAATTCCAGGTGCCGGTGTCCTACGCCGGCATCATCTCCATGATCATCGCGGCGGGCACCATCGTGTCCAGCCTGCAGAGCGACCGGCTGACCCTGCGCCTGGGGCCGGGACGGGTGACAGCCATCAGCGTGGCCATGACAGCGGCTGCCCTCTTTGGCTTTTCCTTCAGCCACTCCTTCATCCTTCTGTGCCTGTGGGCCATTCCCTACGGCCTGGGAGCCGGCAGCGTGGACGCGGCCCTCAACAACTATGTGGCTCTCCACTACACCAGCTGGCACATGAGCTGGCTCCACTGCATGTGGGGCGTGGGCGCCTCCGCCGGTCCCTACATCATGGGCCTTGTCCTCTCCGGAGGAGCCTCCTGGAATACCGGCTATCGGTACGTGGGCATCCTCCAGGTGGCGCTCACAGCCATTCTGCTCATCAGCCTGCCCCTCTGGAAGGACAGGCGCTCTATCTCCGGAGCGGAGGCAGGCAAAAGTCCTGCGGCGGACACCCCGGCTCCGGAAAAGGAGACCGCGCGGCAGCCGAAAAAGCCCCTGTCCCTGAAGCAGATCCTCTCCATTCCCGGCGCCAGAGAGGTGATGGTGACCTTCTTCTGCTACTGCGCCCTGGAGCAGACAGCCGGCCTGTGGGCCTCCAGCTACCTGACCCTGCACGAGGGGATCCCCTCTGAGACCGCCGCCTTCTGCGCCAGCCTCTTCTTCATCGGCATCACCATCGGGAGAGGCGTCAGCGGCTTTCTCACCATGCGTTTCAACGACACCCAGATGATCCGCCTGGGGCTGGTGCTGATCCTGGCGGGCGTGCTGATCATCCTCCTGCCTCTGGGCGGCGGCACATCCCTTCCCGGCCTGATCATCATTGGTCTCGGGTGCGCCCCTGTGTACCCCTGTGTCATCCACTCCACGCCGGCCCACTTCGGAGCGGACAGATCCCAGGCAGTCATCGGCGTGCAGATGGCCTCCGCCTACGTGGGCACCTGCCTCATTCCTCCCCTGTTTGGCCTGATCGCGAACCACATCAGCATCTCTCTCTTTCCATTCTATCTGCTGGTCATCCTTGTGCTGATGTTTGTGATGCACGAGAGGCTGCTGAAGAAGACTGCGAATACTCGGTAAGAATCTGAAAAACTGTGTAAGAAAACAGGAGGAGAGAAACTATGCAGATCGCACTGCGGAACGATGGACGAGAGCTCAAATCCCACGGGGATTACTCCTTCCCCGTGCTTGTCAGCCCGGAGCGGCTGGACGCCTACGAGATGGGAAGCTTTGCCTGCCACTGGCATCCTGAGATCGAGTTTACCCTGATCCTGAAGGGGGAGATCCTGTACCAGATCAATGACCACACCTATCATTTAAAGGAGGGGGACGGGATCTTCTGCAATGCCAACATGCTGCACGCGGGGCGCCACGCAAACAGCCGGGACTGCTCCTATCTGTCCGTCACAGTCAACCCCTCCCTTCTGTACGGCTACGAGGCCAGCCTCCTGCAGACCAAGTACGTCCAGCCCGTGACTGAGAACCCGCTTCTCCCCTCTGCCTCCTTCTTCCCGGATGTGCCCTGGGAGAGGGAGGTCCTCTCCCACCTGACCGCCATCCGCCGGCTCTGGCAGGATCCGCCCCGCTCCTACGAGCTGCGTCTTCTGACAGAGCTCTACCAGATCTGGATCCTGCTCTTTGACCACCTGGATCTGGAGACCCGCCCCTCCTCCGGGGACGTGCGGGAGCTGGAGCGGCTGCGCCGGATCGTCACCTTTATCCACGAGCACTATATGGAGCACATTTCCCTGGAGGACATCTCCGTCTGTGTCAACATGTGCAAGAGCGAGTGCTGCCGCCTGTTCAAGCGGAATATGAACCAGCCCCTCTTCGACTATCTCCTCCACTACCGCATCCGGAAGAGCATCCCTCTTCTGGCCCAGGGAAAAGACAGCATCACAGACATCTCCATGCAGTGCGGGTTCTCCAGCCCCTCCTACTACACGAAGCTGTTCCGAAAATTCATGGGCTGCACTCCCAGGGAGTACGCGAAGTCCGCCCATGCGGAAAAGAGTCCGCAGCGTCAGCCATAGACGCTGCGGACTCTTCTTGTCTGCCTTCCCCTATTTTTTTATCTCTTCATCCAAACAAAATCCCAGCCGGACAGCTCCACTGTCTCCACTTCCCTGGTGACGCCTGTCACGAGGTTCGTGTACCGCGCTTTCTCCGGCATCCAGATAGTGCGCCCCTGGTCGCTGAAGTTGAACACAGCGTGGAGCTCCTCCCCTTCGGACCTGCGGACGATCCACAGGATGGACTGATCGCTGTAGTCCTTCGTGTACACCTCCGCGTCCGCGTCAAACACGGCCTCTGTCCTGCGGATCCGCTCCAGCTCTTCCAGCCCGTTAAAGATCCGGCCCTGCACGCTGTCTTTATCCTTAATGTGCTCTGTCAGCTCCCAGCAGAATTTTCCTCTGTGGATGTACCGGGAGTCAGGTGCCTTGTCCGGGTCATCCTTGTAGGTGTAGTCGTTCACCTGGCCGATCTCGTCCCCGCTGTAGAGCATGGGGATGCCGGACTGCGTGAACATGTAGGCGTGGAGCATGAGATCCTTGCGGATGGCCCAGTCCATCTTCTCCTCATTCTGCTCAAAGCCCGCGCTCTCCATGCCGCACATGGAGGCGGTGGTGGCGCAGAACCTGGCGTCCCCGGTCACCGGGTCCTCATTGTAGAGCTCGCCTCTGCTGACGCTTCCCGGAGTCTTGCCCTGGAAATAGTCGTTCAGGTACTTCTTGTGGGAGACTTCCTCCATGCCCCACTCCTTCAGGGATGCATAGTCCAGGCCCCAGCCGATGTCGTCGTGGCACCGCAGATAGTTGAGGAAGGTGTACTCTCTCGGAAGAGAGCAGACCACGTCCATCTGCTTCCGGAGCAGGCGGATGTCCCTCGTGGCCACAGTGTGCCAGGTAGTGGCCATGGTGGTCACGTTGTAGAGCATGTGGCACTCCGGCTTCTCCACTGTGCCAAAGTAGGGCGCCACCTCCTTGGGCTCCATGACCACCTCGCCCAAAAGCACAATGCCCGGACACACGATCTCGCCGATCATGCGCATCATGCGGACGATGGTGTGCACCTGGGGCAGGTTCCGGCAGTTGGTCCCCAGTTGCTTCCAGATATAGGGCACCGCGTCGATGCGGATAATATCCATTCCCTGGTTGGCCAGGTAGAGGAAGTTGTACATCATCTCATTGAACACCCTCGGGTTGCTATAGTTCAGATCCCACTGGTAGGGGTAGAAGGTGGTCATCACATAGTGTCCCATCTCCGGCAGATAGGTGAAGTTGCCGGGAGCCGTGGTGGGGAATACCTGGGGCACGGTCTTTTCGTACTCCCTGGGGATCGCCGGATCCGCGTAGAAGAAGTAGCGGCTCATGTACTCGCCGTCCCCCTGGCGGGCTCTCCTGGCCCACTCGTGGTCCTCGGAGGTGTGGTTCATGACAAAATCCATGCACAGGCTGATTCCCTTCTCATGGCATTTCTCCGCCAGCTCTGACAGATCCTCCATAGTTCCCAGCTCCGGCTTCACCTTCCGGAAATCGGCCACAGCGTAGCCGCCGTCGGACCGCCCCTTGGGAGAGTCCAGGAAGGGCATCAGGTGCACGTAGTTCACATTGCACTTCTCCAGATAGGGAAGCTTCTCCTGCACACCCTTGATATTCCCGGCGAAATTGTCAATGTACATCATCATGCCAAGCATGTCTCTCTTCCGGTACCACTCACCTTCCGCCTCTCTCTGGGCGTCCAGCTTTTTCAGCTTGTCATTTCTCTGGTCATAGTACCATTTCATCTGATCGCAGAGCTCGGCAAACATATCATCATTGCCGTACAGCTCCATGTACAGCCACCGCAGCTCATCGTGGTGGCGTCCCAGCCGCTTTGCGAAAACGCGGTCGGACTGCTCCCGTTTCTCCCGATCTCTCTTCTGGGCCGCCGTCTCCCTGGTCTTAGCTGCCGGCTTCTTCGCCGCCGCAGTTGTCTTCTTCGCTGCCGCGGTTGTCTTCTTCGCCGCCGGCTTCTTTGCCGTCACGCTTTTCTTCTTCGTTGTTCCTGCCATCTGTCTCATCCCCCGTTTACAATGATTTGGATTAGTCTTCACATACAAAATGCCACTGGTAGGCCTGGTATTCTCCCTCCAGCACCGGCTTGGGCACGCCCGCCTCACGCAGGGCCGTGCTGTTGTACAGCCTGCCTGTCTCCGTATCCCGGTACATGGTATTTTCCTTCAGGCCCTTCACTTTGATGTAGTCCACGGTCATGTTGGCGTGCTTCTTGATGCCCACCACCTGCACAAGGGCTTCCCTCTGGTCCTCGGACACGAACTCCCAGGCCCCCTGGTTGTCGGTCTGGGGATTGGTGAGCCGATAGTAGGTGCCTCGCTGCACGAGAGCCGCATACTTCTTGTACTCCGCGATCTGGCGCCGGATCTCGTCCTTCTCCTCCTCGCCCAACTCGTTTAGGTTCAGCTCGTAGCCGAAGGTGCCGGCCATGGCCACCATGCCCCTCGTCTTCATGGAGGTCACCCTCCTTGTCTGGTGGTTGGGCGACGCGGACACGTGGGCTCCCACAGAGGAGGCCGGATAGATGAAGGAGGTTCCATACTGGATCTCCAGCCGGTCGATGGGATCCGTGTTGTCGCTGCACCAGATCTGGGGCGTGTAGTAGAGCATGCCGGCGTCAAAGCGTCCACCGCCGCCGCTGCAGCCCTCGATCAGAATATTGGGATACCGGTTCACCAGCCTCTCCAGGAAATCATAGAGCCCCAGCACATAGTCGTGAAGTACCCGCCCCTGGCTGTCCGCTGTGGCGGAGTATATATCCGCAAGGCTCCGGTTCATATCCCACTTGATATATTCCACATTGCCCTGATCCAGGACAGCGCAGATCTGCTCATAAATGTAGTCCACCACTTCTTTTCTGGAGAAATCCAGGACAAGCTGGTATCTGGAGCGGTTAGGCCGCCGTCCCGGTATGACAAAGGCCCAGTCCGGATGCTCCCGGTACAGTTCGCTGTCCTCATTGACCATCTCCGGCTCGATCCAGATGCCGAACTTCATGCCCATGCCGTTGATCTTTGTGATCAGCTCGCCCAGACTGCAGCCCAGCTTCTTCTCGTTGACCTTCCAGTCTCCCAGTCCCCGCAGGTCGCTGTCCCTGTTGCCAAACCAGCCATCGTCCAGGACGAACATCTCGATCCCTAAGTCCGCCGCCTGCCGGGCCAGAGCAAGAAGACTCTCCCCTGTGAAGTCAAAGTAGGACGCCTCCCAGCTGTTGATGAGGATGGGCCTCACTGTCTCCTTATATTTCCCTCTGCACAGGTGTGTGCGGATGCAGCGGTGGAAATTCTGTGACAGCTTTGCCAGTCCCTCTCCCGAGTAGGTCATGATCACCTCCGGAGACTGGAGATCCTCCCCAGGATTTAAGGGGTAGGCGAACTGCTCCTCGCTGAAGCCCATGAGCAGTCTGGTCTGGGAGTACTGGTCCTTGCCCGCCTCGCTCTGGAAGCCGCCGCTGTAGACAAAGGCCATGCCGTAGCAGCTTCCCGCATCCTCAGTGGCGTCGTGCTCCGCCAGGATGACAGCCGGATTGTACTGGTGGCTGGAGGTTCCCCTGAGACTTCCGATCTTTGAAGTGCCGTGTCCCACAGGCATCCTCTGGCAGTTTCTCTCCATGGCGTGGCGCCCGTAGAAGGTGAGGAAGTCATAATCTCCTCCCACGAGATCCAGACAGGCCGGGGCCAGCTTTTTCACAGAAATATAGCCCTTGCTGGCATTCACGATCTTCACGCTCCTGGTGATCACATCGTACTCGGGCAGCACGCCGTAGAGCAGCACCGCCAGCACCCCTGTCACCGGATCCTCCAGGACCACCTCCAGCGTCTGGGCCTCACTGTCGTCCGCGTACACGGCAGGCAGGCCGGGGAGGGAATACTTGCCCTCCCGGATGGTGTGGGTCACATAGCGGAAATCACTGCAGTAGGTGCGGTCCGTATTTTTGATGATGCAGGCCGGCGTCCGGTAGTCCCCGGTGCCCAGGGAGGGGAACTCCTGGGGCAGAGAATCCATGGAGTAGGTCTTGTCCGTCCCCGCCTCGTATGGATTGCCGGAAAATCCTCTGTCGTAGTAGGTCAGCAGGTAATCCATACATCCCTCAGCGTATCTCCCATAATACAGGTGCAGCAAAAAGCCATATCTGTCAATCTGCATCTGGTAAGTCGTGTTCTTCGTATGCAGTGAAATCGTCTTCTGCTTTTCATCGTAAATAATGCTCATCTTTTTCTCTCCTGCTCTGTAAATGTTCTTTCAAACTGACGCATGTACCAAATACATAACTCAATTGAAAGAGCGGGCCTATGCGCCTCTCCGGCGCACACACCCGCTCTCTCCGGCAGATGCAGTAATATACATCTGAACGTATTTATTATTTTACAGCTCCATTTACAACGCCGTTGATGATATGCTTCTGGCAGATCACATAGAAGATCAGGATCGGGATCAGTGCCAGCAGATAGGATGCAAAGGCGAGATTGTAGTTTGTTCCGAACTGTGTCTGGAAGTTAAGCTGTGCCAGAGGCAGCGTGTTCTGCCCTGTTCCGGACATGATAACAAGGGGTGTCATAACATCGTTCCAAACAGCCAGAGCTGTAATAATAGCAACTGTCGCATGCATGGGCTTCATAATCGGGAAGATAACCTTCCAGTATGTGCGCCATGTGCTTGCGCCGTCCACTCTGGCAGCCTCCTCAAGGGCAATGGGGATGTTCACCAGGTATCCGGAGTACAGCAGTACATTCATCGGCATATAGAATACCACATACAGGATGATAACGCCAGCCCAATTTGCAAGTCCCATCTCTGCCGTCTGTTTTGCCAGAGGCATCATCAGGATAGCAAACGGAACGAACATACCGCTCACTACAAAGAGATACACAAGTTTATAGAACTTGCTGTGAGCCCTGTTGCGGCCAATGGCGTATCCCAGCAGGGAGTGGAGCACGATACACAGCACAACGGTCACCACGGTGATCAGCACACTGTTTCCCAGGGATCTCCAGAAATCTGTGACCTCCATGGCCTGGGTAAAGTTGTCCAGACTCCACTTTGACGGGAGGGACAGGATGCCGGAGATGCTGTTGGTCATCTCAGACGGCTGTTTGAAAGCGATCACGACAGCCATATAGAGCGGGAACACGATGGTGCTCAGGCCCAGGATCAGAAGGACCATGACCGGCCAGTTTGTCTTTACTTTATCTACTACTTTTTTGTTATTCATTATAACTGCTCCTCCTTCCTGCTGGAGATGCTCATCTGAGCCGCGGAGATGGCCACGATCACGATGAAGAAGATTACGGCATTAGCACTCTGGAAGCCGAACTGTCCGCCTGACATACCGTTATTGTAAATGAGGTATGAGATGGACTCTGTGCTCTGTGCAGGGCCGCCCTTTGTCATGGCCATGATCTGGTCGAACACCATGAGGAAGTTCTTCACGCACAGCACCATGTTGATGGTAAAGAACGGGATGATCAGCGGGAAGGTCAGATGTTTGAACTGCTTCCAGCCTGTAGCTCCGTCCAGGGAACCCGCCTCGTACACGTCCTCCGGCACGGTCTGAAGTCCGGAGATATAGATAATGGTGTTCATGGCAATGTTCTGCCAGCAGCAGACCACCATAATGGCGATCCAGGCAGTCTTCTCATTAGACAGCATGCTCTGGCTGAGACCTTCGCTGCCCATCATCTCTCCCAGCGCCGGAAGGATGTAGGTAAACAGGTACTGGAACACGTAGCCCACTACCAGGGCGCCAAGCACGTTTGGAAGGAAATAGGCCGCCCGGAAAAATCCTTTGGCGCGGATCTTGCTGTTCAGGCCCAGGGCCAGGATCAGACTGATCACGTTGGTCACGATAGTGGCGCAGATGGCCAGCTTGAAGGTGAACAGGTAGGAACCGCCCACCCTGGGATCCTGGAACAGGTCAATATAGTTTCTCAGACCTACCCAGTCGTAAGTTCCAAATCCCTTAAAGTTTGTAAAACTGTAGATAACGCCCCGGATCAGCGGTACGGTGTTGAAGCAGACAAACAACGCCAGAATCGGTATCGTTATCAACAGGAATGTCCGTTTTCTTTCATTTTTCATTCTATCCCCACTCCTTTCCTACTCGATGCTGCCGTGCTCTTCCTCGTACTCTTCCACTGTACGGATGATGTCGCGGTTGTAGCGCAGCCAGTCACTGTCAAACTTCTCCAGGAACGCGTCCACGTCTTTGTTGATGACAAAGGTCTGGAGCTGCGCATCCACCGCCATCTCGGACGGATAGTAGTGATCCTGGTAGTCTGTCATGTTGCCGGTCTCTATGTACTCGCTCATGCCGTCCAGCATAGGAGCCAGCTCAAAGTCTCCCTCCTTGCAGGGAACCGCGTTCTGGTCATCGATGTAGGCCTGGATGTTCTCATCCTCCAGAAGGAAGTCAAGAACCTCGTAAGCCGCCTCTTTGTTCTCACACTCTGCTGTCACGCAGAAGCCCAGGTCGATACCGGAGTTTAGCGTGTTGTCTTCTGTATTGTCGCTGGCCGGCATCACAAAGGAATCAATGTTCATCTCCGGATTCACGGAGAGGATCTGTGGAACCGCATAGCTTCCGATGGGGTACATGGCAGACTCGCCTCTGGCGAAAGCCGTACATGCATCATTGTATCCGTATGCAATGGGGTCCTCAGGCCCGTAGGAGATGAGTTCGAGATACTTCTCTGCCGCCTCCTTGTAGCCCTCTGTAAAGTTTGCCTCTCCTCTGTTGACCTGCTTGCACAGATCTGCCGGAGCCAGGTCAACGGCGATGCCGTTCCAGGGCGCCAGACAAGTCCATGTGTCGCGGAAGCCAAAGTAGAAGGGAAGAATGCCCTCCGCCTGGATCTCCTCACAAAGACTCATCAGCTCTCCCCAGTTTGTGGGGATCTCCCAGCCGTGCTCCTCAAACATATCCCTGTTGTAAAGGATACCGGCTGCGTTTGCCACATAAGGTACAATGAAGGTGCCGTCTGTGGGGACGAACTCCAGCCCTTCCGCAATGTCGATGTAAGAGTCCTTGATATTCTCCATCCCCTCATAGTCAGACACATCAGCCAGGATCTCCGCATCCACGTAGTAGGAGTAGTTGATGTCACCGCCGATACCGATGATATCCGGGTAATCCTCCCTGATAAATCTTGTCCTCAGTATCGTAGACGCATCGTTGGGCGAGTCAATGGTCAGATGGATGTCATCGTGAGTGGCATTGAACTGTTCTTCCACCTGGTCAAAGTAGGTGGCTGCTTCCGGCTTGTACTGAAGGATCTCGATCTCGGTCTTTCCGCTTGATTCGCTTTTTCCCGAGCAACCCGACAGCATCAGCCCGCCGGTCATGACAATGACCAGCGCCGCACTGAGGTACCTTGCACTTTTTCCTCTCATTTTCATATCTCCTTTCTTTTTTTGGCCTTGCTTTTTACGGTAGCTATATTTTAACATATCATTATGCGTCTATAAATATCGCTGTTTTTTTTGTTTTATGCCACAATACTTGTTTTCAATCTATATGTTGATGTCATCTAGCATTTTGATATATAATATTTAAAACACGGGAGGTACTGTCATGAGCAATATTCTGTATTCTATTTTTCCGAGTGAAAATTTCATTGATCTGGGCCTGTACCAGTACGGCTGGGAGCAGTGCGACCCGGCTCACTCCTTCGGTCCCGCCGCCAGGAACCACTACCTGTTTCATTACGTGATCTCCGGGACCGGGACGCTGACAGCCCACAACTCCAAAAAGGAGTCTATCACCTACAACATCAAGAGCGGCCAGGGCTTTATGATCTTCCCCCACCAGATCTGCACCTACATAGCGGACAATGAGCTGCCCTGGGAATACACCTGGCTGGAGTTCGACGGCCTGAAGGCCAAGGAGCTGATCGAGGCCTCCGGCTTCTCCGTCAACTCTCCCGTATACCGGCCCAGGCACAAGGATCTGGCCCGGCAGATGATGGAGGAGATGGTCTACATCGCCAACCACTCCCAGGAGTCCCCCTTCCACCTGATCGGGCACCTGTATCTGTTCCTGGACTACCTGAACAAGTCCAACTCCTCCCCCCTCCAGAGCCAGGGAAACCGGATGCGGGACTTCTACATCCGGGAGGCCATGGCATTTATTGAGCAGAACTTCCAGAACGACATCTCTGTGGAGGACATCGCCGCCTTCTGCAACCTAAACCGGAGCTACTTCGGAAAGATCTTCCACGACACAGTGGGGAAATCTCCCCAGGAGTTCCTCATCTCCTACCGCATGTCCAAGGCCGGGGAGCTGCTGAAGATGACCTCCCTGTCCATCGCGGACGTGGGGAACGCGGTAGGCTATCCAAACCAGCTCCATTTCTCCAGAGCCTTTAAGAATGTGTACGGGGTCTCCCCCAGAGCCTGGCGGTACGAGCAGCAGGGAAATCCGGAAAAGGACGTGTAATTGTCTTTGTATAAGCAGACAATAAGTTGATTATAATAAAAGTATACGGTATAATAATGACAAAATCAACAAAGGACGTGGAGTGCCAAAGGAAAATATCATAGAGATTAATTTTGAGTCCCGGCATTTTAAAAAGCTGGAGGATGCAGATCACTTCTATCAGTACGTCACGGAACGGGCAGAGCATCTCTTTTTTGACGAAATCCAGCATGTGAAAGAGTGGCACTCGGTAATCCCTTCCTTCCGGATTGATTTTGACTGCGATATCGATGACAATTATCCGAAATATGTGATCAGCAGCGACATCGTAGATCTGAGCAGGAATGGCATTGTCCATTATAATATCATTGACTTTCTGCTGGATGAGAAGGATATATAAGTCAGCAAAAGGAGCCGCCGTGAGGGCGGCTCCGAGTCGTTTCGTCAGGTATTCACTTTGCTTAATGATAAGATTCGTGTGCTTAATTGACTGAACTTTCTAATGGTAGTATAGTACAATCGAAAATAGACAAAAGTATCCAGCAAGAGGGGATGCATCATGGAAGAGCATGAGAAGCTATTGAAAATAAAAAACTTAAAGAAAAAATATCAGATTAATAAAGAAGAATCTCTGCAAGTGCTCAAAGGATTGAGTTTTTCTATTGCACATGGAGAAATGGCAGCTGTTATGGGAGCTTCCGGCTGCGGAAAAACAACGCTGATCAATCTGATATGTGGAGTTGATAAGGCTGATGAGGGGAGTATTATGATCGACCATACAGAGATTACAGGAATGAAGAAATCCCAAATGGCAATCTTCAGAAGAAATAATATAGGTATGGTCTTTCAGGATTTTAACCTTTTAGAGAGCTTAAATGTAAAAGATAATATT
Source organism: Faecalicatena fissicatena (assembly GCF_016900595.1). NCBI lineage: Bacteria > Bacillati > Bacillota > Clostridia > Lachnospirales > Lachnospiraceae > Faecalicatena > Faecalicatena fissicatena. The sequence continues at coordinate 164,281 of NZ_JACLYY010000007.1, forward strand.
TTATTGCCGCTTATTTTGGAAAATAATACAGAAAACAGCGAAGAAAGATTTGAAAAAATAATGAATGTTCTGTCTATCAGCGATCTGGCAGATAAGAGCGTAACCGATATTTCCGGTGGTCAGAAGCAACGGGTAGCCATAGCAAGGGCATTGATCAATACCCCACGGATTATTCTGGCTGATGAACCAACGGGGAATCTGGATGCAAGATCAACAAAAGATGTGATGGAATACCTGGTCCATATAAATGAACAATTTAAAATTACACTTGTAATGGTAACCCATGATTCCTATGCGGCATCCTACTGTAATAAGGTGATCTTGCTTAAAGATGGTATCATATTTTCCGAATTGCAGAAAGGGAAAAAAAGTAGAGAGGTTTTTCTTGAAGAAATTTATGATTTTTTAAAACAGATTGGTGGTGAATGATCTGATGGAAAAAGCTCGTATTTTCTTAAAGATGGTTTGGTTTAATCGTAAGAATTATCTGTTATATTTACTGTGTAATAGTTTCACCATAGCTTTTCTGCAGGCGTTTTTATCAATCGGACAGAATCAGTCCTTCATGTTCAGCAATAAAATTGATCCAATGATCTCTAGCAATGTATTTGCACCAACGGTTCTAACTATACTGTTTATGATACTTTTTATTCCATATACTTATGAGGCTTTTTTTAAGAGCAGGAAACAGGAATATGCTGTTTTAATGACACTCGGAATGACAGAATATGAAATAATCGGAACCATGATGGCAGAGTGCCTGGTGATCGGTGTACTCAGCTTTGTCTGTGCCAGTGTACTGGGTACCCTCCTGTCTGTTTTTTTCTTCTTTTTCCTTCGTAATGTGATAGGATTGTCCGCTATGGGATGGGAATTTCATATAGACACCTATACGACTTCAGGGAAAATGTATGCTGTAGTGATTGCGATTATTCTGCTTTTGAATATTATCAAACTTATACATGCACAGTTGTTGGATCTCTTTAAGGCACGGTACAAGGAAGAAAGGAAAAGCAAGGGAAACACGGCGTTTTTAATCATTGGTTTGGCGGTTATTTTATCGGCTGCTGCAATTATGATATATAATTATGATTTGGGAAGTACAAATGTGTGGTTTTTAAGTGTTGGAATCGCATTCATCGGTTTAAGCATTGTATTCAGAAATTTTGACTGTACTTTTTATAAAAACAGAAATAACAAGTGGAAAATAAGCCTGTCACTTGTTCTCCAGTATATAAAATCATGGAGACTGATAAGTTTTATTTCTGCTTTTCTATTTATTGTTGTTATATTCTTTTCAGCACATTGCGCAGTGACCTTTCCGAGCTTTGCAGATACTGCGCTCGCATACTCACCTTATGACCTTTTCTATGTGCGTTCTACACAGGTCAATAATATGGCAAAGAGTGAAATGACTCAGATTTTGGATAAGTATGGGGTAAACGTTACTGAAGAAAAAACATTGGATTTCTTGAGAAATGAAAGCTTTAACATTCTGCCGTCTAATGAGGTCAATGACAAATTCGGCTGTGAGTTCAAGGTGGCCCCAGGGCAGTTCATCCAATTGTTCCAATATGATGAAAACGATGGATATGAACATGATCTGCAGCCAGTAAAAAAGATATCCGTAAAATGCAGAGATGGTAGCGAGCTTCATCTGGAATTAGACGGTCAAGAAAATAAAATACTGCTGAACTCCTGTCGCAGTCTGGCAGATAAGACTCTTATTGTAAATGAACAGGACTATATGAAGATTAAGGAAAATTCCAGTGAATACATGTGTGAAACCGCAGTTATGTATCAGTTTGGGGATTGGCAAACATCAGGGACAGCAATTAGAGAATTGCAGGAAAGTATGAGTAAACAAAATAGTTTATCTGAAGAAGATCAGTATGTATACACATTATCATCAAAAATTGAAAGCTATGAAACTGCCAAGCAGTCTTCAGAAGTCCTGGCTTTCTTACTCTTTTTTGTGGATGCAATGTTTTTTGCTACGGCCAATATCAGTATATTTTATAAAGTGAAATCAGAATTAAATGACGAAAAACATATAGCTTTAAATTTATATCGGGTAGGCATTACAGACAAAGAATTTTGGAACATATTGACAAAGAAGAATGGCTGCTATTATTTAATCCCGGTATTATCTGCCATTTTAATAGGGGTATTTTATAGTTATAGCGTGAATTCTGTCTATGAGTATGGTAAAGCAGGGTTGATATGTGGCCTGATTGTTTCCTGTATTTTGCTTCTTGTACAGGTCTTGATAATCTGGAAAGTAACGAAATACGAATTTAACCCCGGAATATAAAAAGGAGCCGTCACAGTGCCAGTATTCTATGTTGCCCGGTTCCCCACGCATAGCTGTCCGCCGCATAGTTTTTTCCACAGATCTTTATTTCCCAGCGCCGACAGGTCATTTGGATAGGCATATGCTGTTTCAAACGCAAGTGTCAGCACAGCAAACAGCAAAAGGCGCATCCTGCCCGTGATTAAATCCGCACGGGCAAAATACGCCTGTTCTTCCTCTGCTTGGCAAGTGCAAATCCCGTTTTTATTCCTCCGCCTTCAGGATGAACAGCCTGGAGTCGAAATCCCGCGGAGCATTCTCCCGGTCTGTCACCTCCCCAGCGGTTCCGTCCGTGGTGATCAGGCCAATGTTCATCAGCTCGTCTCCGTAGAAGCTGCCAAAGGGCTGCTCTGTCTCTTTTCTCACCTGGATCTCATACCTGGCCTCCGGGTCCAGCCCCCTGAGGGGCAGCCTTGTGTAGGCCAGGTTGGCCCCGGAGAGGGTTCTGTACCAGCCCGCGATGGCCTCCTTCTTATCCTTGCTGACCGCCATCCAGGCAGTCACATTTCCCTCAAAGGGGCTCTGCAGGCGGTAGAAGGTACCGAACTGCAGGAGATGCCTGTACTCCTTCATGAACCGGATCTGGTCCTTCACCGCCTCCTGCTCCTCTGCTGTCAGGGTGTTCAAATCCAGCTCGTAGCCAAAGGTTCCAAAGCATGCCACATTGGCTCTCGTGTGCAGGGGAGCAGTCCTGCCTGTCTGGTGGTTGGGAGAGGTGGACACGTGGCTTCCCATGCTGCTGACAGGGTAGCAGTAGGAGGTGCCGTACTGGATCTTCAGCCGCTCCACCGCGTCCGTGTCGTCGCTTGTCCAGGCCTGGGGCGCGTAGTACAGCATGCCCGGGTCAAAGCGGGCGCCGCCGCTGGCACAGGACTCAAAGAGCACATAGGGGAACTTCCGCGTCAGCCTGTCGTACAGGTCATACACGCCCAGGATATACCTGTGGAACACCTCTCCCTGCCTGTCTGCGGGGAGGGCGGGACTGTAGCATTCTGTGATGCTCCGGTTCATATCCCACTTGATATAGGAAATCTTCGCCTCTGACAGGATCTTTTCCATCATGCCGTAAATGCAGTCCACCACTTCTTTCCTGGAGAAATCCAGCACATACTGATATCTGCCGTGGGTGGAGGGGCGTCCCGGCACATGGAGGATCCAGTCCGGATGGGCCCGGTAGAGGTCCGAATCCTTATTCACCATCTCCGGCTCAAACCAGAGACCGAATTTCATGCCCATGTCATCAATCTTCTGTGCCAGACCAGCAATGCCCCCGGGCAGCCTGTCCCGATTGGCCACCCAGTCGCCCAGGCCGGCCCGATCGCTGCACCGCTTTCCGAACCAGCCGTCGTCCAGAACGAACATCTCCACTCCGCACTCTCTGGCCTTTCCTGCGATCTCCAGTATCTTTCCCTCTGTGAAGTCAAAATAGGTTGCCTCCCAGTTGTTGATGAGGATGGGGCGCTCCCTGTCTCTCCAGTACCCCCTGGCCAGCCTCTTCTGGTAGAGTCTGTGGAAGGTCTGGCTCAGATCGTTGAGCCCCCGGTCTGTGTACACCATAACCGCCTCCGGAGTCTGGAAGGCCTCCTTCGGCTCCAGCTTCCAGTCAAAGCCGTCCGGATGGATGCCCATGAGAACTCTCGTCGTGTCGTGGGAGCCGACCTCCGCCTGAGCCAGGAAATTCCCGCTGTACACAAGGCTGAATCCAATGGCTTCACCCTGGAATTCATCCGCCTGATGGCGCTTTAATATAATGAAAGGGTTGTGCTCATGGGAGGAGTGTCCTCTTCTGCTTCCCACGGACAGAATGCCCTCCTCCAGGCGGCGCACTCTCGGATACCGCTCCCTGGCCCAGGCCCCCGAGAACTGCATCCAGTCATAGTCGTGATCCGGCAGGTCCAGGCACAGGCTCATGGCTGTCGTCAGGTGAAGAGGCTGCTCTCCCCTGTTGACAAATCTGGCGCTGCGCGCAATAATGCCCCCCTGCGCAAAGATGGTATAGGACAGCTCCAGCGTCATCCCTGTGACGGCGTCCTCCATGGTCACGGTCAGCGTCCGGGCCTCGCTGTCATCCTCTGTGTAGGTGGCCGGAAGTCCCTCAAGAGATGGTTTTCCGTCTGAAATGCGGTGGCTCTTATAAACAAAGGCGCTGATCCTGCTGCCGTTCTCCTGCAGGATCTCCACCGCCGGGGAGCGGTAGTCCCCTGTGCCGTAGGAAGGGTACTCCTGCTTGATATGCTCCAGGGAGTAGGCCTTGCTGTCCTCAAAGGTGCAGGACGCCATGGGCCGGGGCAGATTTTCCAGAAGATAGGAAAAATCGTCTCTGTCATGCACTCTCTTTCCGAAGTAAAGCTGTCCCAGCTGTCCGCACCGGAGCACCTTCATGATATAGCTGACCTGGTCATTGTACAGGTGAAATGTCCTGCTCTCTTCTCTCCATATGATGTTCATTCTGACTGCCTCCTGTTTTTTTGCAATACATTTCCAAAATGCATGTTTCTCGTTTCGATCTATGCATCTATTATATACAGAAGGCCTCTGTCAGAACAGGACAATAAGTTACAAAAAACAGTCAAAATGTTAGATTTTCATTCTCCTTAAAGAGGCCCCCTGTTTTCCTCTCTCGTCTTCCTCTGCTGCTCCGCGTTCCGCTTCCTGTAGGCCGATGGCGTCATTCCCAGTCTGGCCTTGAAGATCTTGGAAAAGCCCAGGGTATCCTGATAGCCGCAGGACAGGGCCACGCTCTCTATGGAAAGCTCGGTGATCTCCAGAAGCTGGGCTGCCCTCGTAATGCGGAAGCTGGTCAGGTACTCTTTGGGAGACATGCCGAGCTGGTCCCGGAAGAGGGTGTAGAGATAGCTCCTGTTGATGCCCACATAGGCGGCGATCTCCCCCACCTGCACCGGGTAGGAATAGTGGTGCTGGATATACTCCACCGCCTTGCGGATGTAGAGATTGTCGTCCTTCCCGCCCCGGTCCGCCTCGATCTCCATATTCCGGGCCAGGATGGAGAAGAACTGGTAGAGAAGCCCCTCCAGCAGGTACTCATTTGCCACCGTGTAATTCTTGTTCTCCAGCATGGCCAGGACGATCCTCTCCAGCTCCTCCCCGCAGGCACACTGGTAGATGAGCTGCCCGCTGTTCAGCCCCAGATCCCGCAGGTACTCTCCCGCCTTCTCCCCCGCAAATCCGATCCACAGGTAGGTCCAGGGATCCTCCTTATCCGCCTCGTAGAAGGTCTGCACCTCCGGCTCAATGAGAAAGCCCTGTCCCGCGTGGAGGCGGTGTTCTTCCTTTCCGGCCGAGAACCGGCCCTTCCCCTTCAAAATATAGTGCAGGATATAGTTGGGCCTGACTGCCGGGCCAAAGCTGTGGAGGGGCAGGCACCTGGCATAGCCGCAGAAGCACAGGTACAGGTCCGAAAATTTTCTGTTTTTCATCTGGAGTACATATGAATAGTCTTCCATAAAAAAAATCCTCCTGTGATATTTATACCACAGGAGGAGGGATTTATCATCTGTTTTCACTCTCCGCCCTTTCCTTGCAGGACAAGCTCGTAAAGCCTGAACTCCATGGGAACGCCTATATCCGCATAGGTGATCCTGACCGTATCCACATACTCAAACCCGAAAGATTGATAGACTTTTACAGGTATGTCATTTCCCACGATGCAATCCAGGCGTATGGCCTTCTGTTCCCATCTCCTGGCAGTCTCAATCGCGTGCTTTACAAGCTGTTTAGAAAAACCCCTTCCGCCGTAGTCCGGCAGGACGCGCAGAGCGTGAAGGATGACCACTTCATTTTCCGCGGCATTTATATGCCAACGGACAGTGTGGTAGGCCTCGTCGCAGTCATGGTCCATGATATAGGCCGCCACGATCCTCTCATCCTCTATACCGATAAACTGGGAGCCGTCTTCCACAGCCCGCTCTACCATGTCCCGGGAAGGAAAGCCCCCCTTATTCCCATCGGGCAGAAAATCCTTTTCTCCCAGCACTTCGCACATTGTGCTGTAAAAGGACATAATTTCCGCCAAATCTTCCATCGAAGCCTGCTCAATCTTCATTTTTGCACCACCTTCTATCCGGATTGTCCTGAAAAAAGTGTACCACAGGAGCAAAAAATTTTCCAGCTGACGCGTCGCTTTCTTTTCTGTGTCCATGGTATAATGATTGTGCAAAAGCGCAATCTGAAGCGAGAAAGGAGAAAAGAGATGAAGCTCCTTAAGAACCGCTGGTTCATCCTCGCCGTGGCCTCCATCGTGAATTTCGTCCACGGGAACCCCTATATATGGACTGTCTTTCAGCCCTGCGTGAAGGAGGAGTACGGCCTCACCACAGCGGCCTCCAGCCAGCCCTTCACCATCATCATCGGCATCTTTGCCGCCGGCAACATGCTGGGCGGATATCTGCAGCACCGGATCGGCGCCAGAAATACTATCTTCTGGGGCAGCTTTGTCATGTGCGCCGGCTTCTTCCTGGCCGCCATGGCTCCCCTCCACATGCCCTGGCTCATCGACCTGGGCTACGGAGCCCTGGGCGGCCTTGGCTCCGGGTGCGCCTTCAGCATGCTGACAGCCGTGCCCCAGGCCTGGTTCCCCGAGAGACGGGGCATGGTCTCCGGCCTCACCATCGGCATGGTGGGCATCTCCGGCATCCTCATGAACCCGCTGTGCGACTGGCTCCTGTCCTCCTTCGGTTACCGCACCGCCATGCTCTGCGTCACCGCCATCTACGCTGTGCTGAGCCTGGGCGGTCTCCTGGTGACAGAGCCGCCAAAGCAGAGGGCGCCCCACATCCGGGAGCAGTCCCGGAGGCAATACACCCCCGGCCAGATGATGCGCACAAGGACCTTCTACGTCATCAGCCTGACCATGGCTCTGGCAGTTCCGGCCTACGTGCTGGTGAACCCGGTGATGAAGTCCCTGGGTATGGAGCGGGGCCTCACCTCCGGCCAGGCTCTGGCAGCGGTCATGGCCGCCTCCGTGGCCAACATCATCGGACGCTTCGCCCTGCCCTGGCTCTCAGACCGGACCGGCCGCCGGAAGGTGCTCTTTGCCCTCTATCTTCTGTCCGCCATATCCGTCCTCGGACTCACACGGGCATCCGGTCTCCTCTTTTCCCTCCTTGCCTCCGCCGTCTGCCTGGTGTACGGCGGCGTGGTGAGCCTCTTTCCAGTCGTGGTGTCGGACCACTTCGGCACCCGCCACCAGGGAACAAACTACGGGGCGGTCATGATCGGCTATGGCCTTGCCTCCATCCTGTGCCCCTTCCTCCTGAACCTTGCGGGCCAGGAGCTGTCACTCGTCATCGCGGGAGCGGCCAGCGCGGCCGGCCTTCTCCTGCTGCGGTTCTTCTAGTGTCCGGATGTGGCCTTCAGACCCATGATCCCCACCAGGAGCAGAAGGACAAAGAAACACCTGGCGGGGGTGACGGACTCCTTGAAAAGAATGACTCCCGCCGCCACTGCCCCCAGGGCGCCGATGCCTGTCCAGATGGCGTAGGACGTGCCCAGGGGCAGCGTCTTGGTGGCCTGCGAAAGGAAGAGAAAGCTGATCACCATTCCCACAATGGTCAGCACTGTAAATTTCAGCACAGTGAACCCTTCCGAGAACTTCAGGCAGGTGGACCAGAACACCTCCATCAGACCTGCGATCACAAGATAAACCCATGCCATAATCAAATACCTCCTATGTAATCTTTTTCTTTGCTGCCGCCAGACACAGAAAAAAACGCCCTATCTATTCCAACTAAGGCCTACTGGAATAAATAAGACGTTACCCGGCGGTAAATCTCCGTAAATTCTGTTTCTATGTCCGCTCCGTTCCCTCCAGAGGGAACTTTTTTCAGCCATTCAAAATTACCATACACGGGCCGGAAAGTCAAGGCTGCCTCCTAAAAAATGCGCCAGGAGGGGAAGGGAAGCTCCACGATCCGGGTGCACACCTGCTCCAGCAGGCTGTCGTCGTGGCTCACCACCAGAAGTCCCAGGGAGCGCCTCTTCGACTCCTCCAGGAGAAACTGCCAGATCTGGGCCTGGGTCACCAGATCCAGCATGGCGGAAATCTCATCGCAAAGGAGAAATCTCACTCCCGGGTGGAGGGCCCTTGCCAGGCAGAACCTCTGCAGCTCCCCGCCGGACAGCTCTGACGGGAAACGGTCCATCCACCCCTCCTGGATATGCAGCTCCTCCTTCAGCCTCTCCTCCACGTCGCCAGCCTCCGAAAGGGTGGTCCCCAGCCTCAGCAGCGGATCCACCACTGTCTCCGGATGCTGCCAGACCATCTGCACCGGGCAGGCTCCCCTGTAGGAGCCCAGGGGCTTTCCATCCAGCAGGATCTCCCCTCTCACCGGCTTTTCATACCCTGCCAGGAGCCTGCACAGGGTGGTCTTTCCCCGGCCGCTGGGTGCCTTGAGTCCCACCCGTTCCCCGCTGTCCAGGGACAGGCTGAACTGGTCCAGCACCGGCGCCTTCTTTTTCCCTCTGTAATAAAATGTCACATTTCTTGCTTCCAGCGTCATACTGTTTCCTCCTTTTCCGGATACAGGCAGCGCACCAGCCCGCCTCTGACCTGCCGTACAGGAATGTGGTCCGCCTCGCCGCACTCTTTCTGGCAGGCCTTACACTGTCCGGCAAAGGGGCAGCCGGCTGAGACTGTGCCCGGGTAGGGCTGGCTTCCCCGGATGGGCGCAAAGCCGTGGGAGGGCATGGCCCGAAAGAGGGCTCTTGTAAATGGATGCCGGAGTCTTCCCTCCTCCTGAAAATCTTCTGCCGCCGCCTCCTCGATGGTCTCCCCGGCGTAGAAGACCACTACCCGGTCCGCGATGGTGAGGGCCAGCTCCAGGTCGTGGGTGATAAAGAGCATCCCCGCGCCGCCCTCTGTCATCTCCCGGAAATGTCCCAGGATGCGGCCGGCCGCCCGGGCGTCCAGTCCCGGTGTGGGCTCGTCCGCGATAATGAGCTTTGGCTCATCCATGACAGCGGAGGCGATCAGCACTCTCCTTGCCATGCCCCCGGACAGCTCAAAGGGATAGAGGTCCGCCGTCTCAGGGCCAAGGCCGTACCGCTCCAGCACCTGCCGGCAGCGCTCCTTTGTCTCCTGATCTTTCCTCCCCCTGGTAAGCTGGGATCCCACCTTCATGAGGGGATCCAGGTAGGTGACGCCCTGGGGAATGAGGGCCAGGCCGTTTCCCCGCAGCTTTTCCGCCCGCTCCTTTGTCAGGGGCTCTCCGCCGTAGAGGATTTCTCCCTCCATATGGCTGTTGTAGGGAAGGATGCCCAGGATGCCGTGGGCCAGAAGGCTTTTCCCCGACCCGCTGGCGCCCACCACGGCCACCACCTCGCCTGCGCCTACGGTCAGGTTCAGATCCCGGATCACAGGCAGGCTTCTTCTTTTGGTTCCCCGCTCGTACTGGGTGAACCAGATGGACACATGGCGCACCTCCAGTATTGACTTTTCCATCCTTTCGCCTCCTTCCTTTTATTCATGAACGCTGGCAGGATCCAGCAGATACCGCACTCTCTCCCCCAGCAGGGCAAAGAGGACCACCACCAGCACAAGAGAGAGCCCCGGGAACAGAGCCAGCCACCATCTCCCGGTGGTCAGGTACTGCATGCTCTCCGACAGGATCACGCCGATGGCGGGCTGCTCCGAGGAGAGGCCAAAGCCCAGAAAGGTAACGCTGGCCTCGTGAAGGATGGCGTGGGGGAAGAGGAGGATCAGCCCTGTGAGGAACTGGGGAAACAGGTGGGGCAGCATGTGCCGGCAGGCCACCTTAAGCTTTGACACTCCCAGCTTCTCCGCCACCAGGATGTAGGGCGCTCCCTTCAGCTGCAGCACCTCCCCCCGGATCACCCTGGCCAGGGAGGGCCAGTGGCTCAGGGACACGCCTGCCACGACGCCGACAAAGCCCCGGCCGCAGGCGATGGAGATGAGCATCACAAGCAGGATGTGGGGGATTCCCATGACAAGGTCTATGCACCAGGAGATGACGCTGTCCGCCCTTCTCCCCAGGGTGGCAGCCGCCGTCCCCAGCGCCAGCGCCGCGGCCGCGCTCACCGCCGCCGTCAGAAGGCCGATCCGGATACTTAAGGAGAGCCCTGCGATGGTCCTTGTAAACATATCCCTCCCCATCCAGTCTGTCCCAAACCAGAACGCCCCTCCCGGCGCCAGGTTGGTCCGGGAGAAATCGGTCACAGCCGCCTCCTCTTCCAGGAAGATCCCCGCCGCCGTGATCCCCGCCAGTATGAGAACGGCTAGGACGAGAAAGAGGAGGGTGCTTGTTCTTCGGTTCCAGTGTCTTTCCATCATTTTGCCGCCCTCCTTCTTATCTTCGGGTCCACCGCGCCGTAGAGAAGGTCTGCCGCCAGATTGCCGCCAAACACGATGGCCGATGTGATGAGGGTAATCCCCATCAAGAGAGGCAGGTCGCTGCCAAGCCCCGCCGTCACGGCTGCCTGCCCCAGTCCCGGGTAGGAGAACACCTGCTCCACCAGGACGGAGCCGCCTATGATCTCGCTGACAGACCCAAACTGGAGGGTGATGGCGGGCAGGGATACCCCCCGCAGCCCGTGCCGCCAGACGATGGAGCTCATGGACTCCCCCCTGGCCCTGGCAAAGAGGACATAGTCTGACTCCAGCACATCCACCATTTTCTCCCTCGTGTGCAGGGCAATATTCGACACCCCTGTGATGCTCAGGGTGACAGCCGGCAGGATGGCGTGCTGCAGCCTGTCCCCGGCCGTCACCAGGCTGCTCTCCATGCCGATGGGCACAGAGAGCCCCGCCGGCAGCCAGCCAAGCCACACAGAAAATACCAGAAGGAGAAGGATAGCCAGCCAGAAGGCCGGCGTGCTGGAGATAAGCAGGCACCAGCCCCGGATCAGCTTGTCCGGCCTGCGCCCTCTCCACACCCCCGCCGCTACGCCCAGCAGCAGCCCCAGCACACCCGATATTATCCAGGCGGACAGAAGGAGAAGAAGGGAGCTGGACAGCCGCTGCCAGATGACAGCGGCCACCGGCTGCCGGTAGAGAAGGGAGGTACCCATATCTCCGCAAAGCAGGCCTTTCAGCCACTCCGCATACCTCTCCAGGGGAGGCGTGTCCATGCCCCAGTAGGCCTCCAGGCGCTCCACCTGCTCCTGGCTCATGGTGCCGAGGGCCGCCTGCCCCACATTGGTCTGCAGAGGATCCAGGGGGGAGGCGTTCATCAGAAGAAATGTGACGATGCTGACTCCCAGGAGCAAAAGCCCCATCCGCAGTAATTTTTTCGCCGTAAACTGTAGGCGGTGTCTCAAAATGATCAGTCCTTTCGTATACCCTTTACTCAGCGGCTGTGTCCGTGGACCAGGTCCACTGGTCTACGTTGTTGACCAGAGACCAGCCGTGTCCGTGGGGATGGATTTTCTGCTCCGCCACAGTAAGCCCATCTCTCACCCAGTAGAGATGGTCGATGTTGACCAGCCACACCCAGGGAATGTCCCCCTCCTGGGTCACTCCCGTAGTGCCGTCCCACTGGGCCTTCTGCCACAGCTCATAGGAGGTCTCCAGATCGCTGCTGGCAAGGGCCTGATCCATGTAGCTGTCCACGGCAGCGTTACCGTAGGGGGAGTACTGTGCGGAGCCTGTGCCCTCTATGGTGTGGTAAATGTTGTAGAGCTCCATGGGCGTGTGGGCGCCCCAGCCCCACAGGAGAGGCTGGGAAAGGGCCCTGTCGTAGGCTGTGTCCCAGCCCACCCCCTCGGTGGTGCAGGAAATGCCCAGCTCCTCCATCTGATTTGCAAAATCTGCTGTCAGGGCCTGCCGCACTGTGTCCCCGGTGGAATACAAAAGATGAAGCTCAGCCTTCTGCCCGTCCTTCACCCGGACGCCGTCATCCCCCATGCCCCAGCCCGCCTGGTCCAGGAGATCCGCCGCTCCCTGGGGGTCATACTCCACCTGGGAGGCCTCATTGTACCAGGGAAGCTGGTCGCAGACACTGTAGGCGGGACTTCCGTAGCCGTTCAGCACGTTGTCGATCATCTCCTGCCGGTCCACCCCCATATTGATGGCCCGGCGCACAAGGACATCTGACGTGAAATCATTTCCCACGGTCCGCCCCTCCTCGTCCGTTGTCTCCTCCACGGCAGGAAGGTTAAAGCCTCTGTTGTCCACGCTGGCGTAGGAGGCCAGGCTGTAGCCGCCGATCTCCTGGTCAGAGTAGGTGGCGGAGGTGTAGGCCACGTCCACCTCCCCGGCCTGGGCGGCCAGAAAGGCCGCGTCCTCCTCCATAAAGAGGATCGTGACCTGCTTCATCCTGGGCGCCTCACCGTAGTAGTTTGGGTTGGCCTCCAGGATCACCTGCTGCCCCCTGTCCCACTGCTTCAGCATATATCGGCCGGATCCGATGGGATTGGCCCCGTAGGTCTGGCTGTCGTAGGCGTGCTCCGGCACAATCCCCACAATGGCCATGGTGTAGGGCCAGATGGAGAAGGACCGGCTCATGTGGAAGAGGACTGTGGTGCCGTCCACTGCCTCCGCATAGTCCAGCATGGTAAAATCATTGACGGAGCTTGCCTCCTTCACTGTATTGTAGGTAAACGCCACATCCTCCGCTGTCAGGGGCTCACCGTCCGTAAAGGACACGTCGTCCCGGATCTTCACGGTCCAGGTCAGCCCGTCCTCGCTGACGGAATACTCTGTGGCCAGGTCATACCCGATGGTCAGGTCTGTGTTGGTCACGGTGAGGGTGCTCTGGATCAGCGGCTCGTGGACATGCTCTCCGGCTCCCCAGCCATAGGCCGGGTCAAATCCCGCCTCCGGCTCAGAGGTGGGGCCCATGGCGATGACCACGGAGTCCGTATCCCTTCCGGAGCTGCCCTCCTGCCCGGAGTCTGCCCCGCCGCCGGCGCATCCGGCCAGCAGTCCCGCCGCCAGCGCCAGGGCGAGAAAACTGGAAATCAGTCGCTTTTTCATCTATCTGTCACTCCCTTTTTCTGCTGTTTTATTTATCATCGAGCCGGCGCAGCGTCTCCCGGTACACGGTCTCATAGGGAACTCCGTTTCGCTCGGCCAGCTCCGCCACATCCTCGTACTCAGGCTTCCTGTGAAAGATCCCGTGTCCCTCCGCCGTCTTTACCCGCACCTGGCCCCATGGGGTCTGGACAGTCTTCATCCCCGGCCTGAGGAAGTATTTTGTGCACCTGCGGGCGCGCAGCCCGTTGGTGGTCGTCTCCTCCAGGACATGCCGGGCCATCTTCTCCTCATCCCGGGGATCGCAGAGCACGGTCAGCACATGGCCGGGCCGCCCCTTTTTCATGGTCCCGGGGATGGTGTAGGCGTCCAGCGCCCCCTCCTGGATCAGCCGTGCGCAGGCAAATCCCAGCGCCTCCGGTGTCATGTCGTCAATATTGCAGACAAGCTCTGTGATGGCGCCGTCGCCGCCATTCTTTCCCTCTTCTCTGCTCTCTCCTCCGTCGCCCTGCTCCGGCATGGTCCGGACACGGCCTGTCTCCTCCAGGGACTCCCCCAGGAAGGCGCGGACGCAGTTTGCCTGTTCAAAGGTCTTCGTGCCAATGCCAATTCCAGTGCGGCTTCCCTGCATGAGAGGCATGGGGCCGAACTCCTCGGCAAAGTACTTCAGCAGGGCCGCACCGGTGGGAGTACAGAGCTCTCCCTTCACAGCGCCACCGTAGACGGGAACATCCTCCAGGATGTTGGCCGTGGCCGGCGCAGGCACAGGCATCACGCCGTGGGCGCAGCGGACTGTGCCGCTCCCCACATGGACAGGGGATACGATGATCTTCTCCGCTCCCAGAAGATACATAGCGTAGCACACCCCCGTCACGTCTGCCACCGCATCCAGGGCTCCCACCTCGTGAAAGTGGACATCCCCCTCCGGGCAGCCGTGGGCCTTCGCCTCCGCCTGGGCAATGATGCGGTACACAGCCTTCGCGTTCTCCTTCACCTGCTCCGGAAGGTCCAGCCCGCTGATCAGCTCCCCGATATGCCCCGGGGTGGCGTGATGGTGATGGTGGCCGTGGGCATGGTCGTGATGGTGGTCGTGGGCATGGCCATGCTCGTGGACGCCTGGCCCCTCCGGCTCTGTCTCCTCCTCCCCGTACACGGTCACCGCCATGTGTGTTCCGGCAATACCGCAGGTGGAGCCCTTCTGCGCCTCCAGGTGCACGCCGGGGAGCTCCAGACTGTTCATCCTGTCCAGAAACCTCTGCTTGTCATCCAGAAGCTCGTAGAGAGCAGCCATGAGCATATCCCCGGCTGCACCCATGTTACATTCAATATAAAGTGTCTTCATTTTTTGTCCTCCTTTATGCTTTCCATCTGGTTGATCATGCTGGCCAGATAGCCGGCCCCAAATCCATTGTCAATATTCACCACACTGCACCCGGAGGCACAGGAATTCAGCATAGACAGAAGAGCCGACAGCCCTCCGAAGCTGGCTCCGTACCCCACGCTGGTGGGCACGGCGATGACCGGGCAGTCCACCAGACCGCCCACCACCGAGGCCAGGGCTCCCTCCATGCCGGCCACCGCCACCACGCAGCGGGCGCTCATGAGCACATCCAGGTTGGAGAGGAGCCGGTGAAGTCCCGCCACGCCCACATCATAGAGCCGGGTCACCTTGTTTCCCATGGCCTCCGCCGTGAGGGCCGCCTCCTCGGCCACCGCCATGTCGCTGGTCCCCCCTGTGGCCACCACGATGTTTCCTCTCCCGGGCCGCTCCTCCGGAAAGGCGATGGCCAGCCTGGGAATGGGGTGATAGTCCACCGGAACCACCGCCGACAGCTCGTCTGCCGCCTCCTGTCCGATCCTTGTGACGAGGATGTTGCGGCAGCCTCTCTCTCCCATAGTCTTCACAATGCCGATGATCTGCTCCGGCGTCTTCCCTGCCCCGTAGATCACCTCTGCCGCTCCCTGCCGGACGCTGCGGTGGAAATCGATCTTTGCGTAGTCCAGATCCTCAAAGGGCTCCTCCTTCAGCGACAGAAGGGCTTCCTCCGGGGAAGTCTGCCCACGGGCCACGCTCCGAAGCAGCTCAAGTATATCCTGCTTATTGTCCATTTTTGTCTACCTCCTCTACACAGACGGGCTCCGCTCCTCCAGGTCAAGAAGAACCTCCTGGAAAAGCGGCTTTAATGCCTGCACGATCTCGCTTCTCTTGTCCACTGCCAGGGCCATCTGCTCCCCGGTCACCTGGAGCCGGGCTTTCTCGCCGGAGAGCCTCACCCGGAAATCCCGGAAGCCCAACGCCATGAGAGCCGTCTCCGCCTGTTCTGCCCTCTGGAGGTCCTCCCGGGTAATCTCTGTCCCCGTGGGAATTCTGGTGGCCAGGCAGGCGTAGGCCGGCTTTTCCCAGGTGAAAAGTCCTGCCTCCCTGGAAAGGCTGCGCACCATGTCCTTTGTGATGCCGCACTCCCGCAGAGGCGAGCGCACCCTGAGCTCCCGCAGGGCCTGCATACCTGGCCGATCCCCGGCGTCGTCGGAGGCGTTGGTGCCGTCCAGCAGAACAGTGTACCCGTCCTTTGCCGCCTGTTCCCGCAGTCTCGTAAAAAGAGCCCTCTTACAGTAGTAGCACCGCCTGGGGCCGTTCTGCGCCGCCTCTGGCACGCCCAGGATATCCATGTCGATTACCTGCATGGGTATGCCCAGCTCTCCGGCCAGCCTTCTGGCATCCTCCAGCTCAAACCGGGGCTGGAAGGCAGTATGTATATAGTAGGCCTGTATCTGGCAGCCCTGTTTTTTTGCCGCCCACAGAAGGAAGGCCGAGTCCGTCCCTCCCGAGAAGGCCACGGCCGCCCTGGGCACTTCCCTGAAAAATGTCTCTAATGTCATATCATCTCTCCTCGTATAATAAGCCTGTACCCCAGATATACAGGGGTGGGATTATTCACTTTTAATGGTATAGAGGAGTCATC